>CAZYTS010000198.1:0-6232 GCA_964649855.1 uncultured Gemmatimonadaceae bacterium
ATAAGACCGCGACGGCGGCGTATGCTGTGGTCCAGGGTGCTTTTTCCTTAGTTATCGTGAACGACACTGGGCCCCGGGGTAGCGAAAGCAAAACCGCGACCCCTGCGAAGGCAGGGGTCGAGTGTCAGTTTGTAGATAGTTAGGGAGAACGACACTAGGCCCCGGATCTCGCTCGCTTCCGCTCGCTTCGTCCGGGGAGGCGATATGAAATACGGCCCCTGCAAAGGGTTTGGGCGCCGACGCTGACCCCCGCCGCGCGCACACTTTGCGTGCCTGGTGGCCTGTCTTAGCCTCCCAGCTTTGCCGCAAGCTTTCGCAAGGAAGTGATATTGCGCACCGTGAGCGGCATCGCGAGCGCCTTTTCGAGCGTGCCGCCCGAGATCTTCGAGTCGGCAGTAGAAATTCGGGCGAGCCAGTAGAGCTGCCGACCCTGAATCCTGAATTCGTGCTGCGGGCCATTAAGCGCTTCGACTGCCTTGATGCCAGCACGCGGTGGTGCGGTCTTGAGGAGACCTACATAGACCCCGTGCACCGGTCCGGCAAGCTCCCTGGCACTAAAAGCATTGTGCTCCACGATCGCTGTCAATTCATCAGGAGTCCTGAGGAACGTCGCGACCGGGTAGCCGAGCGCCTTTGCAAGATGCTGCTCGATCCGGTCGCTGAGTTTAGACTCATCCGAAGACGTCGAATCGAAAATCACGTTTCCGCTGGCAATAAAGGTCGAAACGTTGCGCAGCTTTAGCTCCTCAAAAAGAGCGCGCAGGCGGTCCATCTTGACCACGCGGCCGCCAACGTTAATGGCTCGGAGAAAAGCTATATAGCCCGATTTGCTCACCGGCTGCCCGTGGGTGGGACCGCGTCCATCAAGAGTTTCAGCGCCTGCGACAGCGCCACTTCCCCCGCAGCTCCCCCACGATGCTTGCCCAGGCGTACCACCACCAGATCGCGGTCCGGAACAAGGATCACGTACTGCCCTCCTGAACCCTGCATTGAATAGGATTCCAGTGGTATTGGTAGGGCGCCGTCGCCGTTGAGCCAGAAGAACCCGCCGCCGTAAATGGGACGTCCGTCGGCGGCCCACGCCGGCGCTACCGTGCGCACGTGCGTTGCGTAGCCTTCAGGAAGGAGACGCTCGCCGTTCCACACACCGTCCTGCACATAGAGGTTTGCCAAACGAGCCCAGTCGCGCGCGGCCAGGAACTCATACCCATGCGTGAGAAAGTTGCCGTATGGGTCGGTGAGGAGGACCGCATCTCGGATCCCGATCCTGTCAAAGAGCGCCCGTTGCGGGAAGGCGTGATAGTTCTCGCCACGCTTCTCCACCGCGAGCCGGACTAGATAATTGGCCAGGACGGGGTCGGTGTTCCGATATCGTCCCACGGTTGCCGGTGCCCACTGCTGAGGGCGTGTTGCCGCCCACTCAAAGCTGTTTGCTGTCGCTGTGTAGTAATAGAGGTGGTCGGGGTATCCCAGAGAGGCATCGTATCCGGGGTCATACGGCGCGCGTATGCGGAGGCCACTGGACATCTGCATGATGTCGACAATACGGATCGCCTGCCGCGGGTCCCCATCCTGCTGCCACTGCGGAATCGGAGCCGGTTGTTCGAGCGTGTAGTCCCCCATCTGGATCAACCGTGCCACCAGTGTCCCGGTGATACTCTTACCCATCGACCAACTTTCAAGTGGCGTGTGGATTCCGATCCCGTCGCCATAGCGCTCGCCGAGAATGCGTCCTTTGTAGGTAACGAGAAACGCTTCGGTCATCGCTTCGGGTGGACCGAAACCAGCATCGATGGATCTGGCGAGAGCCGCCGAGTCGATTTCGGCGGGCCAAGGTTGGGCGGCAATGACGTCTCCCATCGGCCAGGGAGTAGTAGCCGCATCTGGTAGTTTGTGAGTCACGACCGACGGGGTAAAGAATATCGAATCGCGATCCTTGGGTAGGGCAATGCACCCCTGGCTCCCGTATCGCCTGGCTACGCGCCAGACCCCCGAGGGGAGTTTGAGACGCACTGTCTGCGTCTCCCGGTCTATGATGGTATCAGTGACGTGTACCCGGTCCTCGTACGGTGAGCTGAACCCACCCACGTTGGCAGCCGCGTCAGCGGGGTCGAGGCCGGTGATGAAAACTGCGGAGCACAACGTCGTGGCAAAGCCGGCGGTCGAATGTTCGAGTGCGTCGCCGGGAGGCGGGGTCCACTCACCCGGGAGTTCGAGCGAATCGCCTCGCGCGATGACGGCAGCCAGGGGATTGTTCTCTGGTTCGGGTGACGGAGTTTCCCCTGAAGAACAGCCGGAGATGAAGGCGGTCACAGCGAAGATCGATGGAACGAGGATCGAGAGTCTGGGCACTGGCTGAAAGAGTGTGAGCCTGAGTGGCGGTGGACTCACCAAAGTGCAGAGTGTACGGGTCGGCGACCAGACCGTCACCACGACCTCGGCCCACCCGAGTTGCAGCCGCCTTGGAATCGGAACACTCTCCCCTGGAGTGGCCGCGCGAAGCATGTCAAAGAGAAACGGCCTCCGATGCGTGAGCACCGAAGGCCGTTCCCGAGATCGACTGCAGTACCCCTATGCGTCGCGGTTGAGACAGCCGGTGAACTCGGGGTTGTTGAGTTCGTCAACTGTTACGGGAAAGTTCACGTCCACACCATAGGTTCCGCCTTTGTGGAACGGCCCGTTGGGGAAGACATTGGTCTGCGCCCGCCCGTACTGTCGCACGAGTCGGCGGAGGTCACCGAGTCGCTGGCCGCGACCAAAAGTCCAGAACGCCTTCTCTCGGAAATACAGATCTGTAGCTTCGTCCTGCGAGGCAGGTGCCGGGAGCGCCGCCATAGCAGGAGTAGTGACTGCACCCAGGTTGCGCTCCGATCCGCGCAGGTTATTCAGGATAGTCATCATCCCGGCAATATCGTTTGCGCGAAGTGCAGCTTCTGCCTTGTAGAGTTCTGCGTCGATTCCAGACACAATTGGTGCGGGATCGGTGCGACCGAACAGTGACTGATCAATAAAGTTTGTCGATCCGTCAAAGCTCTTACCTGCCGCGGACGTGCCGGTTGGCGATCCGACGTTTGGTATACGCGGGTCCTGAGCCGATGCAAACGGAAGCGCATTTTCGATGATTCCCGCTGTGTCGAAGGAATCGCCGACTACCCAACGACGTGCGCTTGTGTTGAGCGCCCAGATCTGGTTACTGCCCGCGTTGAGTGAAAAGGTAACGCTGTACTCAAAATCGTCTGGCACGCCCGCTACAGCAGCCGCAGCCTCGTCGTGGCGACCGAGGTCGAGCAGTGCGCGCGCCCTTCCGACTAACGCGGCGTTGCGTACTCTGACTGCTGCCGCATCCGTTCCAGTGGCCAGGCTGATTGCCTGATCCATATTGCCGAGCGCGGCAGTAAAGACCTCCTGGTTGGTCAGGGGAGGCCCGTATACCGGTGCTCCAGTGGATGCGTCACTCAGCGGTGATCCATTACAGAAGGATTCTGCCAGGGTGAGTTCCGCAAATCCAATAACGAAATACAGCTCGGCGCGAGACGACGCAGGATCCGGCTTGTACTGATCCAGGGCGTTCAGTGCCTCCAACGCGTTGGTGCGCGCACGATAGATCTCGCGCAGCATTGCTTGCACGTTACCGTTGTTTTCCTGGATCTGCCTCTGGTCGGTCTCGTTTCGCTGGAGGAACGTATCTCCTGATTTCCACTCGTCCGTGAGAAGTCCGCCCAGCAGCCAGGCCCCCTCGCCTCCAGCGGTGATGTTGCGGAAGCGGCCAAGGGCACCGATACGCAATGCCTCGGCAGCTTCGGGTGTGTTGATGGTTCCAGGCTCGATGACGTCAGGATCGGTCACTTCGAGCAGGCTGTCCGACACGCTATTGCATGCCGAGAACGCTAATGTCGCCGTGAGAACAATGCCCGTAGCGACAATTCCGCGGATGGATTTGGTGATCCGGTTCATTAGGAAAGTCGGCGGGAGGTTAGTAACGGATGTTTAGGCGGACCGTGAAGTACCGCGGCGGTCCAGCAGTAAGGAGCGTCGCTTGTGTGTTACCCTGGCTGTATCCCTGTTCGGGGTCTACACCCGTCCAGTCGCTGAACACGGCGAGATTTCGGGCTGCAAACACGATGCTCGCACCATTCGCACGCAAAAGCCGCTGTGCCAGGCTGTTCTGCATCGTCCAGGTTGCAGAAACCTCTCGGATGCGCCAGAACGACGGGTCCTCGATGTATCCATCGAGAGTAGTGACAGGTGAAACAAACCGCTGTGCAATCGCCCTTGCCTGTTCAAAAAGCGGGGGAGCCAGGCTGGAAATGGCTTCGCAGGATGGTGCCTGTTGACACAGGAACTGTTGCTCGGAGTTGAGCACCTTGTAGCCGCCCTTGTGATCGATCAAGGCAGTAACGCGCAATGATCGGTTGAAAAGATCCACGCCGTTGACAATCGCCAGTTCAAGACGCGGCTGCGAATAACCTCGGAAAATCACTTCGCTTCCGACGCTGACTTCAGCGGGGACGATGATGCCATCGCCGTTTGCATCGCTCCAGGTGAATGGCCGCTGCCAGTAACCATTGAGCGGATAACCGGGACGCTGTTGGATGGTGTTGCCGATGATCGGCGGAATCGGCTTTCCGGCATCATCGACCCCTAACGTGACCAGCTCGTTGCCATTGTGCGATGCTGACAGAGTCAGATCCCAGGCAACACTGCGACGGTTGAGCAACTGCGTCGTAAGGAGCGCCTCGTAGCCCCAGTTCTTCACGGACCCAAGGTTCTTCAAAACGTCGGGTGCCGAAGAGCCGGCCGAAGGTGCGATGGTCTGATTGATGAGCGCATCTGTCGACTTCTTGCTGTAATAGGTGAACTCGAAGTTCACTCGCTCATCGAACATTCTGGTGTCAAACCCGGCCTCGAACTCCGTAGCTCGCTCAGGTTTTAGTTCTGCATTACCGAGTTCATTGGAACGCAAGCCTGAGATGTCCTCGCCGAGGATACTCGTTGTGACTACATTGAAGGTCCGCAGAGCATCGTTAGGGCCAGGCTGTACTCCGGACGACCCGAGTGCTCCACGAAGCCGGAACTGGTTGAGCCAGCCGGTCCGAGGGAAGAAACCCTCGTCGGACATAACCCATGAAAAACCTACTTTCGGGTAGTAGACACGTTCAAAGTTGGTACCGAACGCGCTATTTCGATCCGTTCGGACGGCTGCTGTCAGGAAGAGCCGATCATTGATTGCTGCCTGTTCCTCGATGAAGAAACCGAGGGTCTTGGACAGATCAGTATCAGATCCGACATTTGGAATGGTTCCAGCGTCCGGTGTCTGCGCGCCGGGCGGGAGCTCCGCTCCGCTGGCAGTTGCCTGCGTGATGCTGTAGTAAACGAACTGTGCGCCAGCGGTCGTCTTTAAGCCGAGCCAAGGGCGCGGATTCCACGTCGCAGTGCTACCAAAGTTCGCCGTGACGTTGCGGATGTCTGTACGATCATCGGTAGCAAAACCAAGCCGGTTGGTGCTGAAGTCCGCGCACGTAGCAAACTGACAGAGCTCGTAGTCGATTCGGTCGCTCAGGTCGACGCCTACATCGGCGCGATTCTGCAACCAGGCGAGCGGCCGCCAGTTCATAGTGCCGGAATTGATGAATCGCTGTATGCCCTGCTTGGTGTGATCCTGGAAAATGTCGCCTGGAGTAAACTGTCTCCAACCTTGGAGTTCCTGGCCTAGCGATCCGATACCAGTGTATCCTGGTCCAGCGGTCTTGAAGCCAGGCCCGGTGGTTCCATTGTACCAGAAGGAGTTGACGTTATTGTCGACCTGAGGGAGTCGTGAGTCCAGCTTTATAAAGTTAGAGGTGACTCCGAGGTCAAGTTTGGGGCTGACGGCTGCATTCAGATTCGCCCTGACCGAGCTCTTCCTGAGAGTGTTCGGACGCTCCATGTAATCCGTAATCGGCGTCTTTTGGGTGACGAATCGCTCACGTTCAAAGTCTGGAAGGCCGAATGGTCCCACTTCGTTTTCGAACTCGCTCGCAAGGAAGTACCTGACGACTTCGGTGCCACCAGAGAGCTGAGCGCCCAGCTGGCTGCGGTATCCATCCTTGATTGGTGTCAGATCGCTCTCCTCAAAAACGTTGACCGACGAGTGGCTATCCATCACGCACGTGCCCAGAGCGGTCTCGTACAAGTAGCAACGACGCGCCACGGTTGGAGTCTCAGGACGGTGCCCCAGAATCGCGTGCATCGT
>CAZYTS010000199.1:0-6223 GCA_964649855.1 uncultured Gemmatimonadaceae bacterium
TGTAGTCCGTCCCACTACGTCCGTCAGTGTTGCGGCACGGTTCGTACCGGTGACGAGCGACTGGTAACTCGCTCTTGCGTTTTTAGCACCTTACCCCCCAGTATCGGCAAGTGTCGTTATGTTGAATGGCACCCCGCGCGTACTGGAGGCGCACAGATCGAGTCGAGTCGAGGCTGATCACCTCACCCGTTACACGAAACGGACGCGGAGCGGCCAGCCCGGCTGGGACTGGCATTTTTTCCATCCCCGCAGTCCACCATCCCTCTACCTGTAAGAGGACCTATGGGCTTAAGTGTCATTTGGAAAGCAGGCCTTGGCGCGCTGCTCCTGGCACCAGGTATCCTGCTCGCGCAAGACAGGCGTATCACCGGCACGGTGACGCGCAGCGGTTCGACCGTACCGCTAGAAGACGTAGAAATCAGCTTGCTTGGTCAAACAAGCGTCGAACCCGTCCGCACCAACGCGGAAGGTCGCTACACAATCTCTGCCCCTGCAGGCGCGGCGCGGCTCCAGGCGCGTTTGATCGGTTATACGCGCATCGAGGTAACCGTTCCGGCCAACCAGTCAACGCAGGACTTTGCACTGGTGCAGGACGTATTCAAACTGAACGAGGTCGTAGTCTCCGGTCAGGCAACTACGATCGAGAGGCGCAGCGCAACGACGTCTATCGCACTGGTAACCGGCGACGAAATGAAAGCGGTGCCGGCCCCAACGATGGAAAGCGCGCTCAACGGCCGCATCACTGGCGTGAACATCCAGTCCAACTCTGGCGCGCCGGGCGGTGGTATTCAGATCCAGGTTCGAGGCAACAACACGATCCTCGGCGGATATGACCCGCTCTACGTGGTCGATGGAGTACTCTATTCGAACGCGGTAGTGCCTAACGGCCGGGGACTTGCCATCGCAGCGGCTAGCGCTACGACGGAAGCCGACGCGGTCAACCGTATCGCGGACCTCAACCCCGCTGATATTGCGAGTATCGAGGTTCTCAAAGGCGCCGCTGCATCGTCGATCTACGGCTCCAAGGCGGCCAACGGTGTTGTCGTAATCACGACAACTCGCGGTCAGTCTGGCGTACCGCGCTTTAACCTTACCCAACGTGTCGGAGTCTTCACGCCGCTCCGGCTTCTGGATTCGCGGCGTTGGTCCGCCGATTCGGCGGCTGATTACTACGGTGAATCAGTTCGCTCGTACTTCCAGGGCAATTCTTCACCGTACTTCGACAACTTTGCGAAGGTCTTCGACAACCGACGCCCATCCTACGAGACGATCGCAGACATGAGCGGAGGCAATCAGAACACGCGCTATTATGTGTCTGGAAGCCTCAAGAGAGACGAAGGCATCGAGCGGAAGACTGGCTTTGGCCGACAGGGACTCAGGCTGAACCTCGACCACCAGCTAACGCCCACGGTAGACGCCCGCATTTCCAGCGTCTTTAACCGCGCCGAGCATCAGCGCGGCTTTAACAACAACTGTAACAACTACGGATGCCACGGCTACGCGCTCTCGTACATTCCGAGCTTCGTGGACCTTAGCCAGAAGAATGCGGATGGAAGCTTCCCAACTCCGTCAGCAGCAATCGGTGTGAACTCCAATCCGCTGCAGATCACCGAGTTGGCAGTAAACAAAGAAGAAACCAACCGCTTCACGGGTGGCGCGACAATCGGCTGGAATCCGACGCCCATGGGCAATCAGTCGTTCCGGCTCGTGGGAAGCGTCGGAATGGACGGCTTTGACCAGCAGGACGATATCTGGACACCTAACGAGCTGTTCTTCGAAGCGGTCCAGGCGCTTCCTGGAGAGGCGATCAAGAGCGGCGGACGCAGTCTCTTTTTTAACTACAACCTGAACGGCGTACACACCTACACAGGTGGTGCGTTGTCTGCCACCACGGCGATCGGGTTGCAGTACGAAGACCGCAGACTCAACACGTATCAGATCCGCACGCAGAACCTGCTGCCGGGTCAGAGCCATGTGAACCAGGGCACCAACACGACCGCGACCGAGAACCTCACGCACGAACGGACGATAGCGTTTTATGGTACAGAAGAATTGCGCCTGTTCAACGAGAATCTCGTTCTCCGCGGAGGCGCCCGCGCCGAGCGCAGCAGCGTAAACGGCGACATCGACAAGTACTATGTGTACCCGCAGGTCTCGGCGGCGTACCTCTTCCAGAACCTCCTTGGAGATGGCAGCGAGTTCAAAGTGCGCGCAGCGTACGGAGAGACGGGCAACCAGCCCCTCTTCGGACAGAAGTTCACGAACCTCTCCACGCCACAGTTGGGTGGCACGACGGGCATCTCGGTTTCTACAGCGTCCGGCTTTGCTGACGTGGAGCCCGAGCGCCTCAAGGAAATCGAAGGTGGAATCGAGGGTACGTTGGGCAACGGCCGCATGACGTTTGAGTTGACGGCGTTCACGCGTAACACTACGAACCTCCTGCTCAACCGAGTTCCGGCACCATCGTCGGGCTTTACGAGCCAGGTCTTTAATGGCGGAAAGATCGCGAACCAGGGTTGGGAAGGCGCGATTGGCTTTACGCCTGTGCAGAACAATGCAGCAACCTGGATTACGCGCGGATCGTTCACGCGTTACACCAGTGAAGTTAAGGATCTCGCAGGACTACCTCCGTTCTTCCCGCCGTCTTCGGGCTTTGGTAGCCTTGGACAGACGCGCATCGAAGTCGGCAAGCCGATCACTCAGATCGTTGGTTTTGATTTCGACGAGAACGGCAATCGTGCTGGCGCACTTTCGCAGCTCGGCAACTCCGCCCCGGACTTCCGCGTTGGTTGGGTTAACGACATCACGTGGCGAGCCTTCAGCTTCAACTCCGTGCTCGACTGGCAGAAGGGTGGCAACGTTATCAACCTCACCCTTTTCCTCCAGGATGACGGTCACACATCGGCTGACTGGGGCACTCCGGAGTGGCAAGCTCGCTACCAGGGATACCTAAAGAGCGCAATCGTTACCTACATCGAAGATGCAGATTTTGTGAAGCTGCGTGAGGTTTCACTGTCATACGACCTTCCGCGCTCCGTTGTCGGTTCGATTCGTGGGCTCAACAGCGCCCGCGTGAGCATCACGGGACGCAACCTCTTTATGTGGGCTCCGTACTCGGGCCTGGATCCTGAAGTGGCAAACTTCGGTTCCAACGCGATCCGGAACAACCTGGACATCGGTCCGTACCCGCCTTCGCGTAGCGTCTTCTTTAACGTCGCCCTGGGCTTCTGATGAATACATTCAATAGGGCCCGGACTCCGGGCAGAAAACTCGCGGTGAGGTTACCCGCACTCGTTGCAGGAGCAATGCTCGTTGCATCCTGCTCGAATCTCGATCTTGTAAACACCAACGCTCCAACGGTCGAAACCCTGACCAACGCGCCGAGCAAGGCAGTGCTTGCCCGAGCGGCCACAGGAATCTTTGCACAGGCGTTTAACGACGTCGCAACGGAGATTCAGTTCTACGCTCTCTATGGACGTGAGGGCTACAACTTTCAGGGAAATGACCCGCGCGAGACAGGTGAGCAGATTCGCGGGCCGGCCGATCCTACTGGCCGGCACGGCGGAATTTGGATTGGGCAGTACTCGGCCATCCGCACGGTCAACGCCTACCTTGCTGCACTACCGACCGCCTCAGGCATGACACCGCAGGAAATCTCTGCCTCATCGGGCTTTGCCAAGACGATGAAGGCATGGTCCATGCACCGGTTGGCAATTCGCACGGGCGATTTAGGCATCCCCATCGATGTGGATCAGCCCATTACGGCTCCACCGGCTCCCTTTGTGTCGTTCCAGGCAGCCCTGGACGCCGCTGCGGCGCTGATGAATGAGGCCTACACCGAACTTCAGGCGGGTGGGTCGACGTTCCCATTCACGATGGCGCCCGGCTATGCCGGGTTTGGCACTCCGGCAAGCTTTGCGGAGTTCAACCGCGCATTGGCGGCCAAGATGGCTGTACACCGCGCGACCTTTGTGAACTGCGCAGCTTGCTGGGCGCAGGCGTCGACGTACATCGACAACTCGTTCATCACCACGTCTGGTCTGCCAAATTCGCTCGTAGATGGAGTGAACTACGCATACTCGACGGCAGCTGGCGAGCCTGCAAACCCGATTTCGGAACCGCTTACCAGCAACCGATTCTGGGTCCATCCATCCATCGTCACTGGTGCGCAGACTCAGGTCAATGGCGATCCGGATGCCAGGCTCACCAGCAAGGTGATAGACGCGGGTCGTACTAGAAACCTCAACGACCTCTCGTCGAACTACAAACTGATTCGCTACAACAGCGAAGCAGATCCTTCGGCCGCCGACCTCGGCGCCCCGATTCCATGGATCAACAACGAGGAGCTCATTCTGCTCCGCGCCGAGATCCGCTGGAACACGGGCAACAAGCAAGGTGCTGTCGATGACATCAACCTCATCAGGCAGCACGCGGGCAACCTTGGCCCTGCAGCGATTACAGCCGGAAGCGCCGATGGCGACTTTGTCACGGAGCTTCTCTACAACCGGCTCTATTCGCTACTCTGGCAACAGGGGACGCGTTGGCTCGACGCCCGACGCTATGATAGACTGAATACGATCCCAGTCGACCGAGCGGGTGATACAGTCTATCAGAACATGATCATCCCAGCGAGCGAATGCTCGGCGCGTGGCTTGGAGAGCCCGTGCACACCGCTCTAAGGTCAATACGTAGGGCGTAGAAACATCACGCAAAAAGAAGTCGGAGGCCGGTTCCAAACCGGTCTCCGATTTCTTTTTACGCCTGAGACGAGTGCGTTCGCGGAGATATCAGAACCTCGTGCTCCCTGCCGTCCTCCACCAGCGGTATCATCGCGTTGGGCAGCTCTTCCCCGTCAAGTACAACCACACCACCGTGCCTCCCTACTGCATCGGGTGATTTGACATTTATGCTGTAAGTAGTCGAGCCAAAGCGATAGCGAATGGATATTTCGGGCCACTCCGCGGGAACGCAGGGTTCTATCCATAGCCCGTTGCCCTCCTTCCTGAACCCCAGTATCGACTCCACACCAACGCGATAAGCCCAGCTCGCCGATCCCGTGTACCAGGTCCAGCCACCCCGCCCCACTTCATCCTCCGTTGCATAGATGTCCGCAGCGATCACATACGGCTCAACCTTGTAGCGGGCGACTCCCTCAGGCGTGTCAGTCCTTGTGAAAGGATTGATCATCTGAAAGAGGTCAAAAGCCCTGTTGCCATCGCCTTGAAGCGCCGTTGCAAGCACCGCCCAGAGCGCTGCATGAGTGTATTGTGCCCCGTTCTCACGCACTCCAGGTACGTAGCCCTTGATGTAGCCAGGATCGAGCGGCGCCTTGTCAAATGGCGGCGTCAGCAGGAGAAGTATGCGTGCGTCGTTGAGAACGAGGTGCTCTTCCAGCGATCTCATGGCGACTTCCTGCCGCTGAGGATCGCCGGCCCGTGAAATCACGCTCCAGCTCTGGGCAATGGAATCAATGCGGCATTCTTCATTTGACTGAGAGCCCAGTGGAGTGCCGTCGTCAAAGTACGCGCGACGGTACCAGTTACCGTCCCATGCTGAAGACTCGACAGCAGCGACATAGCTCGTTGCGCTGCCTCTAAACTCACTCGCGGCAACATTGTCAGAACGCGACTCGGCAATATCTGCAAAGCTCCTTAGAGCTCCCGTGAGGAACCATGCCAGCCACACGCTTTCGCCCCGCCCGGCAATACCTACGCGGTTCATGCCGTCGTTCCAGTCGCCGCCGCCTATGAGTGGCAACCCGTGTGGTCCGCTCGTACAGGCGCGTCGCAAAGCCCGGCAGCAGTGGTCATAGAGAGCCGCACTCTCCTCACTCGTAGCAGGCTGCTCATAAACTTCGTGTTCGTCTGGTGCGAGCTCGCGCATGGAAAGAAAAGGCACAACCTCGTCGAGAACCGTCTCATCACCAGTTATCCGCACATAGTGCTCCACTGCAAATGGGAGCCATACCATGTCGTCCGAAAAGCGCGTGCGCACTCCGCGTCCCGTTTCTGGATGCCACCAGTGCTGTACGTCGCCTTCGACAAATTGCCGGCCGGCTGCTCTCAACAGATGCTCTCTTGCAATCGCTGGCTCCGCGTAGACCAGAGCCATGCAATCCTGGAGCTGATCACGGAAGCCATAGGCACCTCCGCTCTGATAGAGAGCACTGCGCCCCCACATTCTGCACGAAAGCGTCTGATAGAGCGCCCACTTGTTGAGCAGG
>CAZYTS010000200.1:0-6061 GCA_964649855.1 uncultured Gemmatimonadaceae bacterium
TGCACTTATACACGAGTACGCCGGCGCGAGGTGGCCGGTCTATCACATGGACCTATACAGATTGAATGGTCCGCAAGATCTGACGAACCTCGGCTACTTTGATCTTCTTATGTCTGGTGGGGTTGTAATCATGGAATGGCCCGAGCGGGCGGGAGATATGGTTCCCAGCGGTGCTCTGAGGGTGGAATTGAGCCATTTGCCAGGGGAGCCAAACCGCAGATTGCTCAAAGTCAGATGATTACGCTTGCCATTGACGCCTCAACATACGCAGGAACCGTAGCGCTCTTTGAGGGCGACACGCTGGTCAGTGAACACGAAGTCGCAATGCGCGGCGAACGCGAAGAGCGATTGATGCCCGCCGTTGCACAGTGTCTCTCCGCGTTTGACGTGCGCTCTAAGCTGCAGCGTGTCGTTTGTGGAGGAGGTCCGGGCAGTTTTACTTCGCTGCGCATTGCCGGGGCAATCGCCAAGGGGCTGGCGGAATCGACAGGAGCGTCGCTTTACTCCGTGTCGTCTCTAGGACTCATGGTTGCAGGCATCGATGGAATCGCACCGGGGGCCTATGTGGCGGTGCTCGATGCCATGCGGAATGAGTCCTACGTAGCCAGGGTCGTGGTGGATCTCAGTGGTATGGTCACCAGCGTAAGCGAGCCGCAGTTGGTACCGAGCAATGAGCTTGCAGAGTTCGCAGGCGCGGACGTACTCGCAGGACGTGGCCTCGCGCTGGAGGCATCACCCCACGCTCGCGGCGTGGCGAGGATGAAAGCAACAGGGCTCGTGCGCGAGGTTTCAGTCGATTCCTGGGAACCGCAGTACGGTCGGCTCGCAGAGGCGCAGGTAAAGTGGGAGTCGGCGCATCAGCGCTCGCTGCCGGTTGCCGGAGGATGAGTAGATGATGGGTACGAAAGGACTAAAGCGCGATCCCCAGACCTCCGCTGCTCGCGTCGTGCGCAGCGCCGAGCCTAACGATATTGAGGCGATTCTCGAGATCGAACGTGAGTCGTTCAGCGATCCGTGGAGTTCGGCGTCGTTCCGGCCGCTTTTCGGCCGTAATGGAGTAGAGGTTCTGGTTGCGTCCGAGAATGGCCATGTCGCCGGCTTTGCGGTTGCTCATTGGGCGGGCGAGGAGGCCGAGATCGCCAATTTCGCCGTGGCCTCGCCTTTTCGGAGGCGAGGAATCGGGCGGGCCCTCTTGTCTGAGATCGTTGGAAGAGTAAGATCGGCAGGGGTCAAGGAGATCTGGCTCGAAGTCCGCGCATCAAACGAGGATGCAAAGGCTCTGTACAGATCCTTTGGATTTGAGGAAGTGAGCCGGCGACGGGGTTATTATGCGCGGCCGGTCGAGGATGCAATTTGCATGAGGCACGTTATGGAGCCTGTGAAGGCTCAGGCAATGGAATGATTCGAAGTGCAAGGAAATGATGGCGCTCTCCGGGTGCCTTGCTTTTACAGTGATCGACGAGTCCTAACACTCGTCAGGAGGGTTTTGTGAGCAGAAGCCTTAACAAGGTGCAGTTGATCGGCAACGTCGGCAAAGATCCCGAGGTGCGTTCAACGAGCAATGGTGGCCGCGTGGCAGATTTCTCTCTCGCAACGTCGCGAACGTGGAACGACGCTGGGGGAGGTGGCCGCCAGGAGAAAACGGAGTGGCATCGCTGTGTAGCGTGGAACGCTCGTGGTAGCGGCCAGGGGTTGGCCGACATTATCGAGCGCTATGTGCGCAAGGGTGACAAGCTCTATGTAGAGGGAAGTTTGGAGTATCGTACCTGGCAGGATCAGCAGGGCCAAACGCGCTACACAACGGAGATTCGTGTTCGCGAACTGATCCTTCTGTCGCCAAAGGGATCTGGGAACGGCGATTACGAAGGTGGTAGCCGAGCTCGTTCTGCGCCGGCAGCGCGCAGCGCGGGCGTGCCCGTCGGTTCGGACGAGGATTTCGAAGATTTCCCGCGAGCTTTGGAAGATCAGGACGACGATCTCCCGTTCTGAAATCTGCAAGCGGGCCCGATCTGCAGTTCCGTCGTGCAGGCGTCACACCAACAAGTGTGGCGCCTGTTGTCTTTCCCAAGCAAAGACGGGATGGGAGCAAACGAGTCGTTCCCGAACTCTGGGCATCGAAGATGGCGAACAGATGTTGGATGTCGTCGCGCGACATCCCGTAACTGGACGTCGTCGATTGATCCACTTAGAAGCGAGCCTCTACCCCGTAGGCACGCGATGTTGAAAAATTCGTGAGCTGGCTTAGTGGCCGGTAGAGTGTGCTAAAGGCCCTCTTCGCCGTGCTGGCTCTGGCGTTACATTCACGCGGCGCGATCAATCGTAACCAAGTTGCGGTAAGCTCCTCCAGCAATATCACTTAATGAATCCGGCCCGACCTTTTTACCCCGTCCTCACGATCAGATTTCACTCTGCGCGTGAATCATTCAACGCTTGGTCCGCTCCTCGTGGCGAGGGCTCAAGATGACAGGACGGTCCAGGGCCCTGATAAGTGGTGGAGCCGGGTTCATCGGCTCCCACGTCGCAGAGCTTTTTCTCAAGGAGGGCTACGAGGTCGAAATTCTCGACAACCTTTCTTCGGGCAAGCGCGAAAATCTGCCTCCGTCGGTAAAGCTGCACGAGTTCGACATTGCATCGCCTCAAGCTGCTCAGGTTGTGCGGGAGGGCAGCTTTGACGTCCTGTGCCATCTTGCCGCGCAAATAGATGTTCGGAAGAGCGTCAACGACCCGGCGTATGATGCAGCAGTCAATATCGGGGGATCGCTCAACCTGCTGGAGGCGATCCGATCCTCGGGTCGCGCTACGCGTTTTGTTTTCTCGTCCACGGGTGGTGCCATCTACGGAGATTTCGTGGATGTACCAACTGTGGAAAACATGCCCAAGGACCCGGAATCACCGTACGGTATTGCCAAGCTCTCTGTAGAGTACTACATGGGGTACTATGCCAGAGTACATGGACTCGAGACGATTGCGCTGCGTTATTCAAACGTCTACGGACCTCGGCAGGATCCACATGGCGAGGCAGGGGTAGTGGCGATTTTCTGCAACCGGATACTTTCAGGTCAACCGCTCACGGTATTTGGGGACGGTTCGCAGACGCGTGACTACGTTTACGCGGGTGATGTAGCGCGTGCCAACCTTGCAGCCGCGAGAATGGAGCTGGGCAAGGCGGGCCAACTCGACCTGAGGTCGTTCAATATCGGAACCGGAATCGAGACTTCGGTGTTGCAGTTGGCCGAGGTCCTGCAAAAGGTTGCGGGCACTGATTTCCCTGTTCAGAAGGCTCCGGCCCGTGCAGGTGAACAGTTGAGGTCCGTGGTCAACATCGCAAAAGCTGCTAGTACGCTGGGTTGGGAGCCTCAGGTTTCGCTGAGTGAAGGCCTTGCTGGAACCTTTGAGTTCTTCAAATCCCGCCCCCGTCAATGATCGGCATAACGATTCTGCTGCAATCGGGCGCAGCTGTTGCTACGACGCCCTGGGAACTCATTACAACGACAGATATCGCCACCAAGGTTGTTTTGGTGATTCTGCTGGTACTCTCCCTAATGAGCTGGGGAGTAATACTGGCCAAATGGCGTGAACTGAAACGCGTGCGTAAGGCGAGTGATTCATTCCTGATGTCGTTTGAGAGTGCGCATCGGGTTGCAGATGTCGCTTCTGCCAAGCGCAAATCCAGGCCGAACCCCTTTGCGCGTGTTTTTGACCGTGCCGAGTTGTTTCTGACTGAAACGCAGCCGGCAATGGCGCCAACTTCGGAGCGCAGCGGTCGTTTTAGCGCTTCGCAGGTTGAGGCACTGAGGATGGTGCTCGACTCGCAGACGGAAGCAGAGCGAGATACGCTGTCGCGTTATGTTCCCTGGCTGGCAACGATCGGATCGGCCAGTCCGCTGATCGGCCTCTTGGGCACCGTTTTGGGGATCATCCAGTCGTTTATCGGGTTGTCAACACGAGGGTCAGGAAATGTTTCTGCGGTGGCACCAGGTGTAGCGGCCGCCCTGACGGCAACCGCTGCTGCTCTTGCGGTGGCGATTCCAGCTGTTTTTGCCTACAACATTTATGCAAACCGCGTTAATCGGATTGTAGGGGAACTGGAGGGTTTCGGTTCCGAACTTATTGCTCTTCTCGTGAGAGAAGGCAGGATCTGACGGATGGCTCGTCGACTTCGCGAAAGGACGCCGCTCAACTCTGAGATCAACGTCGTGAGTCTCATCGACGTGATGATGCTCTTGCTTGTGATATTCATGATCACGGCGCCGATGATGCAGGGCGGAATCGACGTAAAGCTGCCCCAGGGAGAAGCGCGTCCGCTGGACCCTAAGAGTGGTCTCGTGGTGACGGTGCTGCCTAACGGACAAGTGGCGGTCGACGACAACCGGATGACGATGTCGCAGTTCCAGGCGGCGTTTGCGGCGCTGGCGGAACAGCGAGCGAAACAGGGTGTCTATCTTCGCGCGGACGCCTCAGTGGACTATGGGACCGTGGTGCGCGTAATGGGAGTGATGATGCGTGCCGGGGCTACCGGAATTGGCATCATGGTCGAGCCAGAGGAGCGCTAGCGCGGCCCGTTCGCGTTAGGAGCAGTTAGAGAGGGACCAACAAATGCGAATGCGTCACAGCCAGGCAACATTGGGAACACCCATGGCGCTCTCAACGCTGCTGCACCTTGGTGTGGTGGCGCTGGCGGTTTTTGCGATGCGCGCTGGCCGCGTGGAGCTTCCTCCAGTTTATCAGGTCGATCTGGTCGCGGCGCCCGCCGGTCCACGGTCACTCGGCCAGGTGACGCCGCAGCAGACGCCAACTCCTCCAACGCCTGAGGCACCGGTTCCCAAAAGAGCCGAAACAACTGCCGAGCGCGTCCCTGTTAAGACCCCTCCGCGCCGCCAGGCGCCGGCCCCGGCGACAAAAGTGCCTGACGCAGTAAGCGCCAAAAGAGATGCGGCCGCTCCAAAAGCCGGTGGCGGGGAAACAGGTGGCACGGGGACCGATGCTGCCAATATTCAGATCAGCGGCGTGGTCTTTCCGTTTGACGGCTATGTGAACAACATCGCCAATCAGATAATGACGCGCTTTGATCCATCAGACAGGCGCGCACTCAAGTCTGAGATTTCTTTCCTGATCCACCGTGATGGCTCTGTATCCGCCATTACATTCAGGCAGCGTTCAGGAGTCTACAGCTTCGATCTGGAAGCCAGGGGTGCGATTGAAGCGGCTGGAAGGGCTAAAGCGTTTGGGCCTCTCCCCGAAGGATTCAATGATGATGTGCTTCCGGTTATTTTCACCTTCGAACCGCGATTCCTTCGTTGATGCCACGTCTCAAATACGCCGCAGCCGCCGCTCTGTTTTTGTTGATTTCCAACGCGATTCCGCGCGCGGTTCAGGCGCAGGACACCACGTGGAAGGAAGGAGTGCGCATAACGGGGATCTACACGCCGGGCTCAAAGCCGGGCCTTCTCGTTATGCCGATCGCGGGCCCCGATGGCGATTCACTCCGCGCCATTCTCCAGCGTGACTTCCAGAACGGCGATCGCATAAATGTCATCGCGGTGGATGCCGCAACCGTGCCACCTCCAAACGAGAGCGGCATGTACAACTACCCACTGTACGCGCGTCTGGGAGCTAATGCACTGTTACAGGTGACGCCTGCGGCATACGGCGTCAGGGTAGTTATCCACAACGTGGGCCGCGCTCAGGTGGAACGGTCGCGAGACTTTCCGCTGCCCACACCTTCGCTATCTCGAGATTGGCGATTAGGGGTGCATCTCATCTCAGATGAGGTCGAGAGGGCAATAACGGGAGTGCAGGGGATAGCTTCCACACGCATCGCGTACGTGAGCCAGGGGCGAGTCTGGCAGATTGACAGTGATGGAGCCAATCCAACACCGATTACGGAGAACGTGTCGGCGATGTCCCCGGTGTGGAATTCGCGGGCCACGCACGTGGCCTACACCTCACTCACGGACGCTGGGGCGAGAGTGGTAATTCGCGAACTGGGTGGAAGCTCGAGGGTGCTCAATTCTTCTCCGGGAGGAATGACCGCAAGTCCTGCGTTTGCTCCAGATGGGAA
>CAZYTS010000201.1:0-6041 GCA_964649855.1 uncultured Gemmatimonadaceae bacterium
CGTCCCCGGCTATTACCCGCCCGCGAAGGAAGGCCTGCGTGGCTCACACGTGGGCGCGTTCGAAGTGGCCCATGGCGTGGTGCGCGAAGGCAAGCGCTGGACATCCGGCACGGATACCGGCGAAGGCGAGTTTGACCTGGTGGTCATCGGCGCCGGCATCAGCGGCTTGGCGGCAGCCTGGTTCTGGCGCCAGCAACAGCCAGATGCGCGTATCCTGATCCTTGATAACCACGACGACTTTGGTGGCCACGCCCGACGCAACGAGTTCAGCGTCGGCAACCGCCGCATCATTGGCTACGGTGGTACACAATCCATCGATACTCCGTCGAGATACTCCGGTGTTGCTTCGGGTTTGATCAAGGACCTGGGCGTAGATACACAAGCCTTCTATACAGCTTTTGACCAGGAGTACTTTGCGCGGCAGCAACTCTCGTCTGCGACCTTTTTCGATCGCGAGACGTTCGGTACCGATCGCCTGGTTGTTCAGCCCGACGAAATGGAGTGGAGCGATTTCTTTGACCGTGCTCCGCTGAGTCGCGAGCTCAGGCAGGAACTCGTCCGTCTCCACACGTCAAAAGAGGACTACCTCGCGGGAATGTCGGCAAGCGAAAAGCTCGCCCTCCTGGCGCGCACCAGCTATAAGGACTACCTGGTGAGGCATGTGCGGCTCCCTGAGCAGGCACTGCCATACCTGCAGACCTCCACGCACGATTACTTTGGCGTGGGAATAGATGCGGTCCCAGCGGGGGACTGCAGAGCGCTGGAGCATCCGGGCTTTGACGGTTTGGGAGTAGAAGGGCAGATAGGCCCCAACATGGGAAGGACAGCTCGGCTTCAGCACGACGAGCCGTACATTTTTCACTTTCCCGACGGTAACGCCACAATCGCGCGACTGCTCGTACGCGATATGATCCCGGCCGTACTCGACGGCTCGACGATGACAGATATCGTTACTGCTCGGGCGCGATACCGGATGCTGGACCTGGCGGCGCACCGCGTTCGCTTGCGCCTCAGGAGCACAGTGGTCCGCGTTAGGCATTCGCGCCCGCGTGGTCAGGGCGACGTCGAGGTGACCTACATTCGCGATGGCAAGCCGTACTCGGTGCGTGGCGCCCGCTGCATACTTGCGTGCTGGAATGGCGTTGTTCCCTACATCTGCCCGGAACTACCCGCCGCACAAAAGGAAGCGCTCGCCTATGGCGTCAAGGTTCCGTTGCTTTACACCAACGTTGCATTGCGCAACTGGCAATCCTTGAGCCGGCAGCGCGTGCACTCGATCTCGGCGCCCGGGTCCTATTGGTTCAAGGCAGAAATGGACTTCCCGGTTTCGCTCGGTGACTACAAGTATGCTTCAGGGCCGCGCGATCCTGCTTTGCTCTTTATGGTACGAACCCCCTGCAAGCCGGGGCTCCCTTCTCGTGAGCAGCACCGCATGGGTCGCGCCGAGTTGTTGGCCACTCCGTTTGAGCGCCTTGAAGGCGAGGTTCGTCAGCAGCTCACCCGGATGCTGGGAGCGGGGGGCTTTGACGCCGATCGTGATATTGCCGGCATAACGGTGAACCGTTGGTCGCACGGCTACGCCTATGAGTACAACTCGCTCTGGGACCCCGAGTGGGCTGAGGGTGAGTCACCCTGTGAAATCGGCCGCAGGCGTCGTGGCAGGATTGCCATAGCCAACTCGGACGCAGCCGCGTATGCGTATACCGATGCTGCCATCGACCAGGCCTGGCGGGCAGTGCAGGAGCTCTTGCAGTAGTGACCATCAAAAACGGAAATCGACCGCGTTGCCCTTGACCTTGTAAGCGCCGTTCTCGGGCCGATTTGAAGCGATGAGTTGCAAGTGCTCACGCATGACCGAGCTTTGGCCGTGGCCGCCCGAGCTTCTGGTCCGGGAGAATTTGGAATCCGGGGCAGTCGCCCTCGCGCGTGCGCACCCGTACATTGCGCGCCTGTCCCGGACCAGTCCAACGAATGCCGACTATAGATCCCATTCCTCAAGCACTTATTCCAACCGACTCTGCTGCTGCTTCTGAGATCGGAGCACCTAACTACGACGAGTTTCAGAGCGACGAGGAAGTCTGGGCGGCGCTGCAGCTGAGGCCTCACTCGGTGCTTCGCGTGACGATGCCGCACTGCAGCGTTAACACGGTTGAAGAAATCGGCGACGAGCACGACCCAGAGACGATGTGGCGCGCCACGACCAACATGGCCACGCTTATAGCAGAGCCTTACACAAGACAGGTAGAGAGAGTGCTCTGGGTCTACGAGATCACCGATCCGCGTGACGCAAACATCCGTCAGATCGGACTCGGTGGTATGGGTCGCACGAACGAGATTCGCACAGCTGAGAATCCCAACGGTACGATTATCCGGAACGAGGGCATTCGCGAATCGAAGGTGAAGGGCCGGGCGAAGCTCACAGAAGCCACCCGCTGCGACATGGGCACGGTTAACAACGCTGTGGATGATGCGACTGGCGCTTTCCAGGCGGCTCTGGAGGCGCATGCTGCGGCCGGTGAGCCAACGTTCGAAACTTCAGACGAGACCGGCAACGTTCACCGCGTATGGATCGTGCAGGATCCTGCGGTCATTACCCACTTCCAATCGTTGCTTGCCGCAGAGCCACGTGCGTACGTGGCAGACGGCAATCATCGCAGTGCCGCAGCAGCGATGCTAGGCTATGGGCATTTCCTGACGGTGTTTTTTCCCGCTGCCACAATGCACATAGCACCTTATAACAGACTCGTCAGCGCGCCGGTACCAGCGAGGGCTGCTGTGAGTGCGGCGTTAGGCGATCACTTCCAGATCGAGGCCACGGACGGCAATGAAGCCTACCAGCCTACAGCGAGTCATGAGATCGGCATGTACGACGGATCACGCTGGTGGAGGTTGACACCAAAGCCGGGGGTTTTTGACGCGACTGACGCAGCGCAGAACATCGACGCCGACATTGTTCAGCGACTGATCTTTGACAGGATCTTTGGAATTCCTGATGCTCGTGACGAGCGCCTCACGTACGTGGGAGCCAACCGTAATGCGCAGTGGTTGCAGGAGGAGGTGGACTCTGATCGATTTGCCTACGCCTTTACGCTGCCGCCCGTGACTATGCGTCAGTTCATCGACGTGTGCCTGCAGGACAAACTGATGCCACCCAAGTCGACGTGGTTCGTGCCCAAGATCAGGAGCGGATTGGTGATGGCTTTACTGAGCGCCTGAGAGGCGGCTCACTCGCGCGGCATTTGGTGCGGCTCGACCCACGACGGGGCGTAGTGTAACTCCTTGTTCCACCGTCACTTGGCGATAGGCCCGGGGGTGGAGTTTCGGCCTCGATTCGGGTATATTTAAAGGTTCTGTGTTCCTGTCGCCCGGGCTCGATCCGGGGCAGGCTTTCCTGCATTAATTCAGCCTCACAATGACCGCTCCCAACCAGCGCGAACGCATTCTGCCGCGCCTGATCGACGAAGAGATCAAGGAGTCGTTCATCAATTACTCGATGAGCGTCATAGTCTCCCGTGCCCTCCCGGACGTGAGAGACGGTCTCAAGCCGGTGCATCGGCGCATTCTGTTCGCCATGAACGACCTGGGTCTCACACCAGGGCGTCCTTACAGAAAGGCCGCAACTGTAGTGGGTGAAGTTCTCGGTAAGTACCACCCGCACGGTGACAGCTCGGTGTACGACGCACTGGTGCGCATGGTGCAGGAGTTCTCGCTGAGGTATCCCCTTGTGGACGGGCAGGGGAACTTTGGGTCGGTCGAGGGCGATGCAGCCGCGGCGTACCGGTATACAGAGGCGCGCCTAACGACAATGGCCATGGAGTTGCTGGCCGACATCGACAAGAACACTGTCGACACGGCCTCCAACTTTGACGACAGGCTTACGGAACCGCGCGTGCTTCCTGCGGCTTTCCCGAATCTCCTCGTCAACGGCTCGTCGGGCATTGCTGTCGGTATGGCAACGAACATCCCGCCGCACAACATGCGGGAAGTTGTCGCTGCCACCATGGCGCTCATCGACAATCCGGAACTGAGCACGGCCGATATCAGGAAGCACATCAAGGGTCCTGATTTCCCAACTGGCGGTTACATCTACGGCCGTGCCGGCATCAAGGACTATCAGGAGACGGGGCGCGGCAAGATCGTTATGCGCGCCCGCGCCATCATCGAAGAAAAGGAATCCTCCAACAAGTCCCAGATCGTAATTACCGAGGTCCCCTATCAGGTAAACCCCACCAAGATCATCGAGGAGATTGTCAGCCTCGTAAAGGACAAGAAAGTCGAGGGGATCAGCGACCTCAGGAACGAGTCAGATCGCGACGGCATGCGAATAGTGGTTGAGCTCAAGCGCGACGCCATTCCGCGCGTGGTGCTCAACCAGCTCTACAAGCACACCGCGATGCAGTCGTCGTTTGGTGTAATCATGCTCGCGCTTGTGCCTGATCCGCACACCAAGCAGCTCGTGCCCAAGGTGATGCCGGTCAAGGAGACGCTGCAGCACTACATCGAACACCGTCATGAAGTCATCGTCAGGCGCACCCAGTTTGACCTCGACAAGGCGCTGGAACGAGAGCACATCCTCGAAGGTCTCAAGATTGCCGTCGACAACATCGACGCCGTAATCAAGATCATTCGTGCGGCCAAGGATACCGACACTGCAAGCGCTCAGCTGCAGTCTCGCTTCAAGCTGAGCGAACGCCAGGCCGAAGCGATCCTCAACATGCGTCTCGCGCGCCTCACGGGGCTCGAAATCGAGAAGCTCGAGGACGAGCTCAAGGAAGTGCGCGCCATGATCAAGAGCCTCAAGTCGCTGCTCGATTCTCGGCCTCGCCGCATGAAGCTGCTCAAAGATGAACTACAAGAAGTCGCCGAACGGTTCGGAGACGACAGGCGCACCGAGATCACAAGCGACGAAGGCGAGTTCACCATCGAAGATCTCATTGCCGAAGAGGACATGGTGGTCACCGTGTCACACTCGGGCTATATCAAGAGGACTTCGATTTCTACCTACCGTCGTCAGCGCCGTGGTGGCAAAGGACTTACCGGAGCAGAGCTCCGCGACGAGGATTTCATAGAACGGCTCTACGTCGGCTCGACACACGATTACATCCTCGTGTTCACTGACGACGGGCGCTGTTACTGGCTGCGCGTCTATGAGATTCCGCAAGCGGGGCGCGCCACCAAGGGCAAGCCGATCGTCAACCTCATCAACGTCTCGCCAGATACCAAGATCAAGGCGATGGTGTTTGTGAAGTCGTTTGCGGAGGATCAGTACCTGCTCTTCTGTACGCGCAACGGGACGGTGAAAAAGACATCTCTGTCCGACTACTCCAATCCGCGCGCAACCGGCATCAAGGCCATCAAGATCGAAAAGGGTGATGAGCTGATCGACGTGCAGGTTACCTTTGGGACAAACGACATAGTGCTTGCCACGCACCACGGCATGTCTGTACGATTCCATGAGTCCGACGTGCGGCAGATGGGTCGTGACACGACCGGTGTGAAGGGGGTGGAACTAGGCGCTGGCGATCGCGTTGTTGGCATGGTGGTGGTAAAGCGCGACGCTTCACTCCTGGTCGTAACCGAAAAGGGGCTCGGCAAGTGCACGCAGATCGATGAGTACCGCGTGCAGAAGCGCGGCGGTAAGGGGATCATCACTGTCAACAGGACCGAGAAGACCGGAAGCGTTGTGACGCTGATGGAGGTGCTACCTGAGGACGAGATCATGATCATCACGAGATCGGGGATGATCATCAGGTCGCCAGTTTCTCAGGTACGTGTTGCTGGTCGTAACACGCAGGGAGTGCGACTTGTGAACCTCGATGCAGGTGACATGGTTACTGCCGTCGCCCGTGTGGTGCCTGACGACAAGGAGGAGGGCGAAATCGAGGGCGAGAACGGGAGCGGTCCAGACCAGGCGGAACTGGCGCTCGACGAGGAAGGCGGCTGATCAGTTCGATCCCGGGGCTACTGCAAAGGGTTAGGGCAACGACGCTGGGCTCCGGGTAGCGAAAGCAAAACCGCGACCCCTGCGAAGGCAGGGGTCC
>CAZYTS010000202.1:0-5883 GCA_964649855.1 uncultured Gemmatimonadaceae bacterium
CCGAGCGTGCTATCGAACTCTCGGTAACCAAGTACTGCTCGGTGAGAGATTCGCTGGACCCGAATCTTCCGGTAGGTTGGAATCTGGTGCTTAACGGGGAGTAGTGCCGCGGAAGTACGCGGAAAGGTCAAAACCTTAATGCCGCGGAAGAACGCGAAAGATCAAAACCTTAATGCTGTGGAAGTACGCGGATGAACGCGGAAAGTGCAAAGGCGGTGTGGATCTTTGCAGCTTCGTGCAGCATCTAGCCTGCAGCCAACTAGCGAGCCCGGTACATCAGTTCAATAAGTTCGTCGTACATCTCCTCGGCTTCATCCGAGCCCGCTTTTATGGCCGTGGTGGCACAGTGTCGCAGGTGATTGCGCATCAATTCGCGGCCCACGGCTTTTAGGGCCTCCTGAACGGAGGAAAGCTGGGTAATGATGTCGGCGCAGTAGCGATCCTCTTCGACCATGCGCTGCAGGCCGCGTACCTGGCCTTCGATGCGTCGGAGCCGTTTGAGATTGCCCTCTTTGATAGAGGCGTCAACCGCCACAGCCTTTCGTCCACGTGCTGTCTTTTCATGGTCCACGCCGCAGCCGCAAGCGCTAGTTGTAGTTGGAGTCATTCTCTCGAGGGTTGGATTTCATACTCGCCTCCTCGAACGCATGTCCCGGACTGGCGACCGAAGGGAGCGCAGGTCCGGGAGCCGAGGTCCAGCGTCGTTTGCCTGACTTCTTAAAGATCACTGACACTGGACCCCTGCTTTCGCAGGGGACGCGATCAAATGCTTCCCCGGCGAAGCGAACGCATTGAACGAAGGCATGTCCCGGACTGGCGACCGAAGGGAGCACAGGTCCGGGAGCCGGGTCCACTGTCCTTCCTCCGCCTCCCCGGACGAAGCGAACGTAGTGAGCGAAGGTCCGGGGTCCAGTGTCTTTTCAAAACTAGGCATAACTAAATCGTCGCAACCTTAGTGAATTCGAGACAACGCTGACCGAACTCAGCGCCATCGCCGCACTCGCGATAATGGGGCTCAGAAGTATTCCCGTTGCCGGGAAAAGCACACCCGCCGCCACCGGAATTCCGATAACGTTATAGACGAATGCCCAAAAGAGATTCTGCCTCATTATACGCATTGATCGCCTGGCCAGACCTACGGCCTGCGTGACCACGCGCGGATCTCCGCGCATCAGCGTTACGTCGCTGGCCTCGATTGCGATGTCCGTACCCGTGCCTAACGCGATGCCAACGTCGGCCTGGGCAAGCGCCGGCGCGTCGTTGATTCCGTCGCCGACCATTGCTACTACCTTCCCCTGACCCTGAAGGTCGCGGATCAGCGCGACCTTGCCCTCGGGCCGCACACCAGCCACCACACGATCGATACCTGCCTTCCCCGCCACAGCCTCGGCGGTCTTTTGTATGTCGCCACTCAACATAATCACTTCAAGACCCATCTCGCGCAGTGATCTTACGGCGTCCGGAGAGGTCTCTTTCAGAGGATCGGCAATGGCAACCGCACCAGCCATGCGTCCATCGATACCGACAAAAACCGGAGTGTAGGCACTTGACGCCCAATCGTTTATAACGTCTGCGAACGCATCCGTGGAAAGTGCATAGTCGGACATCATTGCAGCATTGCCAACCTGGACCGCGTGTGCTCCTGCCAGTCCTGCTGCGCCTCGACCCGTGACCGATTGAAACGATTCCACTTCCTCCAACTCCAGCCCTCGGCGTGCTGCGTCGCGTATGAACGCCTCTGCCAGAGGATGTTCGGACGCGCGCTCGACTGAGGCTGCAAGGCGCAGGACTTCGTCTTCTGATTCGCCGGGAGCAACGGTGATAGCGACTACTTCGGGTCTACCCTGTGTGAGGGTACCCGTCTTGTCGAAGACAACCGTTGTCACGCGGGCTGTTCGCTCGAGTGCGTCGCCACCTTTGATCAATGCCCCCGCCTGGGCGCCGCGACCTGTCGCAACCATCACTGCTGTAGGTACTGCGAGTCCCATTGCACATGGGCACGCAATGATCAGGACGGAGACCGCTGCCGCAAAGCCACGCACTGCAGGCGCTGCGTCGCTGGCGAAATACCAGACCGCAAAGGTCACGATCGAAATGACAACGACGGTGGGAACGAACACCGCACTGACGCGATCGGCCAGTCGCTGAATTGGGGCGCGCGATGCTTGTGCGTCTCTCATAAGACCCACAATTCGCGAGAGGACGGAGTCAGCGCCGAGTGTCGTGGCGCGGTACTTAAAGCTACCGGTGCGATTAACGGTTCCGCCGACTACTGAGTCACCCGGTCGTTTGACTACGGGCAGAGGTTCGCCCGAGAGCATCGATTCGTCGACGGCACTTTCGCCGCTGGCGATGCGTCCGTCTACGGGGATTCTCTCGCCCGGTCGAACGAGGATCTCGTCTCCTGATGCAATCGATGAAAGGGGAAGCTCGGTCTCCTGACCATTGCGCACAACAGTGGCAACGGGCGGTACGAGGTCTATGAGTTTGCGAATCGCTGAGGAGGTTTCGCCTTTGGCGCGTGCTTCGAGCGCGTGACCCATCAGCACGAGAGCGATAATGACGATAACCGCCTCGTAGTATACATCGTTAGGCACTCCTCGCGATATAAAGAAATCGGGAGCGGCCGTGGCCACCAGCGAGTAGATGAATGCGGCCCCGGTACCGAGTGATACGAGGGTGTTCATATCGCTGCTGCCGTGCTTTGCAGCTTGCCATGCTCGTACGTAGAAGATCCGTCCTGCCCAGACCATGACGAACAGCGTGACCGCCATGAGCGTCCAGGAGAGGAGCGCAGGGTCGATAGTATAGAGCCAGGGAAAGGCTGCGCGGACCATTGGATCAATGACCGCCGCTGACCATCGCATGAACGGGTCGGCAGGAGCTCCCAAACCCTCGTGTGCATGCGCTGTCATGAGAGGCATCGAGAGCGCCATTGCGACGATGCCCAATGCCAGGGAGACGATCGACTTGAAGCGGAGGGAGCGATACTCTCGCCGTCTTTCCTCGTCCAGTGCCGTCTGAGCTTCGAGGGCTGTTCTGTCTTCAACGGGCAGATCGGCGCCGTAGCCTGTGGCCTTTACGCGATCGACGAGTGTTTCTATTCGAGTGACGCCCGGGTCGAAGGTGACTGCGACGCTGTTAGTCATCAGGCTAACCGCCGCCGAGTCTACTCCGGGAGTTTTTTCGAGGGTGCGCTGCACGCGTGCCTGGCAGGCTGCGCAGGTCATCCCCGTGACCGGGAATACGACTTTGACGCGTGCCGAATCGTCGCTCGCGGTGTTGTTGCGCTCGCGATCGACTCCTGGTGCTGGGCTTCTCGTGCCTGCCAGGCTGGTCATTTACGCCAGTTCAGTTGCGTCGTAGCCCGCGTCCGCGACTGCATCGACAACGGCGCCGACGGTGGTTTTGGCTTCATCGAGTTCGACTACGAGGGAGCCGATTTCGACGGTTTTTACGTCTACGCCGTCGAGTTGGCTGGCGGCCTCGCGGACTGCGTTGAGGCAATGTCCGCAGCTCATTCCTGAGACTTCGAATTTGATCTGTTTCACTGCTGAGCTATGTGGTGGGAGGGTGCTGAGGGGGCGCAACTGAGTGTACGGTATATACCCCCCGGGGGTATGTCAAGTTTCCACCCTCACCTCCGGTGGGCGCGGGCGCAAGCGCGCGAGAGCCAGACGCTACCTCCGCCTTCCGAGCGTAGCGATCGAGACCCGAAATCCCTACTCCCGCCTTTCCGGCCTATGGGAGCGTAGCGAGCGAGATCCCACTTTCGCCTTTCCGGCCAAGCGAGCGCCAGCGAGCGCAGGGCCGGAATCCAGTGTCGTTAGTCTGACCCTACAAGGCAGGTGGCAAGCACCCGACGCGAGCCAGTTCCCCCGCAACTAATTGTTTGGGTAAGGTTCGAATCCGGCGCTTGACTCAGCAGGCAGGTTGGCGCTAGCTTCGCCGGGACGGTACGCTCGATGGCTTTAGTGGCAACTGAATCCTATGGGTGATGGAACCGTAGTGCGCACAGTGCACTTGGTCTTTGGCTTGCTTCTCGGAGGCCTCTTGATGGGGACATTGCTGCCTCCCAACTCCAACAGTGTGCAAGCGAACACCACCGACACCGCGCACTCGGCAGCGGCTTCTTTGGATGCCTTGTCGCATTTAGAAGCTGCCCTGGGTCGACACCTGTTCCAGTACACCGGGGTCTCCCGCGATTCGTTGCTCACCTGTGCCAGCTATCACGACCCATTCTATGCGTTCGCCGATCCTTGCCTCTATGTGAGGGGAGTCATGCGGATCACTAGTGCGGTCTTAGCCGCAACGATAATGACGCAGTTAACCCTCGTACTATGGAAACTCAGAGAACGCGAATCTATTCGGCTGTGTCGTGCCAGAGTTGCTCGATCGTTATCGACACGCTCGTCACGCTCCGAGGAACGGCATTCGATGGCCCCGCAAGTCTGATCGGCGTCGACACTACATCCGGAACGTTCTATGTGGTGGAGCTTTCGGATTTGAAGCTTAAGGTTTTTGGATCCGACGGCCGATTGGTACGACAGGTGGGACGGCGAGGTGCGGGGCCAGGAGAGTTTGAGGCGGTCCGCAATATTCTTGTCGCTAACTCCGGGACCATCCAGATCATTGATGCGGCACTTGGCCGTCGCTCCGTCTTCTCACGCGATGGCGTGTTCGAAAGGAGTACCGCCATCTCTGGGCAAGGTGGTGTGCGTATGCCCGCGATACTTCGAACCAACGGTGACATCGTCATGAACGTGGGTCGTACCTCACCGGGCAGAGGAGCGTTCCTTCTTCAGGTAATCGATTCTACGGGCCGATCAACGCTTCAGCTCGAAGAAGATGACTCTCCCTGGAGGTCAAACTGGCTTCAGGAACGCCTCCTCTGGGAGAGGCGAAACGGTGAAGTGATTGTGGCACGGCCATATGAATTCACGGTCGACGTGTACGATCGCGGCCTTAGCCAAAAGCGTGAGTTCGTGCGCGTTGCTGATTGGCTCCCATCTCGCAGTTTAGAGAATGCTCCCGACGACGGGGTCTTCGACCGACCGTACACTTCGCGCATGAGGGGCGTGTGGGAGGACGCTCACGGGCGTATATGGCTGCATTTCATGTTGCCCTCAGATTCATGGCAGCCCCACCGACGTGAGCGTAGCACTCGACCGAGTCAGCAAGAGATTCTTAGGCTCGCGACGCGACCACGCGTTGAAACCATCGTGGAAGTAATCGATCTGCAGGAGCGACACGTGGTCGCCCGCTGGCGAAGTGATGCTCCCCTGGGGCTCCCATTCGGAGGGGGGTACTTCGCGCGTGCTCTTGATGACAGTAGCGATGAACCCGGAGTGATGATTCTGAAGGCGCGGCTCAAACCATGAACCATGGAGAAAACCGTCATGCGAACAACACTAAGAAAAGATACCCTAAGCCTCCAGAATATGCCCTCGTGAATGGGAGGCGCTCTCAAGAATCCCCGCTATCCATCGTTGGCGCGATGTTTCCTTTACTTTGCAGGACTCATATAGCCTACGCACATGTTGCACATGCTCGGCACCATCGGTACTCAAATACAGCCGATAGTACGCCATAAGTGCGCCTGTACGGTGGACAATGTCTTCATAGTCGGTATCTGGGATCTCTTCAAAGCTGACACGCTCCCGAAGGTACAAGCGCCAAGCCTCCGTTTCGCCTGTCTCTCTGAACCGGTGCTCCAATTCATCGAGGACCTCAAATACGCGAGACTCCGATAAGCCGCAGAATTGATCAATCAGGTGCAGCGCGCTCTGGGCTCCGAAGTCACTAGCATCGAGGTAGACTCCCACAAGATCGAGGTACAGATCTTCGTCGACGACTGGGCCTTTGATAGCCAACTCATAGGCC
>CAZYTS010000203.1:0-5786 GCA_964649855.1 uncultured Gemmatimonadaceae bacterium
GGCTGGTTAGTCGCGGTTGGAACGTTACCATTCAGGAAGTGACTCCCGGTCGAGGCAATGTCTGGGCCTCGCGTTCCGGCGGTGGAGTGACTCTCTCCACCCACCTGGACACAGTTCCGCCTTACGTGGCGCCAAAGCTCGCCGATGGGAGGCTCTACGGCCGAGGATCGTGCGACGCCAAGGGCATTGCTGCAGCAATGATGTGCGCCGCCGACGCTCTGGCTGTTGCTGGAGAAGATCGTGTGGACCTGTTGCTGGTCGTGGGCGAGGAGAAGGGATCTGACGGAGCGCGCACGGCAAACCGTCTCCCGGCCACGTCGCGCTTTCTCGTCAATGGCGAGCCCACGGAGAGCAAGCTTGCCGTAGGAGCAAAAGGATCGCTGCGCGTAACGCTGCGAACGCGTGGACGTGAGGCTCACTCCGCCTATCCCCACCTCGGCCAGTCTGCCATTGAGCCGATGCTCGATCTCCTGCCCACGCTTCGCGACGTGGTGTGGCCGTCTGATGCCAGGCTGGGAGACACTACCGTAAACATCGGTACAATCCGCGGAGGCACAGAGGCCAACATCATTCCCGGCAACTGCGAGTCCGAGGTGATGTTCAGACTCGTTGGAGATGTGGAGATAGTCAAGACGCGTCTCGAAGCGTGGGTCAACGGTCGCGCCGAAGTAACTTATGGGTCGTACATTCCACCGCAGTTCTTTCACGTCATCCCCGGTTTCGAAACAGCCCCGGTTGCATACACCTCAGACATTCCGCTGTTGAGCCGTTGGGGTACGCCTCTCCTTTTTGGTCCTGGTTCCATCCACGTAGCCCATACACCAGACGAGTACGTCGAAGTCGCGGAGTTGCGTGCAGCTGTTGACTCTTACCAGCGCATTGTTCGCTCTTTGCTCGAATCATGAACAGGAACTCCAATTCAGAACCCGCCGGGTCGCGTATCCGTGTGGGAGTCCTTGGTGCAACGGGTGCCGTGGGACAGACGTTCATCCGTCAGTTGGCCGGCCATCCATGGTTCGAAGTTGCCGTAGTAGCGGCGTCTGAGCGTTCGGCAGGAAAGAAGTACGCAGAAGCAGCGCGATGGCTCGAAGGCGATCTTCCTCAAGAGGTCGCTCGACTCACTGTGGTCGAGTGCGATCCGTCGCAGGTAGACGCCGACGTCGTGTTTTCGGCTCTCGACTCGGGGGTTGCCGGAGATGTCGAAAAGGCGTTTGCAGCTGCCGGGCGAATCGTATTGAGCAATGCAAAAAATCACCGCATGGACCCCGACGTCCCGCTGGTGATTCCCGAAGTCAATGCTCCGCATCTCTCGTTGCTGGAAGCACAGCGTAAAAAGCGCGGCTGGCCCGGTGGGATCGTCACCAACGCCAATTGCGCCGCGACGGTAGCTGCAATGGCACTCGCTCCGCTGCACGAGGAGTTTGGTCTCTCCAAGGTGGTTGCTGTAACGATGCAGTCGATCTCGGGGGCGGGTTATCCTGGAGTCCCGTCGCTTGATATTCTTGGCAACGCAGTCCCTTACATCGGCGAAGAGGAGCCCAAGATCGAACGCGAAATGAACAAGATGCTGGGGCGCATCACCGATGGAGCTATAGCCCCGGCTGAGTTTGCCGTGAGCGCACACGCCAACCGAGTACCGACCGAGAATGGCCATCTCGTTTGCCTCTCGATCGAAGGCACAAGGACAATCAGCGTCAAAGCCGCGAGGGATGCAATCAGTAATTGGCGCGGCTGCCCCCAGGCGCGAGGGTTGCCCAGTTCACCGGACTTTCCCCTCCTGTTGACGGATGCTCCTGACCGGCCGCAGACAAGGCGCGACGTGCATGTGGGACGTGGAATGACCGTGACCGTCGGACGCCTTCGAGAAGACCCGATCTTTAACGTCAAGCTCGTGGCTCTCGGTCACAACACCGTGCGTGGAGCCGCAGGTGGGTCCATCCTCAATGCCGAAGTGCTGGTAGCAACGGGCGTCATCCCACGCCCATGATAGTCGTAAAGTTCGGAGGCACGTCCGTAGCCGACGCACAGGCGATCGACCGCGCTGCCAGCGTGGTGCGCTCGCGTGCCGCTCGCAAACCTCTGGTTGTCGTCTCTGCGCTGGGGGGTGCAACCAATGCGCTCCTCGCCATCGCGACGCAGGCCGCTGAATCTCAGCTCATTTCTGCGATCAGCGGAGTCGAAACGCTGCGTCAAAGGCACCTTGCAGTTGCAGAAGAGCTGCTGAGCGACAGGGAGTCCCTTTACGAAGTCCAGGCGGAACTCAGTGCATCGTTCGATGAACTCGCGCATTTGGCCGAAGCACTCTCGACTCTGGGCCACGCCACGGCGCGGAGCCGCGACGCCATTGCGTCAAAAGGCGAGATGTTGTCTTCGTTGCTCGTAGTTGCAGCGTTCAGGGAACGCGGCATCGACGCCGCGCACGTGGATGCTACGGAAGTGATGATTACGAGCGACGATTTCGAGCGTGCAGAACCTAAGCAGGAGCTGATTGCTGATGCCGCGCAGCGCGTAATCAGGCCGCTCCTGGAGTCAGGGCGCGTGGCTGTAGTCGGGGGATACGTCGGCGCAACCAATCACGGCATTGTGACAACCCTTGGCCGCGGTGGTTCCGACTTCAGCGCTTCACTCCTTGGCGCTGCGCTTGGCGCTGAGGCAATCGAGATATGGACCGACGTAGATGGCATGCTCTCGGCGGATCCGCGTGTCGTGAAGGGTGCACACGTCATCGATCGCATCCGCTTTGATGAAGCGAGCGAACTCGCTTCATTCGGGGCAAAAGTGCTGCATCCGAGTACCATCGCGCCGGCAGTCCGTCTTGGGATCCCGGTCTACATCTACAATTCGCGCAAACCCGAAGGAAAGGGCACTCAGATAACCTTTGAGGCACCCGCGAGACCGGTGACCGCTGTCGCCGGCAAGCAGGGAGTCACCGTGGTGCGGATAAAGAGCCCACGTATGCTGCTGCAGCACGGCTTTCTCCGTACCGTCTTTGACGTGTTCGACAGGCACAGAACGTCGGTGGACGTGGTGGCTACCTCAGAGATATCCGTGAGCCTCACGGTCGATGACACCACGCACCTCGACTCGGTGGTGGTGGACCTGGCGCCTTTTGGCGACGTGTCGGTAGAGAGAAACCGCGGAATTGTCGCGATTGTGGGGGCGGGCCTCTCGGACTCCGTGAGCGCCATGTCGCGTGCGCTGGGCGCCCTGGCGGGTTTCAAGGTGCACATGCTTTCACTCAGCGCCAGTGGTATTAACCTTACGGTCATTCTCGATGGAGACCAGGTGGGTCCGGCCATGGCGCGTCTGCATAACGAGTTCTTTAGCGCGAGCAGGGAGTAATGCGACTCCTGATCATTGGAGCAGGCAAGATGGGTCGCGCCGTCGAAACGCTGGCGCGCGAAGCCGGACACAAAGTGGTCGCGGTTCTTGCCTCTGCCGACAATGTCGCGGGTAAGGGAATCTTGAAGGCTCCCGTAGCCGACGTTGCCATCGAATTCACGCAGCCCGATGAAGCGGCGAGAAATGCAATAACCTGCATCGAGTGCGGCATTCCTGTTGTTGTGGGGACCACGGGTTGGTACGAGGATCGTGTAGCCGTTGAACAGCGCGCACGCGAGCTCGGAGGTGCCCTGTTCATCTCCCACAACTTTTCACTTGGCGTTGCACTTGCTTCAGAAATTGCGCGCTCGGCGGGGCGTTCATTTTCGCGTCACCGGCAGTTTGGAGCCGCGATTGTCGAAGTTCACCACGCCGCAAAAAAGGACGCACCCTCAGGAACGGCACAGGCCATCGCGGAAGCAGTGCGGGAAACGCTGGGACGTGAAGTTCCCATTTCGAGTGTTCGCGTGGGTTCGGCGCCTGGGACCCACACCCTCATTTTCGACGGCCCCTTTGAGCAGATTGTCATAACACATGAAGCGCGTGACAGGAGAGTTTTTGCAGACGGAGCGCTTAGAGCCGCTGAATGGCTGGTCGGACGAGTTGGAGTATTCACGATGCACGATCTGATGACAGGTAACTTGCGATGACGATGCTAACAGGATGCGGCACGGCGCTCGCGACGCCATTCACGGCTACGCGCGCCATAGATGAAAAGGCGCTTCGTGCGTTTGTTGAGTGGCAAGTTGCAGAGGGAGTTCACTTTGTCGTCCCCTGTGGCTCGACAGGAGAAGCGGCAACGATGACTCTGGAAGAGCACGAACGTGTCGTTGCGATCACCGTTGAACAGGTAGCGGGCCGCGTACCTGTAGTTGCCGGAGCCGGCTCCAACGATACACAAAAGGCTATCGCCCTCACCAAGCTGGTAAAGGGCCTCGGTGCGACGCACGCCTTGCATGTTTCTCCGATGTATAACAAGCCGCCGCAGCGCGGAATCGTTGAACACTACAAAGCGATAGCCGAAGCCGTAGCGCTGCCCGTAGTCGTGTATAACGTCCCCGGGCGGACGGCCAGCAACATAGAAGCTGAAACGACCCTCGAACTGGCCGAGATTCCGGGGATCGTAGCCACAAAAGAAGCTTCGGGAAACCTTTCGCAGATATCCGAGATTCTGCGCAACCGACCGGAGGGTTTTTCTGTTCTTTCAGGAGACGATCCGCTCGCGCTACAAGTGATGGCGCTCGGCGGCGACGGTATCGTCTCAGTGATCTCTAATGCCACGCCGCGCCTCATGGCTCGGCTAACTGAAGCTTGCGCCAAGGGCGATTTCGAAAAAGCGCGCCAACTTCACTTTCAGCTGATGCCTTGGATGCGAGCGGCCTTTGTGGAATCCAATCCGGTGCCGCTTAAGGCTGCCCTGGCAATGATGGGCAAGATGCAGAATGTACTTAGGCTTCCTCTCGTGCCTCTGGCATCCAGGTACGCCGACACTGTGCGCCAGGCCCTGACCACCGCGGAGGTAGCTCTTTCGTGAGCCAGACGAGCGCGAGCTCCAGACTCCAGGCGCATATTGCGGAGCTTGCAGCTTATCCGCCCGGCACAGCCCTGCCTCCCGACGCCGAGGTCTATGTGGCTCAGCTGCTGGACGGACTCGAGCACGGCGAGATCAGGGCCGCCGAGCGTACGTCCGACGGCACCTGGCGCGCCGTAACCTGGGTCAAGCAGGGAATACTTCTGGCTTTCAGGACTGGACACATAGTGCGTGTTGGAGAGGACGAAGTCTTTACCTATTTCGACAAGCACACAGTTCCTGTTCGACGCTTTACATCTGCAGATGGTGTAAGAGTGGTCCCGGGTGGATCATCGGTGCGGAGTGGTGCGTTTGTTGCTCCCGGCGTCGTTTGTATGCCACCAATGTTTGTGAACATCGGCGCTTACGTGGGCGAGGGAACCATGATCGACTCTCACGCTCTTGTTGGATCGTGCGCTCAGATCGGTGCCGCCGTGCATATCAGCGCTGCCGCTCAGATTGGTGGGGTGCTGGAGCCGGTGAATGCGGCCCCGGTTGTCATAGAGGACAACGTGGTTGTGGGTGGCAACTGCGGTGTTTACGAGGGCACGGTCGTCAGAGAACAGGCAGTGCTCGGCGCGGGTGTAATCCTTACGCGCGGCACTCCCGTGTTTGACCTGGTAAAGGAGACGGTGCATCGCGCCACGGCCGAAACGCCGCTCGAGATCCCCGCGGGTGCCGTCGTGGTTCCCGGAGCCAGGCAGGTGCGCGGCGCCAGCGCATGGGCCGCGGACAACGGGCTGTCATTGCAGACGCCGGTCATCGTAAAGTATCGCGATTCCAAAACCGATGTTGCTACAGCGCTTGAAGCATGGCTCCGTTAGGTGCCCGCCGC
>CAZYTS010000204.1:0-5718 GCA_964649855.1 uncultured Gemmatimonadaceae bacterium
CCGTCTGGATCCCTCTCAACGTTGGCGCACGGACTTTGAACTCGGCTTTGTGCCCGAACCTGCGGGAGGACGTTGAGATGGCCAGAATGGATCAGAACGATAGGGGTGGCGAAAGCCGCCGCGAGAACGCCGGAAATGGTGGCGCCCGACCACACGAGAGAGGTCAGGGGCGTCGTGAGGGTGGTTCCAAACCGTATCATGCCCGGCCCCAGGCAAAAAAATCGGTCAAGCGCACCTGGGCCGCCGACATCATCAGGCACCTGATAATTGGAGCCATAGCCTTTGCGGTGGTGCCGCTACAGGCCCAGACCGTGGCCATCACCGGTGCGCGTGTGTACCCGGTGAGTGGTCCAATGATTGAGAACGCCACGGTTCTCATTCGTAGTGGCCGCATAGCCGCAGTTGGGGCAAATGTCACCATACCGGCGGATGCTCGGCGGGTTGATGCCGCCGGCAAGTGGGTAACACCGGGCATATTCAACGCGACGACGACGTTAGGCATCTCGGAGATTGGACAGATTCCGGGAACTATGGATGCGCGAGCTCAGGGTCAGAACGATGGCGTAACGGCGTCGTTCAAGGTGTGGGAAGGATTTAACCCGGCATCACCCCTGCTCCAGGTGACGCGCAATGACGGCATCACCACAGTCGGAATCATTCCCTTTGGCGGGTTGATTGGCGGTCAGGCAGCCGTTGTCGCGCTGCGCGATGGCGCACCACAGGACGTAATTCTTCGCTCACCTGCGGCGATGTTTGCCAGTCTTGGAGCACGTGGTCCAAATATTGGCAGCGCGCGGGGAGAGGTCTTTCAAAGGTTGAGAGCAGTGCTCGATGACGCCAGGCTTTATCCCAGGCGCCGTGCCGACGTCGAGCGCAACGCTTCACGACCCCTTGCTGCGCGTCGGGCCGACCTTGAGGCGCTGCAGCCCGTGCTGGCTGGTAACCTTCCCATAGTCATCGACGCCGATCGCGCCACCGACATCGCCGAAGCACTCAAGTTTGGCAAGGATTATGGGATGCGCGTGGCAGTCGCCAGCGCGACCGAGGGCTGGAAGGTGGCCGAACAGCTGGGAAGTGCCCAGGCCTATGTATTGGTGGGGTCGCTCAACAACATTCCGCGAGACTTTTCTTCATTAGGTGCAAGGCAGGACAATGCCGCCCTGCTCCATCGCGCAGGCGCCAAGGTAGTAATCTCGGGGGGCGCCGACGCCTTTAATGCGCGCAACGTGAAGTACGAGGCGGGCGTAGCGGTCGCGTTTGGAATGCCGTGGGACGCTGCCCTGCGCGCGGTGACGCTGACGCCAGCAGAGCTCTATGGCGTGGCCAGTCGCACCGGTTCCCTGGATGTTGGTAAGGACGCGACTCTTGTGGTGTGGAGCGGTGATCCGTTCGAACTTTCGACGCGCGCGGAGCACGTGTTTGTGCAGGGCGTTGAGGTTCAGGGCCCATCGCGCCAGGACGAGCTGATGCGGAAGTACAGGACTCGGTGAGAGGTTGGGAAGTTGGGAAGGCCGCACCCTTCGGCCCGAAGAATTGGGGAATGGGCGCGTGACCTTCCAAGCAAGCGTCCCCACTTTCCCGCTTCAGAAAGAACGGAACCCCGTCTCTCGCGAAGAGGGACGGGGTTCGGTTTCTTGAGGGTCGACTTTTTTCTTTACGCGGCCGGGACTACGCTGACCTTAATGCGGCGCTTGTCCTTGGGTTCGAACTGGACCGTGCCATCGATGAGTGCATAGATGGTGTAGTCAGTGCCGAGTCCGACGTTTCGGCCGGGGTGGACCTTGGTCCCGCACTGGCGGACGATAATGTTGCCGGCGCGAACGTTTTCGCCGCCGTACTTTTTGATACCGCGGTATTTGGGATTTGAATCGCGGCCGTTTCTGGACGAGCCGACGCCCTTTTTATGTGCCATTTGTCAGCTCCTAGCCGAGTTTAATGTCCTTGATGCGGACCTCGGTAAATCCTTGCCGGTGGCCCTGTTTGCGCGCGTAGTTCTTGCGACGCTTGAACTTGAAAACGATGATTTTGTCGTCGCGGCCCTGCTTGACGATTTCGCCCGTAACCTTGGCACCTTCGAGGGTGGGGACGCCGACGCGGGCGGCCTTTCCATCGGATCCGAGGATTACGTCGTTGAACTCTATGGAAGCTCCGGCGTCACCGGGGAGTGAGGGGATACGAAGCGTGTCCCCCTTCTCGACCCGGTATTGCTTGCCGCCGGTGCGGATTATGGCGTAGGTCATGTGACTGCAAATGTTTGCGAGCCTTGAAACGTAGTTGAGCGGGCTGCTGGAGGCAACAGGCGTGGCCGGCGAAGCGGGTCGTCAGCCCCGACCTGAGAGCTCAAACCGACCAATGAGGACCTCTTCCCCCTGCTCCTCCCGGCCGCGGAAGATCGCGACCCTTCCATCCGGAAGAACGGAGTGCATGTAACGGTCAAATGTACTGCGGCTAACTACCCGGTTCGTCTTTGGGTCAATGATCTCAACAGTCGTCCGAAAAAGTTTGTCGAAAGCGATCTGTCGCGTGCTGATTTCTCGAGTACCCTCGGGAACGTTCGGGAATGCTTCACGCCACGTAGGAGCAGCGACTCGAATAAACACCCAGAGTAGACCATCGGCAGCCACGTGGAGTGCAGCTATGTGCGGAGGCGGCGGTTCCTCCAAGGCACGGTAATTCATGCTCGACGGTCCGCTGAACCAACGCGGCCGCCGAGAGAGTTCTCTTAGCAAGCGGCCGGAGTGGTCCCACTGGTATATGTCGTAACTATGTGAGGCGATACTCCAGAACAGTCCTTTGTTGGATTCACTGAGGCGATGATCTCCCGCATTCTGATCATCAGGTCCGCGCACTTCACCATTGCCGGGACCAAACGACCGCAGAATTCTGCCCACATTGTCCGCGAAAGTCACTTTGTGGAGCTTGTGTCCAATTCCTTCTGGAGTTGGGACATTTCCCGCAGCCATGACGGCGTCTGGCCAGGAAATGACAATCGGACTGGATAACTGTACGGGTAATGAGATGTAGCGCTGCGGCGTTAGACCAGGAGACAGCACAGTAGCGCGCCTAACCGATCCGTCGAGCACCACAATTGAGTCGCCAACAAAGAATGCGTCGTAGGCACCCATGAACTCTCCGGGTCCCCTACCAGCGCGGCCCACCATCCCCACAAAGCGGCCATTGCCGTCGTAGATCCTCGGCACCTGGGTGCGATACAAAAACCACAAGTTGCCCCGCTGGTCCACCCGCACACTCTCAGGCATTCCGTCAGAATCCTGAACGGGAATGCTCATTGTATCTACAAGGGAGATCGTGCAGGACTCACACGTTACATCGTCAGCAATGCGAACGGGCGCTCGGGAGCTCTGAGCAGCCGAAGCATCACCTGAAACGATGAAGAGTAGCCCTGCGATCCACCCTGATAGCGTGATGGAAGCCATAATTTGGGAAGAAACAACTTTACGTCTCGCTTCCATCTCACGACCGAAGTACTCCAAAGTCCTAGAAGTGTGGCAGTTGCGCGGCACCGCCGCTGCGTGGCCGCGCATACGTGTGGAACCTAGTCCAGCCGCCCTAGCGTTCGAACTCAGTACCATTGTTCGATTTGCTCTCCTAAGCCATCAGGGTTCGATCTATAGACCCCAACTCACCGCGACATACAAACTACATGCTGCAAGAACTGTGCCAGGTAGCGCTTTGGGTGGTTAGGGAGAAGCCACTCTGGTCGGTGGCAGCGCCGAACGTCATCGGTATTCAACGCCGTGGAGGAATTTCCTCTACAACGAAAACTGCTGGGCTTGCTCTCATCTGGCGGGGTCTCGCGCTTTACCTTCGCCAGCACCGAGTCCAGTATCCTGATCAGAGACGCCCGGTCGAACCCAACACCATGCGCGTAGTAACCATGTAAGCGATGAAAATCCGACAGCTCACCAATCGCACCATCGATCTTTTCGGAAAGGTGTTCGCCTGCCGAAGCAACGACGTCCACTTCAATTGACTGTCTGAGAGCCAAAGGGGGCTCCGGGAAATCGAAGAGAATGGCCTGAGAGCCAAAGACAACTAACTCGTTGGCGCCGGAAACGTCCGCCGCCGCACGCAAAGCATGAAGTACTTCGTCAAGGGTCATGCGGCCCCCCCCGATTAAGGTTCTTTCGTCGAGAACATGCGTGCCCTCTCCTCTCCTGTCAAACTACTAACGAAGGGAAGATTTTGTCGTAGAGCGTCCGCGCGTTCGGAATCTTCACGCAAGATCGCTGCGATCTGACCCGGCGTAAGAGTCTCCAGCAAGCCCTGCCACTCCAGAAGGGCGAGCCGCTCCGAACTGGATGCGAGGAAAAGCCTGCGCTTGATGTGCTCACGAGTCGCCTCCAACAATTCCGGCTCGCGCAAGAGCCTCTCCGCAATGCGATTCGCGATCGCCCTCGGACTGAGTCGACCGCGTGCTGTTGTTTGTTTGGTTGCTTTCTTGCCAGTTGGCGATCCAGAAGCAAGCGTTACCTGATCCATAAGGTCGATAACCGCGGGCCCATAAAGAGGTATCGCCTTGACAAGAGCATTACGCTTTGATTCTGAGAATCGGAGAAGGTCCGCGCGGTTGTGAAAGCGAAGGTCCACTATGATGCGCTCAGTGGCCTGAAGCTGATTGAGCTGTTTCCGAAGACCTTCCTGGACACTCACAGGAATACTTTGCTCCGAAAGAATGGCTACGATGAGAGCGTCGCTGAACGTATCACGGTCCTCTGCAACTGGACCTTCGATCCACGACGCAATGATTCCCTCACCCATGGCTCCAACAAGCTCGCGCAATCGTGACTCAATGCGTCGCCAACGAGCCGTTTCTTCGCTGAAAAGCTGCCTCAGCGACTGCACCAACTGAAATCGCGGACTGATCTGGACCTGCCTCGTGCGTCCTCGGCCAACCCAGCTAATAACATTGGCTGACTCAAGAGTTGCAAGAAGACTCGGAAGTCCACTGAGGCTCAATGAGGCTCGTCGCGACAGCTCGGATTGTGAGAGTGGTACGTCGGTCGCGCATAGTACTCGCAGCACGCGCACGGCACCCTGCGATCCCAATATGAAATCGAGAGGCGTCTTGAGGGCGCTACTTGAGGGGCGTGGTCGAGGCACGGTTAGTTAACACCTATATATAGGCTATATTAGCCAATATATAGGTCTACATAAACCTGTCAAGTGCACAGTATTGTGTATTTGGCCCTGAACAGCCCGATTGAACTCACGCCACGGCGTACTGCTGCGTGACGTCCCTGCCCGGACCCTTCTGCACCAGCTTGAATTCGTCGGGCCGCAATAACGGATCATCCCTCAATTCCACCGGAAAACCGGCAATCTTCTCCAGTTTCTTGAGATAATCCTTCTCCTGCTCCAAAAGATAGAAAGCCACCTCCGGATGCAAACGCACCAGAACGTGCTCCTTGCGACCCTCAACAGCCATACGCTTGACCGATCTCTCCACGCGCCTAACGATCGTCTCGGGAGTAAACACTCGACCCGTTCCATGACACGTGGGGCACGCGGACGTCATCGACTGTAGATGACTCTGCCTGACGCGCTGCCTCGTCATTTCGATCAACCCGAGGTCGCTCACCGCAAACGCTTTCGTGCGTGCACGGTCACGACTCAAGTGCAGACGCAACTCCTGCAATACGCGGTCGCGGTTGCCACGCGTGTCCATGTCGATAAAGTCGCAGACAATAATCCCGC
>CAZYTS010000205.1:0-5699 GCA_964649855.1 uncultured Gemmatimonadaceae bacterium
CGTTCGCTCAATCCAACGATCTTTTTTGAACACCGGTCACTCCTCATGACTAGCGACGGTAGCTCACGCTATCCGGGCGACGACTACGTCGTACCCTTTGGCGAGGCTAGCGTGCTTCGCGGTGGGACCGACCTGACGGTAGTGACGTGGGGCGCGATGGTGCACCGCTGCACTCAGGCCCTTGAGGGCAGTTCGGCATCGGTAGAGCTGCTGGACCTGCGAACGATCGCACCATGGGACAGAGAGCGCGTAGTGGAGTCAGTCGAGAAGACGGGCAAATGTCTGATCGTGCACGAAGACACGCTCACTGCAGGCTTTGGGGCAGAAATCGCTGCGACCCTGGCTCAGGAGTGCTTTTGGCATCTCGATGCACCTGTTGAACGCTTCTGCGTAGAAGACATTCCGATGCCATATCACCCGGTCTTACTCGAGGCGGTTCTCCCAGGTGTTGAAGCTATTCGCGAGCGGGTAGATCGGCTGGCCCTCCTTTAACGGGCAGGAACGTGCCGTTTTGCGGCACCTGTGAGAGGTCGCTGATTGCGACCATCCGGAAAACGGGCGATGGTCCAAATACTAATAACATCGCCGCAGAACAATTGCTGCGGCGTAGCTGCCTGGCGAGTTGTTCCGCTTCCCAGTCGATCCGGGCATCGTTGGCACGTACCTGAACAGCTACTCGGCCCTCGACTGCCAGATCCACGCAGTACTGTCCCACACGAGTGCCTTTGTAGAATACGCCAACAGCAAGATCGCGTTCTACCTTGAGTCCGCGTTGAGTGAGTTCCAGTGCAAGGGCGCGGTTGTAAACGAGATCTGGTAGCCCGGCCCCAAGTTCGCGGTGTACGGCATAAAACGAGGCCAGTATCAAACCAGCAATACGATCGCGCACAAAGGTTGTGGCGCGAACCTTGTCCAGAACACCGGAGTCACCGGGTGGCGCTGAGGATGCGGACAGCATGAGAAAGCTCCACAGGATTGGGCTGTCTGCAGGATAGGAGCCCGGCCGGAAAATGCCGTACCACTATGTCCCCGATCGAATCGTTTTATTGCAACTGACGAGGTTGGGAAGCTGGGACGTTGGGAGGCTGGGACGCCCGTCCTCCCTAAATAGCCTTGAAATAGTCGAAAGGCTCGCGGCAGTCGCTACACACAAACAGCGCTTTGCAGCTCGTTGACCCAAATTCGCTCTTCTGTGTGGTGTTCGTTGAGCCGCACACGGGGCACGCAACCACCAGGCGCCGACTCAGCGATACGAGCTGCTGCACCCCGGCCGCGGGCGGCGCTATGCCATAGGCGCGCAGCTTATCACGTGCTGCTTCCGACATCCAGTCTGTGGTCCATGGCTCGCGGAACACCACGCGTACCTGTACAGGCTCGATGCCACGCGCACGAATGGTCTCAGCAATCTCCGTTTCCATCACCTCCAACGCTGGACAGCCGGAATAAGTCGGCGTGATCTCAACAACTATACCATCGACTGTCACGTCCACACTGCGTACAACACCGAGTTCAACGACACTGAGGACGGGGATCTCGGGATCCTTTACGTCCTGAAGCCAGTCAAGCACCTCCTCACGCGTAACCGACTTAAGGTCGCTCACAGCGCTACCACTTGGCTCCAGGATGAGACCGCGCCAGTATCTGCATTTCAGCAAGTAGATGGCCCAGGTGCTCGGTGTGACGGCCGCGACGAGCGCCGGTAATCAAGCGGACCTGTTGCGGCATCGTGACCGTAGCCTCATCGAACGTTGCAGATACTCGGCGTTCCCACTCTGCGTAAATGCTCGTGACGTCGGGGGCGATACCCAGTGCGATCATCTCCTTGTCGACGTCATCGACTTCAAAGAGCTCTTTGCTAAAACTCCAGAGTTCGTTTAGCGCCGCCTGTGTGCGAGTATGGCTCTCGTCGGTTCCGTCGCCGAGGCGCACGACCCAACCCGCGGAGTGCCTCACGTGGTACCTGGCTTCCTTGAGTGCCTTGCCAGCAATACCTGCGAGAGTAGCGTCGGTTGAGCGCGCCAGTCCCTCAAGAAAAAGCTCGTCAAAGGCATCAAACAAGTACTGCCTGACGATGGTAAATGCAAAGTCTCCGCGAGGGAGCTCTACCAGCTGCACATTCCGGAATTGATTCTCGTCGCGGAAGTACGCCAGCGCATCCTCATCCCTGCCCTCACCCTCCTTTTCGCCTGCAAGTCTCAGCAAGGCTGCTGCCTGACCAATGAAGTCCAGAGCAAAATTGCCAAGGGCAATGTCTTCTTCGAGAATGGGAGCGTGGCCGCACCATTGTGAGAGACGGTGACCGAGAATGAGCCGATCGTCTCCCACTCGTAGTAGATACTCAAAAAGCGGGTTAGGCGTCACGCCGGACGTCGGTCCGGTTGCGGACTGCCCAGGCACCCAGTTGCCGACGGAGTCACGCTCGTTAGGCACAGCGCTCACAGACCGCGGACTCCACGTGGAGCCTTGTAGAACTGCGGATGGCGGTAGGCCTTGTCGGCGCCAGGCTCAAAGAGCGGTCCGGCGTCACCCGGGCTCGAAGCCACGATCGCCTCGGTCGGGACCACCCAGATACTCACGACCTTGCCGCGTCTGGCATAAACGTCACGCGCATTCTGCATGGCGTGCTCGGCATCGCTGGCGTGCACGCTTCCTGCGTGTTCGTGCGGTGCCCCGCCCGGCTCCTGGGTAAAGACTTCCCAGAGTTGCCACTGCGTATCGGCATCGCTTGAGTTTCCTTGCATCGCGGACTCGTCGTTCACGTTCGGGTTACGCGGCTGACTCACGAGAGCGCAGCGCCTGTTTTGTGGCGTAGGCATCAGCGGCGGCGCGCACCCACGCCCCATCGTCGTGTGCCTTGCGACGGGCAGCCAACCGCTCGTGGTTGCAGGGTCCGTTGCCGCTGATTACGCGCTGGAACTCCGACCAATCGATGTCGCCAAATGACCAGTGCTGCGTTTCTTCGTTGTACTTGAGTGCGGGGTCAGGCAACGTCACGTTTATGGCGCGGGCCTGCGGTACTGTCAAATCTACAAAACGCTGCCGCAGCACGTCATTGCTCTCGCGCTTTACCCGCCACCTCATCAGCTCTGCTGAGTTAGGAGAAGCTGCATCGCCTGGCCCAAACATCATGAGAGACGGCCACCACCAGCGGTTGACAGCATCCTGTACCATCTCGCGCTGTGCTGGCGTACCCGATGCCAATACCGCGCAGATCTCGTAACCCTGGCGCTTGTGGAAGTTCTCTTCCTTGCAGATCCTGATCATCGCCCGAGCGTATGGACCGTATGACGTCTTGGCCAGCATCGTCTGGTTCACAATCGCGGCGCCATCGACAAACCACCCGATAACCCCAATATCCGCCCAGGTGAGCGTCGGATAGTTGAAGATGCTCGAATATTTGGCTTTCCCGCTCAGCAACTGATCGACCAGTTCTTCGCGAGACACGTTGAGCGTTTCGGTGCCACAGTAGATGTAGAGGCCGTGACCCGCCTCGTCCTGGACTTTGGCCAGGAGCACCATCTTACGCCTCAGACTGGGTGCTCGCGTAATCCAGTTGCCCTCGGGAAGCATCCCTACTATCTCGGAGTGCGCGTGCTGAGACATCATCCGAATCAGTTGCTTTCGGTAACGCTCGGGCATCCAGTCCTTCGGCTCTATGGTCTCGCCGCGCGCCAGCCTTTCCTCGAACTCGGCCATACGCACGGGGTCTTCCATCGCTTTGGCAGGAATCGTCATCGGTAGCGCTCCATGGGTCCGCCCTCGACCTGAGTCCAGGGCCGTTACTCGGTGGATACCGGAATCTAACCCCATTAGCCCCACTTTCAGCAGTCAGCACGAGGACTACATGCCTCCGGGAGCGTCTCACGAAGGCCCGGTTTGACGTGCAGAATCCTTCACAGCCACTCAGTCCCTCAGACCTACGTCAAGATGACCCAGAGCACAGAAGGAACCGTGTACCTCGATATAACGAACGGGATTGCCACGATCGAGTTCGGCCACCCCAAGGGCAACTCGCTTCCCGGGGCCTTGCTCAAGCAGTTGGCGCAGGCGATTGACGAAGCTGGGAACCGAAAGGACGCCACGGTGGTGCTACTGCGGAGCACCGGAACAGGGCCGTTCTGCGCTGGAGCCTCGTTCGACGAATTGATGGCAATAGACTCAGCCGAAGCTGGCAAGGAGTTTTTCAGTGGATTTGCTCACGTCATTCTGGCCATGAAGCGCTGTCCTCACTTAGTCGTAACACGGGTTCACGGCAAGGTCGTGGGGGGCGGAGTTGGTATTGTGGCAGCCTCGGACTACGCCATTGCCAGTGAGAGTGCGCAGCTGCGTCTCAGCGAACTTGCAGTTGGAATTGGTCCTTTTGTGGTTGGGCCCGTGATCGAACGTCGGATTGGGAGAGCGCACTTTGGAGCCATGGCCGTTGATTTCGACTGGCGAAGTGCAGAATGGGGGGCGAACTGCGGCCTCTACTCTCAGCTCGTGCTCCCGCGTGCTCTGGATGAATCCGTAGATGCCATGACCAACCGACTCGCAGCAGCCAATCCGGAGGCTACCAGATCAATAAAGCGCACGCTCTGGGAGGGAACCGACGACTGGCCAGCGCTGCTTTCGGAACGCGCGGCAATTTCGGGTCGACTTGTCCTGTCCGAGTACACCCGGCGCGCAATCAAGAAGTTTGCCCAGAAGGCATAGGCTGCTCTGACTGGTCTGCCGATGGTCCCTGAAAACCCCTCAGCCTCCGTCGAGCGAACGGTCGTGATCGTTGGTGCCGGGTTCAGTGGTACGATGGTAGCCGTGCAGCTCCTCAAAAAGGATCATGCAGGTCCGCTACGCGTTGTGCTCGTCAATCGGTCGGGGCCAATGGCCAGAGGTGTGGCATACGGCACGCGATCCTCACGTCATGTTCTGAATGTACCCGCAGGAAGGATGAGCGCCTTTCCTGACGACGAGAATCACTTCTTGCGTTTTGTACAGGAACGGATTCCCGGAGTCAGTGGTGGGAGCTTTGTGCCAAGAGCAAGCTACGGCGACTACCTGGAATGGCTGCTTGGCGAAACAGCGGCAAGATCGATTTTGGCGCGACTGGAGCAGATCACGGGCGAAGCAGTCGACGTCGAAGTGCGTCAACAGCACGCGTTCGTAAAGCTCGCTGACGGTCGCGTCATCCAGGCCGATCGTGTTGTGCTCGCAATCGGCAACTATCCCCCATCGGACGTGCCCATTCCCAATCGCGGATTCTATGAAAGCGCCAGATATGTGCGTGACCCCTGGGCGATTGGCGCGCTGGAAGGGGTATCGCCCCACGAACCCGTTCTGCTGCTGGGATCCGGGCTCACGATGCTCGACGTGTCACTCGAACTCGGAACTCGTAGCCCAGCGGCTCACCTAACGATTCTTTCGCGGCGCGGACTGCTACCGCTACCTCATCGTGGGCACGGCTCACCTCCCTCATACGATCATCTTCCTCCGGGACTCGTAGCATGCGAACACGACGCAGTTGAGTATCTCAAGGCCGTTCGCCGTCATGTACGCGAAGTGGCACAGGTGGGTATTGATTGGCGGGACGTGGTGGCGTCGCTGCGGCCAGTAACCAGACGGTTGTGGGAGTCACTCCCACCCCACGAACGCGCGCGCTTTCTGAGGCACCTGAGACCGTATTGGGACGTCCATCGCCACCGCGTGGCACCAGAGCTGTACTC
>CAZYTS010000206.1:0-5633 GCA_964649855.1 uncultured Gemmatimonadaceae bacterium
CTCCATCAGGACAGCGGGCGATGAACTCGACACAGCCATCGTCCAGTTCATGCGCAAGAACTACAATCTCCTCATTGGAGAGCCCACAGCTGAACAGATCAAGATCAACGTAGGGTCAGCTGCACCGGTGGGTGAAGAGCGCGAGATGGACGTAAAGGGGCGCGACCTGGTCTCAGGCATTCCAAAGATCGTCCGCGTCCACTCCTCGGAAATTCGTGAGGCCATCCAGGAACCAATCCAGCAGATCGTCGACGCTGTTCGACGTGCTCTGGAAATCACTCCGCCGGAGCTGGCGAGCGATATTGTCGATCGCGGTATTGTTATGACGGGAGGTGGGGCGCTAATCCGCGGGCTGGATGTTATTCTCGCACAGGAGACCGGGCTTCCGATCCACGTCGACGAGGACCCGCTCACTTGTGTAGTGCGTGGTGTTGGGCGGATCCTGGACGAGGAGCAGAAGTACTGGTCGGTACTCTCGGCGTAGGAGTAACCTGATGGCGCGTGCCGTGCGGTCTGGCTCGCGAGTCGACATTGCTATTCTCATTGTCTGCGGTCTCTCCGCTTTGTTGGGAGCCGTTCTTCCACGGCCCACCAGAGACGCTATAGCGGGGGCTTTGCAGCGAAGCCTGGCTGCGCCGTTGCTGGCGCTGCAGCACAGGTCGGAGCGCGCACGCAGTGCTTTTGTTGAAAGGGATGCACTCACTGCCCGCATTGATAGCCTCGCACTGAGGGTCGCCAGGCAGTCACAGCTCGAACAAGAGAACCAGCGCCTCCGCGACCTGATGTCCCTTGGTAGCAGGCTCGGCCGTAACTTCGTCGCCGCAGATGCTCTGCACGGGCAAGGTCTGGGTGACGCCCACACGTTGCTTCTTACTGTCGGATCAAACGGTGGGGTCAAATCGCGCTCTGCGGTTGTGACTCCCGACGGTGTGGTAGGCCTGGTGAGTTCAGTAAGTACTTCAACCAGCGTCGCTATCATGTGGTCCCACCCCGACTTCCGCGTTAGCGCCATGTCGGCAGATGGGAGTGCTTTCGGCATCATTGCCCCTCATCTTGGCGATGGAAGTGAGTGCGATGACAACGAGTCGCTGGATTGCGCAGGCCCCGAGCGATTTCTCCTTGAGCTCCGTGGAGTCGCCTTTCGCGATGAGATCTCTACAGGGACCGTCATACTTTCGTCTGGTCTTGGCGGGGTCTTCCCAAGGGGCGTGATCGTTGGAACTGTGATTGGCGAGGTCAAGACTCCGGCGCCGTGGACGCGCACCTACATGGTTCGGCCCGCAGTTCGTCCACAGGATGTTTCGAACGTGATCGTGCTTGATCCCGCGTGGACGACGGAGAATCTGGCATCTCACTGGAACGCTCCCGCTGCCGCCGACTCGGCTGTTCGTCTGATGGTGAGCGCAGGCGATTCGTTACGTCGGCGCGCTGCGGCGGCCGTTGCTGCGCGACAGCGAGCTCTCGACTCAATCGCAGCTGTCCTCGAGGCGCCGGTGTCGCCGACAATGTTGCGGGGCCGGGGGGATAGTGCGCGAGTGCGTCCTTCGCCCGTTCCATTGAGGCCGGTTCCCGCTGTGAGACGTGATTCTACAAGGCAGCCGTCGGAGAACGAGCGATGAACTGGCAAAAGGTCGTTCGTACCGGGCTTCTCTTTGTGATCCTCCTGGTGATGCATTTTTCGGTGCGGCCTTTGCTGCAATGGAGAGTATCCCCGGACTTCCTAGTGATTGCGGTGTTGCTCTTGGCTGTACGGCTGCGCCCCGGAGCTGCGGCTCTGGTTGGTTTTGTCACCGGGCTCATAGCAGACGCACTTTCGCCCTCGGCATTTGGGGCAGGGGCTTTTGCACTGACTTCGATTGGTTTTGGCGCTTCCTGGCTCAAGGCGGTTTTCTTTTCGGATAACGTTGTGCTACATGCGTTCTTCTTCTTTCTTGGGAAGTGGGCGTTTGATATTCTGTTCCTTGTAGTGGCAAGGCAGCACGGATTCTTTGAGATGGTAACTCAGGTGGCGCTCTGGTCACCGTTGTCAGCGGCGGTCACAGCGCTCACAGGGCTGGTTGTCCTTATGTTGTTCCGTGGTATGCTCGAGGCTGCCCCAGCATGAGCTTTCATCCTAACGATGTACAGCGCAGGAGCCGAGTGGCGGCTGTCGTTGTGGGGCTTGCGCTTGTTTGGCTTGGGTCCGCCTTTTTTCGCGTCCAGGTCCTGGATTCGACGCGCTACAGGCTCTCGTCAGAAAAGAACAGGCTGCGCGAGGTTCCACTGCCTGCGGCTCGTGGCGTAATCTACGACCGACACGGCGAAGTGATCGCCGAGAATGTGCCGGGCTACTCCGTTTCCATTCTCAGCCCTTCCGCCGATTCGCTGCGCGCCGCACTCACCCGTCTTGGAACGATCATTCAGCTAAGTGAGGATCAGATCAACGCAGCGGTGCGACGTTTGCGGCGCGAGCCCAATCGTCCGACTGTAATTCTCTCAGATGCATCCTTCGATCAGATATCAGTTCTGGAGGAACACCGCGTCGAATTCCCCAGCCTCATAATTCAGGCGGCTCCCAAGCGTTACTACCCCGACGGTGCCGTTGTTTCGGCATTTACCGGTTATACCGGACAAATAACCGAAAGCGAGCTCTCGTCTGACAAGTACGAGGGCTACAAGAGCGGCCAGGACATTGGTCGTGGCGGGCTCGAGGAGCAGTACGAGCGCGAACTTCGAGGGACCGAAGGGAGTCGTTATGTGGAGGTGGATGCACGGGGCCGTGTGGTTCGCGAAGAAGGTGCGCGCCCCGACCTTCTGCCAGAGGCCGGCAATCCACTGCAAACCAATATCGATCTGGACCTGCAGCGTTTTGTTGCCTCGATGCTGGGCGACTCGCTCGTGGCAGGTGTTGTGGCTCTGGAACCCAAGTCAGGGGCCGTTCTGGCACTATACAGTTCGCCCTCGTTTGACCCCAATCGCTTTATCGGTGGTGTTTCGTCTGAGTACTACAACTACCTGCTGGAGCATCCCGGGCGTCCCTTGTTCAACAAGGCCATTCAGGGGCGCTATCCACCGGCGTCGACCTTCAAACTTGCAACAGCTGCAATCGCGCTCGAAGAGGGTGTGGCAGATTTTGATACCAGGATGCCGCTCCCGTGTCGTGGGGGTTACCAATACGGCGCGAGGTATTGGCGTTGCTGGGACCCCAAGGGTCACGGAAACGTGGATTTGACGCAGGCGATCGCCAAGTCGTGCGATACATACTTTTACCAGTTGGGACTCAGGCTTTCGTTGTCGCGCCTCCTTGCGGGCGGGGTCGAGCTCCGGATGAACGAACGATCCGGGATCGATCTACCTAACGAGACCGCTCCGATCTGGCCCGACGCGGTGGCCTACTTTGATCGGGTCTTTGGCCCTGGTAATTGGTCTAACGGCGAGACGCTCAATCTTTCGATCGGGCAGGGAAGAAACTCGCAGACCGTCCTGAACATGGCGCGCTTTTATACGGCGCTTGCAACTGATGGCTCAGCTGCGCGACCCGAGGTAGTGCGCAGAGCACCCGAGCGCACCCAAGTGATGCGTCTGACTTCTGAACAGCTTGCGGGACTCAGGCAGGCCATGGGTGACGTAGTTTCGGCGCGAGGCACTGCCGGAAGCGCGGCTATTCAAGGAGTTCAGCTGGCGGGCAAGACGGGAACCGCTCAGAACGAGACTCCGCGAGATCACGCGTGGTTCGTAGGCTTTGCGCCGCAGGAAGCGCCGGAGATCGTGGTCGCGGTCATGCTCTGGCAAGGTGAGCATGGATACGCCGCGGCGCGCATCGCGTCCCGCGTTATTTCTCATTATCTCAAGCGCCCGGCAATCATTCCTCAGAACGTGGAGGGAGATTGATAAAGAGGGTTGTAGCGGACTATCCGCTGGCCCTCGTGGCGCTCGCGCTCTCGCTATTTGGCATTGCCGTCGTCTACTCGGCGGGTCAGACGGATGCACACGTGATGAGCGAGCTGACCGCCTATAAGCGGCAGATCGCGTGGTTCTGCGTGGCGATCGTAGGTGCTTTTATCGTCTCGCGCGCCTCCGTGCGGTTGCTGGAATGGATGACAGTGCCAGCCTACGTTTTCGGCATTCTCCTTTTGGTGGTGACGCTGCTTTTTGGAAGTGGGGCGGGCACCGCTGCCAGCGTTAAGGGATGGCTGACGATTGGTGGCATCAGGCTTGGTCAGCCTGCAGAGCTTGCCAAGGTGACAGTTGTTCTGATGCTGGCCAAGCTCCTCTCTTCGCGGCGCGAGCCACCCAAGACGCTGCTGGATCTCTGGAAGCCCGCGGTTGTGGTGCTCCTACCGTGGGTGCTGGTTATGGCGCAGCCAGACCTTGGCACCGGAATGGTGTTCATTGGGATCTTCTTTGCCATGCTCTTTTGGGCGGGAGTTTCGCCGTCGCTTCTGTTGCTCCTGGCGAGTCCTGCGGTGTCACTACTCCTGGCCTCGAGTACCAAACTTTGGGGAGCTTGGTTTTTGATACTGATTGCGGTGGTGTTGTGGTACAAGCCCTACGTGGTGGAGGGGGTTGTGCTGATAGTGGCCAACGTGGTGATGGGGGTGGCGGCACCGTTGTTATGGGAGCAGTTGAACCCGTATCAGCAGCGCCGTCTGCTGGTGTTTCTCGATCCCTCGCAGGATCCCCAGGCGTCAGGATACCACGTGATCCAGTCGCAAATTGCCATTGGCTCGGGTGGCGTGACGGGGAAGGGATTTCTTGACGGGACTCAGAAGGCGGGGGCCTTTCTTCCTGCGCAGACCACGGACTTTATTTTTTCCGTTGTAGGCGAAGAACTGGGATTTCTAGGGGTGAGCCTGGCCCTGTTGCTCTTTCTGCTCCTCTTTCTGCGTGTGATCCGTGTTGCGGCGCGGGCCAGTGATTCTTTCGCGTCGCTGGTGGCTTTTGGGCTCCTTGGTAGCTGGTTCGTTCACGTGATAGTGAACATCGGGATGACTCTCAACCTCATGCCGATTACGGGCATTCCCTTGCCGTTTTTCTCATACGGCGGGTCGTTTATGCTAGCCTGCTGGCTCGCGGTTGGTATTATTGTGCGCATATCCAGTGAGGGTCGCGGTGCTGCGGACGCTTTGCCTGTGGGATTTGCCCGATAGGACGCTGGATCCTTGGCCTTGCCAACGATCCAGCCCGCCTCAGCATTCCGATTCTCCGTCATCGCAGGTGTCTCAACTTCCCAACGTCCCCAACTTCCCAGCTTCCCATCTTCCCAATTTCCCAACCCCTAAAGCTCCGTCCCCGTCGGCACACCCGGACCCTCTATCAACGAGTGGTCCAGCTCGAACACTTCGGCGTAGATCAAACGCCGCGGCTGCTCTCGTGTGATCGTTCTTCCCTCCGTCGCTGTAAAGACGTGATTCGCCGAAATGTATTCGTGCTCCTCGATGAGTAGCCGATAGCGCCCGGGCTCGGGATCAACAAGAAAGCGAACACGCCCGGTCCAGTGCGTCAGGTTTGGCTGCTGCGGTGGCGGGCCGTCCCAGTCCGGCGTTACCGTCGCTTCTGAAGCCGGCGCGTCTTCCCAACCAAGTTCGCCGCCAAAGTCGGACCTCTGACGCTGCACCTTGACCGTGATCTGCGTGGGCTTGCCCACCACGCCA
>CAZYTS010000207.1:0-5622 GCA_964649855.1 uncultured Gemmatimonadaceae bacterium
GATCGTTCGGTCGCGGGGGTAGTGACGTCAGCGCGTCGACTCTGCAACGTTTCGACGCTTCAATACTTCGACGCTTCGGCGTTTTTACGAAGGAAAGGCTTTGACGCTGGACTAGCGCCGCGCTTTTTTGCGCGGGCGAACTGACGGTTCTTCGGTCTTGAAGCGTCCGTTGGCGGTGACCTTGTCGTATTCTCCTAGCGACATGGCCCGCATTTCGGTGGTAAGATAGCGCGATTGGCCGCGGTCGAGTCCCCACGGGTCTCGCAGCAGCCGTTTGTGCGAGGCAATCTCTGGTTCGCCCGGCTCGCAGCGCTTGTAACTCCCATCCGCGTTCAGAATCCAGGCCTGTCTGTTGTCTTCCAGCCAGGTATCGATCAGCGAAGCAAGACGTGCGTGCAACGTTTTGTCTTCTATTGGAACGAGAACTTCGACGCGGCGTTCAAGGTTGCGCGGCATCCAATCGGCTGAGCCGATGTAGTATTCCTCGTCCCCGCCATTTTCAAAGCGGAAGAGTCTCGAGTGTTCCAGAAAGCGCCCCACGATGCTCCGTACGCGGATGCGATCGCTGACTCCCTCGAGTCCGGGCCTGAGGCAGCAGATCCCACGCACAATCAGATCGATTTCGACGCCGGCCTGTGAGGCATCGTAGAGCGCAGCTATCACATCGGGCGAGACCAACGCGTTCACCTTTGCTGTGATCCGTGCACTCCGCCCAGCACGCGCGTGGGCCGCCTCCCGCGCTATAAGCGCGAGAAAGCGTTCCTTCATGTTGGCCGGTGCTACAAGAAGCTTGCGGTACTCGCGCTGCCGCGAGAACCCAGTGAGAAGGTTGAAGACGTCGCTTATGTCAGATGCGACGTCTGTATTGCAGGTGAGAAGTCCAAAATCTGTGTAGACACGAGCAGTTTTGGAGTTGTAGTTACCGGTGCCAATGTGAACGTAGCGTCTGATTCCGTCGGCGTCGCGCCTGACGACTAGAGCAATTTTTGCGTGCGTCTTGAGTCCCGGGAGGCCATAGGCCACATGCACACCGTAGTTTTCAAGTGTGCGAGCCCATGTAATATTGTTGGCTTCGTCTCCCCGCGCCTGGAGCTCGACCAGTACCGCAACCTGCTTACCGCGCTGCGCTGCCTCAGTGAGGGCGCGAACGATGGCAGTATCACCCGAAGTACGGTAGAGCGTCGTTTTTATCGCCAGTACGTTGTCGTCTGTGGCAGCGCTTTCAAAGAATCGTTCGACGCTCATTGCAAATGACTCGAACGGATGGTGCACCAGCAGATCGCGCTCCCTTATGACGTCAAAAATAGAACGTTCCGGATCGCGCAATTCCGGGGGGACGAGTGGCACGTTTGCCGAGTCGCGTAGCTCGGGCAGGTCCAGCGTAGCGAGGGAGAGAAGATCCGTGAGTTCAATCAGGTTGCCTGACTCATAGACGTCGCTGTCTGCCAGAGGCAGCACGTCCGGCTCTGCCGCGTTTCTCAATTCGTCGAGTAAGAGGGTACGGATATGCTTCGGCATTCCGCTCTGCACCTCCAACCTCACGATTTCGCCAAAGCGACGCTGAAAGACCTGTTCTTCTATCGAAGCCAGAAGATCTTCGGGCTCGTCCGTGCTGCCAGTAACATCAAAGTCAGAATAGCGAGTGATCTTGAAGGTGTGCGAGCCAAGAATCTCCATACCTGGAAAGAGAGCCCCCAGGTGCGAGCCAATAACGGATTCCAGCGGCACAAAATGGTTTGTGCGGCTGATAGGTACCCAGCGCGGCAAGCTGCGCGGCACCTTCACCCGGGCAAAATGTTCTCCCGGGCGATCGGGATTGCGCAATTCGACCGCGAGTGACAGGGAGAGGTTGGAGATGTAGGGAAAGGGATGTCCCGGATCGACCGCCAGCGGAGTCAGAATCGGGAAAACCTCGCGATCAAAGAATCCCTGGATCTCAGCAAGTTCGGGCTCCGTGAGCTCCTTCATCTCCAGCAGGTGGATACCACCCGTGGCGAGCGCTGGAAGGAGATCGCTGTGCAAACACGATTGCACTTCGGCGTCTAGTTCTCTCACGCGACGCCCTATCGCCTCGAGCTGGGCGGCCGGCGTCATACCGTCGGGCGGAGTCTGGGTCACCCCGGCTGCAACCTGGCGACGCAAGCCAGCCACCCGCACCTGGAAAAACTCGTCCAGGTTGGAGGTGAAGATCGCCAGAAACTTCAAGCGCTCGAGTAGCGGATTGCGCTCGTCCTGCGCCTCTGCCAGTACCCTGGCGTTGAACTCCAGCCAGGAAAGCTCGCGGTTTATGAAGTAGTTCGTAGGTAGGCTGGTTTCGGGCATCGCATAGGGAGTACGCCGGTGGGGGTCGTATTGGCGTAGCTCCTCATTCTAGCTCACTTAAGATGCGGGTTCTGTCACGACTTCGCCACGGAGGGCCTCAGCCTGTGGCCCTGCAAGGCCTTGTGGATCATTGATTTGCGAACCGGTTCGCAGGGCGATTCAGGTGACCGGGGTACTCAGCGGGTGGCCACGTCCCCATGTCCTGCCCGCTTCATGAGCGCCCGAAAACGGGGGTGGCCGCGGATTCGGTCGTAAAGCGGTTCGACGGCCAGGTGCTTGAGCGCTGGGTCGCGTTCATCAAAGCCGCGCTCAAAGAGGTCGAGCGCCGCGGCGTCATCGCCAAGGTAGACGAAGGCAGAGGCCAACTCACAATAGGGCACGTAGCCATCCCGATTGATATGAACCTCACGCAGTCGTTCGGCCCGTTCTCTCCCCTCACTCACCTGTCCACTCGCCGCCAGCGCAGCAGCGTATACCGCTTCGTAGCTTGGATCGCCATCAGAGAGCTCTACCGATCGTTTGAGTATCGCAACAGCGGAGTCAGGTCTCCCCTGGACCAGGTAGACACGTCCCATGAGTGCCCAGCCCAGCGCAAAATCAGGGGACCTCTCTACAACTGCCCGATACTCGGCGATGGCGCTGGCATAGTCGCGGGCGAAATAGCGGATAGCACCAACCGCTGTATTGATGATTCTCGATGAGGGCTCAAGACGCCTGGCCGACTCGATCTCTCCGGCCGCCTCTCTTTCTCTTCCCTCGTCGGCCAGGTGAATGGCGAGCCACTGGCGCGCCGTCGCGTACTCGGGGTCGAGGAGGATCGCTTTGCGATACGCCTGTTCGGCGCCGGCACGGTCGCGGTCGTAGTCGTCGAGAATTGCGCCTAACGACGCATAGGCCTCTGCCAGAGTGCTGTCCAGAGCAATGGCACGAAGCGCTGCGGTTTTTGCGTTGGCCAGGCCTTGACGAGCGTTCACGCTACCGTAGTCCGGCAGCAGCTGCCACGCGTCCGATAGTCCGGCGTAGGCGGCTGCGAACTGTGAATCGAGAGCAATTGCCTCTTCGAAGTAGCGCAAAGCATCCCACATCCCTTCGGTCGTCCGACGGTTCCAGGCGTAACGGCCACGGAGATAGAAATCATACGCGTCGGCGTTGTCTGTTACGCGCCTAACGAGTGAGTCTCCTGGCGCACGTCCCAACCTGGCGCCCAACTCGCGTGCTACCGTACGCGCGATTTCCTGCACCGCAAAAATATCCTCGACCCGACGATCGTACTGCTCAGACCAGAGATGGTAGCCACTCTTGGTGTCGATCAACTGTGCAGTTACACGAAGTCTGTTGCCATCGAGCCTGACACTTCCCTCGACTACCGCATCAACACTTAGAGCACTACCGACCTCGCGGATATCAACCCCAGGATCGCGAAACTGAAATGAGGATGAACGCGCCGCGACTTCCAACCCTGGGATGCGGGCCAGTGCGTTGAGTAGTTCTTCTGTTATTCCATCACCTACGTAAGCTCGATCACCTTCTGGAGTCAGGTCAGCAAAGGGCAGAACAGCGACTGATCTGGTGTCTGGGCCGTTCCATGGCCCCAGGGCAAGCACGATCGCAACCAGCACTACAGCTGAGGCAAGGAGCACACCCTTGATCGCGAAACGATGTGGAGAGGGTGCCTGAGGTCGCGCGCTATTGTCTGAGCTGATCGTACCGGACCCCTGTTCTTCTGCATAGGCGAATGACGCGGGTACCATACGCATCCTGTCAGCCAGAGCTGTGAGGTTTGGGCTTGGGCTCGCCCCAAACTCATCCTGAAGCAAACGTGCGTGTGCATCTGCGACGCGTAGCGCTCCCGCGCGATCACCTGAGAGCTCTAGCGCCTGCATTAATCGCAGCGTAGTCTCCTCTCGTTCCGGCGCCCGGTGCCAGAGAAGCTGCCACCAGTTTGCCGCTTCTTTCCAGTTGGTGTTCTGGCTTTCTGCTTGTTCCGCCAGTGACGCGACCGCCTTGGTGAACTCAGCTTCGAGGCGTGCGCGCTCGGTGGCCTGCCAGTGATCAAACTCTGGAGAGCCGTCAAGAAAGAAGCCGTCGAGAAAGGGTCCAGCGTAGTGCGACACAGCGACTGACATGTCGTCGCCTGAAAGCGCCGCGCGAAACGCTCCGATGTCACTTGTAAGAACAGCACTGTCCAGCCGGAGTTCGTTCCCTTCGCTAACGAGAACTCCATCACCGATGGCCTTGCGGATGACGTGCACCGAAACGTTGAGGAGGTGTCTACCCTCCTTGTCGCCCTGCTCCGGCCAGAGCGTCGAGACCAGCTTCTCCCTTGGTAGCCTCGACCCATTGGCGGCAGCCAAGCACGCCAGCAGGGCAAGCCGGTGTCGCTGCGCGACTTCGCCAGCCAGACGGCCGTCTGGTCCCTCGATTCGAGCACTGCCTAGGACAAGAAGTCTGAACATCGCCCTAATTGATCGGGTCTTGATCGGCCCTTGATGAAGCGGACTCATAAATAGACCGCAACTTATGGTCCAGCAACCAATTACCGCCACTGACGCGTCCCTGCGGGTAGATCAGTGGCGCCTGACTTCAGCAGCCGCCTTGATTCGTCGATTGTCGTTTCCCCCTCTGACAGGCCAAGGGCTTGGCCGGTTCGCTTTCCCGCTCCTGCTCCTGGCCGCCTGCAGAGATGAGCCCCCTTTGGGACCGTCCAACATCCCGGGAGCCGAATCAGTTGTGCGCGTAGAAGTCTCAGCTTCGCGACAGGTGCTGTCGCCGGGCGATTCACTGTATGTAACCGCACAGGCCTTCGATGCTCAGGAACGTGTCCTTCCAGCGGCAACCTTCACTTGGTCGAGCAGCAACCAGACGGTCGCCACGATCGATGCAAGCGGGAAGGTCGTCGCCGTCAGCGAGGGTACAACCACGATCACGGCAACGTCGGCTGGCCGTTCGGGCACCACGCAGCTTGTCGTTAGTCTCGTTCAATTGTGTGAGTGCACCAGGATTGTCGACTCCACAGCAGTCACACTGATTGCACGTAACGACACGACCGGCGTCTATGTCTTTAGCGTCATCGGTGGCCCGGTACCTGACATGGAGTCCGGCAGCATCATTGTAGGTGCCGAAAACGGAGGGTTCCTGCGCCGTGTGACAAGCAGTTCGCAAAGCGGGAACTCAATAACCGTCCAGACGGAGCTTGCGTATCTGGAAGAGGCCGTTGTATCCGGAGACTTTCTTGTCACCACTCTGGCAGACGCGGAATCGTCGATTGCCGCCGGACCTATGGCCACAAAGTGGGGTCCC
>CAZYTS010000208.1:0-5611 GCA_964649855.1 uncultured Gemmatimonadaceae bacterium
AAGTGCGCAAAGATCGAGGAGAGGAGCCATTCCACTGCAGAAGTCTTTGTCGCCAGACCTGAGACGCCGGTGATGTTGAGGTGAGCCGACTCGGGTCCAAGGAGGAAATCAGCGTCAAGGTACACGGGCGATTCGAGCCCACCGCCGCGATAGACTCCCACCGGTATTCCTGTGTTTGACTCTCCACTCAGGTACGCGTCCATACGCAACGCGATCTCGACGTCCTTGTCGGTAGCCAGGCTCACCGTTCCCATGGGGACGGGCTGCAGCGGCTCGTCAGGCACCTGCCGCAAGACTGCGGCGGTGTAGAGACGGATTTCGGTGCGTTGGGTTGCGCTCCTGGCTGCCCGTTCAGGTTCTCCGTCGGCGCCAAGGACGTCGTGCAGCGGTGTAGCCAGATCCGAGTAGCTCAGTCCTTCGGTCACCACGCCGTAGATGCGAGGAGTGGCGCCACCTACCGGTGCTGGTCCGTCGACTACGACGATCGTACCGATTCCTACGGGGGAATCGAGCGCGGTCCAGAAGTGGAACTCGTGCGGCGTGTTCGGTTTGCGTTCAGTGGCTACTACGCGACCGAGTGTCTGATTCATGCTCGTAAATCTATAAGGGGCGAAGAGGGCGAAGAGGGCGAAGGCCGACGACGAGCTACATCCTCGCCATCCTCGCCCTCTTTGCCTTCCTCGCCTTCCTCTACCCGTGCTTCAGGTACTCCTCGCAATCCCTGATGCCGTACACCATCGTGTCCCACCGGCGATCGGGAAGCGCCACGGGCGAACGCTCGGCCAGGATCCAGGCAGAACGCGCGTCCGCCTCGCGCGTTATTGAACTCTCGATCACGCCGAGTGGCGCTTCTACGCGCACAAGGCCCCAAAAAGGTGATTCACCTTTGGGAGAGCGCAGGCGAAGGTACCAACTGGCCACAGCCGGCCGACGCCTCGTACCGACAAGAAACACAGATGATCGTTCACCCTCCTCGAGTCCGAGGACCACGTCGAGGTTTGCACGCTCAACGTAAAGGGTGTTGTGACTCTTGATGACTCCAGTGGCAAAGGGCGATTCCCTGACCTGCTCTGACGAGGGGAGGTTGCCGTCGATGTAGAGTGGGCAGATGCGAGCTTCGCAGAAGCGGGCTGCAAGATCGCGTTCCAGAGCCTCTCTATCCTGCTTTATAGCTTTTGAGGCAGACTGGACCCAGGCAAAGGGGTGCATCGAAGTGGAACCTTCTGTCTCCTCACGAACGTCTCGCAGTTCCACGTCGCCCAATTCAACACGGCCGGGGGCCACGCGCGACCATGGGGCGTATGCCGCAATGGTCTCGTCGGAGGCCCACGTCTTCATCCTTCCAGAATCGCGAACGCGGACCACTGCACTGACACGCGCCATGACAATGGGGATCTGCTGCAGCCATCCCACGACGTGGCTTTCCTGAATTCCGTCGAGAAAGGCACCAAAGACGGGCTCCGCGGCCGGCTTGACTGGTCGCGCGGTAACAACCTCATCTTCGAGAAGCTCGGCCTGGCTCGTGAAAAGGTCGTCGTTGCCGGAAAAGGCAATTTCCAGGGCTGTGCTGGTGCCAGGATTGTGCGAGGAACGCAATCCGGGAGCGACTGGCTCCAGAGCCTGCAGCAGGTCCTTTGTCTTTCCGCGAAGGCTCGCTTTCACAGCTTGTCAATCCACTCCCATGTCCCACGCCTGCTCCAGATCCTTGCGTGAGTAGGTTCTGAATGCCGTAAGCGTCTGGGTGCGCACTATCCCCGGAACAGACGGAAACTTTTCGGTCACGACTTCGGCGATCTTTTCGTACTCGTTGACACGAACGATGGTCACCAGGTCCCACTCTCCTGACACTGAGTAGACCTCCTGGACTCCCTCCACGCCCGCAATTTCGCGAGCGGTCTCGGGAATGCGCTTGGGATCTGCCTTGATGAGAACGATGGTTGTGATCATTAGCCGCGTGCCACTGGATCCATTTCTTCCAGGGTCTGCAAGGGTTAGAGTGTTCGCTTTAGTCCTGCATTTGTCTCCAAAGGTCTACAGCATGCTGGATTCCCTCGGTGACGGCTTCCAATGGTGCGGCGTACGAGGCCCGTACCCACTCCGGCGTCCGGAACGCGGCACCAGGCACCATTGCCACTCCCCGTTCCTCAAGAAGACGCTTGGCAAAGTGCGTCCCCGGATCATCGCTGCCTCGCGCTGCCGCTGAAACGTCAAAATAGAAGTAGAATGCCCCAGCCGGTCGAACCAGCGGAAGCTCCGGTGCCGTTGCAAAAATGGCCAGCGCCGCATCGCGTCTCGCCCGGTACTGCTCAACCATGGCGGCAATCTCAGCATCCGACTCCGCGGAACGGGTCAATGCAGACAGCGCCCCGTGTTGCGACATTGCCGCGGTGTGAAAGGTCGCATGCGACTGAAAGGCAGTCATGGCCCGCGCGACATCAGGGGGCGAGATCGCCCAGCCCACCCGCCAACCGGTCATTGCGTACGCCTTTGCCACCCCGTCTACGACAATGAGGTTGTCGCGATCCTCGGCGACTTCGAGCGATGTTGTAGCGGGGCCGTCATAGGCGATGCGACGATAGATTTCGTCCGAAATCACCCACCAACCTCGTTCCCTTGCGTAGGCGAGGATGTCACGCAGTTCGCTTTTTGAGTAGACGGCACCGGTGGGATTGCAGGGTGAGTTGAGCATGAGCCCGCGTGTGCGCGAGGTCTCCGCCTTCTTCAGGTCGTCGACGGAGACCTTGAGGTCTCGCGCCCTGTCTCCGTGAACTTCGACTGCGGTTGCACGAGCGAGTTGGACTATCTCGTAGTAAGACGTCCACGAGGGCGTCGGCACCAGGACCTCATCGCCCGGACCAAACAATACAAAGCATGCGTTGAAGATACTCTGCTTGGAACCGTTCGATACAACCACATTGCGTGCCTCGATCCCGGCTCCCGCGGGACCCATTTCACGCGCCTGGGCTGCTATGGCTTCGCGCAACGGAAGTATCCCGTCCGTCGCGGTATAGCGCGTGGCCCCGGCGTTCATGGCTGCCGCGGCATCGTCACGGATAAAGCGGGGGGTATCAAAGTCCGGCTCGCCGGCGCCCAGGTCCACGATCCTCCGGCCCGCCGCCTTGAGGGCTCGCGCGCGCTGCGAAACCGCGATCGTGGCGGACTCCCGCAGGAGCGCAATGTTGCTGGAAGGCTGAAATTGCTGAGTCATTGTGAGCTTAAATCTGTATCGCGCGTGAGTGCAGGCAAAGTTGGATAGAAGGGGTCCATAAGGCTATACTTCGTCTCCGTTATTTTGACATTTCGCGAGCGCCGAAGTCTTGGCGCGATTGACAAGTGAGGAACCGTGGAGCAGGACCTTGTGAGTGAGGGCGCGGCGAGAAGCCAGCACGTGGTGCATGTGCTGCCCGCCGACGATAAACGCATTGCCGGGATCGTGCGGACCCAGGCCGAAAGACTTTCGGCAGATCCCGAAGTACCGGGTACCAGGCTCCTGGTTCTCACGCCCACAGCGGGCGAAGCAGCGGCGATTGCACGCGACGTGAACGATGGTCTCGACGCGTCAGCAGCGCTGCTCACACCGCTTACCAATGCGACGCGCGCAGCCCGACGGCTCTCGTTAGGCGCACCGTGCATCGTCGTACCCGCGTCTCTGGCGCTCGCCCTGATGCAGCGCTCGGTCCTCAAACTCGAAGAAGTCGAGACTGTGGTGCTGGTGTCGCTCGACTCTCTCGTGCTCGGCGCGCTTCAACCCATCGAGTCGATTCTCAGCGACGTTCCCCGCACTTCTGACCGCGTAGCGATCACCGCGGAACTAAACGAAACCATCGAGAGCTTTCTCGAGCGTCACGCAAGAAAGGCTCGCAGAGTGCTGCACGACCTGCCGTCGCCCTCCGAGGCTGTCATGGAGTACGTAGTATGCGACGAGCGTTCGCGCGCCGACGTACTCGGCAGGCTGCTCGACACGATAGATCCTGAGCACGCCACTGTTGTCTCGTCTGAAGAAGAGGCCGAAGAAGCCTGTAACGCCCTGGCCAGGCTGGGTTATGGTCCGGACGATGAGCTCGTTTCCTATTCTGACGGCGAGGTTCCCGAGAAAGAGCCGCTGGTTCTGCTATTCGGGCCCCCTCCGGGACCGGACGAAGTTCAGTCGATGCTCGAAGCCGAACCCGGCAGGCTGATCGTCCTTCTTGCTCCTGCCGACGTGACGTCGTTTCTGCGGATCTTTGGGTCCAAAGCACGACCGGTAGGCGAATCCGCGCTGGTGGACATGGCCGTTTCTATTGACGACGCGGTGCGCGATGAAGTTCGTGCCGCGATTGCTGGCGCGTCGGTACACCGTGAAGTACTCACACTCTCTCCTCTTTTTGCCGAGCGAGACCCGGTGGAGGTAGCAGCCGCATTGCTCCGTTTGTATGAGCAAGCGAGGTCCGAAGCTCAGGCGAGCCAGGCGCAGTCCGTGGTTCGGGTGGTCTCGGCGCGGGTGGATGCTCCGATGCGTGAGTCAGTGAGTCACGAGCGTCCCGTCAGGGCGCGCAGGCAGGAGCGTGACGTACAGGAAGCAGAGTTTACGCCCATCTACATAAATGTCGGTTCACGCGATGGCGCGCAGAAGGGTGATTTTGTGGGGGCAATCGCCGGGGAGAGCGGCATCTCTTCTGATCAGATCGGAAAGATCACGCTGCGTGATACCTTCACGATCGTGGAGATCGCGAGCACGTCTACAGATACGGTGCTTGAAGCGATTAACGGCAAGACTATCCGAGGCCGGGTGATTGCGGCGCGGCCGGACCGGATGCAGGGAGCGAGCGATGCTGGTGGTCGTGGTGGCAGGGACTCGCGCGAGCGGAGTGACTTTGGCGGCAGGTCCTATTCACCGCGCAGGTCGGGCGAGAGTGGTGGACGTGGTGGAGCTGGCGGACGGAGTGCGGCTGGTGGACGAGGTATGCGCGGTCGCACGGAGCGCGGCGATCGCGGAGAGCGTGGCGAGCGTGGCGAGCGCGGCGGTCCACCACGAGGTGTTGGCCGTCCACGACGTGACCGCGCCGACGCTGGTGGTCGTGGATTCAGAGAGGGCAGTCGGGGGCCGAGGGCGATGGGAGAATCGCGTGAGTGGGGTGAGCGTAGTGAAAGGCTGCGAAATTCCAGGCGACCGCGGAGGGAGCGCGACGAATGAGCACGCTGCAACTAACTGGTGGATGGATCGAAGTCATTGCCGGTGTAATGTTCAGCGGAAAAACAGAGGAACTGATGCGACGTGTGCGTCGTGCCGTGATCGCGCGCAAGCGGGTGCAGGTTTTCAAGTCGCACCTGGACGACCGGTACGCCGGGGTGTTTGCGGTTTCGAGTCACGACGGTCGCGCCGTGGATGCGATTCCGGTGGATTCTTCGCGTCAGATTGCCAGTCGCATCGATCCGACCTCGCATGTGATAGCGATTGATGAGGCGCAGTTTCTGGACGATGGCATCGTCGAGGTAGCGACGGTGCTGGCGTCTCGGGGCCGGCGGGTGATTATAGCTGGCACGGACACCGATTTTCGTGGTGAGCCTTTTGGTCCGATGGGGCATCTGATGGCGGTGGCGGAGCTCGTGGACAAGCTGCATGCAATCTGCG
>CAZYTS010000209.1:0-5576 GCA_964649855.1 uncultured Gemmatimonadaceae bacterium
CGGCGAACCTGGCTCAGGCAGTACACCGCAACTCGGAAGGTTCGGGCGCAAGGCACAGGTCTCGAGTCTCGTTGAACAGACCGTCGAGGCGTACCACCAGGACATGGGAATCACCTCGGACTTTGTAACCACCGAAAACGTCAACCCTCTAGCCTCGGTGAACTCCAACGCTCTCGACACGGTGTCCGATCCGGAGGTGAGCGCATCTACGGTGATGGCGGTAGTCCACTACCTCAGGACTCTCGCTCCGCCAGCAAGTGCACCGGACAACCCTCAACGCAGCGAGGGACGGGCACTCTTTGCGCAAATAGGCTGCGCTGCCTGCCACGTGCCGACTTTGACCACGGGCCACAGCCCGATTGCCGCGCTGTCTAACCAGCAGGTGAATCTCTACAGCGACCTCCTCCTGCATGACATGGGAGAAGAACTGGCTGACAACAGACCTGATGGTGCTGCCACCGGACGCGAATGGCGTACCACCCCGCTTTGGGGACTCAGGTTGATGCGCCGATTTCTCAACGGAGAAGCCTTTCTCTTGCACGATGGCCGAGCTCGCAACGTTGATGAAGCCATTCGCCTCCACGGTGGTGAAGGCTCCAACTCGCGTGATGCCTACATCAACCTTACGGAGGCGCAGAGGGCGGCGCTCTTGAACTTTGTCGAAACGCGCTGACCTTCCGGCACAGCCGGTTGACCGCCGAGGTTTTATTACATCGTGCGCCTGCGCCCTTGCAGTCGGCGGACTGCTGCATGGCTGCGCTTCACTCAATGTTCGTCAGGTTTCTCCGGTAGGTGGGGCGCTGCTGCTTCCGCTGTTACAGCACCCGGAGTTGCTCGAGGCTGGCGGAGTGCTCACGGTCCAGCCTGAGGGAATGGAGAACCCTGTCATCATTTCCGCTTTTGGCGACAATCGATTTATTGCGCTCTCGCCGATCTGCACTCACCTGGGCTGCACAGTAGATGTCGAAGGCGAGCACTTGGTATGTCCATGTCATGGGTCGACGTACGACCGCGAAGGTCGTGTCTTGCGCGGCCCTGCTGAGGAACCATTAAGCAAATTTGCCACAAGGCTCACATCTGACGGCGTGCTTCGTGTGGACCTTACCCGCACCACACAGTGAGCAGCATGACGTCTGTCAGCCATGGCGTTAAAGCAAGTTGCGCGGCTTTTGGCTTGGTCGGGCTCCTCGCTGTAGCACCACTCCAAGCCCAACAGAGAGACAGCGCTCAGGTCGCCGACACGACGCGTCCTTTCGTTCGAGGTGGCGCCTACGACAAGCCCTTTCAGACGCGCCTGGCTGGTCGTACCGCCATTGGTGGATACGCTGAGGTACACGCTCGCTACCACAAGGTTGACGGAGCCACTGAGGAATCAGGCTTTGAGGCCAAACGCTTCAATATCTTTGCCAATGCACGCGTAAGTGACCGTGTACGATTTGCCGCCGAGCTCGAGTTTGAAGATGGAGCACAAGAGATCCTTCTTGAGTTTGCAGCCATTGATTTCCGCATTCACAGCGCTCTTACTGTGCGTGGGGGCATGATCCTCTCCCCGTTGGGACGCTTCAACCTCTCTCATGACAGCCCTCTCAACGAGTTCACCGATCGTCCCCTGGCTGCAACTGAGATTCTGGGAGTTGCACTGTCAGAGCCAGGGGTCGGTATTCTGGGCCAGTTTCCCGCGGGCCGCGCTGGAAGAGTGACCTATGAGTTGTATGCCACGAATGGATTTCACGACGGTGTGATATCGTCGGCAGAGGACGGAACTCGGATTCCCGCTGGACGCCGGAACTTTGAAGACAACAATGGATCGCCAGCCGTGGTGAGCCGCATTGCATGGAGTCCAAAGCTCGGATACGAACTCGGGCTTTCGGTGCACCACGGTGCGTATAACGTATACAACGCCGACGGAATGGAGATCGATCAACGGCAAGATGTCTCGATCGGAGTCGCTGACTTTGAAGCCGACGTTGCAGGAGTTCGCGTGAGCGGAGAGTATGCGACTGCGCAAGTCGACGTCCCTGCAGGTCTGGCGGGAACCTACGCTACCCGGCAGAGAGGATTGTACCTGGAAGGGATACGTGAGTTTGGACGAGGTCTGGTGCGTACGATTCCCGGATCATTCTTCGCGCTCAAGGCACGCTACGACGTGGTCGATTTTGACACTCATCGCGTGGGACGGTCGGTAGAGCAGTTGACAGTTGGTGTAAACTTCCGCCCTACACGAGATAGCGTACTAAAGCTGGATTACGTGCGCGGCCACTCCTTTGATGAGTTCAACAACCGTTCTGGCCACGCCTTCCTCCTCGCGTCGCTGGCCACGTACTTTTGAGGGACTGGGTCGAGCGTGGCTGAGAGGCGCTATCGGTCCGTTCCGATCGGCGGAGGAGGATCTGCCACGTCAATTGCCGGTGCGATTCGTACGGCGCGTGCAACCCGGTTTACCGTGTCCATCACTCTTGCCGAGGAATCCAGGTCGCCGCGAACTCCCAGTGCCTCGGCGAGTTCGCTTCCGGCGAGCAGGTATGAGAACGGAATACTCAATGACGGCCGGTCGACCCAGTCACCGCGACGCAGAATCGCCTCCTGCCCAACCATCTCCTTTTCCCAGAGTTCGCGCGACCGTTTTATATCCAGCCAGCCACTTCCCTCAATAAGTATTGCATCTGGCGCTTCTGCCCTGGGGTTGGTTACCAGCTTCCGTGCCAGACCCTGCGCGAGCGTGTATTCACCAAAGCCCAGTCGCTCGGCATAGTTTGCCGTCGTGCGACTAAAGTAGATCGGGCGCTCGGGCCATGAGTCAGCAATCATCTGCAGGACCAGCAGATCGCTCCGCTCCAGCAGCCCCCCGCCCTGCACCTGCAGCAGCGCACGAGGCTCAATCACTACATCCAGACTGTCGTGACGAAACTGCAACGGCTGGTTGACCACAAGATAGGGCGGAATTGAATCGGCTTGCGCAATCGTCAGGTTGAGCGGCGGGGTCCTGGGCACTGGCCATGAGCGATTTCTGTAGACTGCCGGACCGCGCGCCGAGTCGTACTGGTGGATGGGCCGCCGGATGATACCGCGAGCATACCAATCGGTGTTCATCAGGCTCAGTACCGCCACAGTCACATCTTTTCTGATTCCTTCTACTTCCTGGGCGTACCAAAGGGGGAAAGTATCGTTGTCGCCACCGGTAACCAGCACGCCATAGGGCTCGACGGAGTTGAGGAGGTCGCGTGCGAAGGCAATTGTCGTAACGTCTTCGCGCCGCGTTACCGACGCCCAGTTTGCCTTTAGTGGAAGAAGGGCAAGCACCGCTAACGCAGCAACAGTGGATCTAGCCACAAGCCTCCGGCCACCGGGAGCCAGTCGCTCCGATAGCTCCTGCATGGTCTTGAAGACAGTTGCCATGCCTAACGCCGCCCATACCCCCCACGCCGAGTACCCCCACAGATAGAAGTAATCCCTGTCGCGCACTTCGCGCGGGACCGGCTCCACCGCGCCCTGTGACGCTCCATACCTGAAGTTGAGGTAGTACACAAGACAGAGCGTCATCAAGAACATCAACGACCCAAAGTACCAGAAGCTGGCCCGATCGTGCCTGTAGTGCGCCATTGCTCCGGTCAAGCCAAGTAACAAAAAGAGGGCGGCAGCAGCGCTCTGTACCGTCTGGTGCTCGAGGTGGACGTCGCGCAGCCATTGCCACCTGAAGTAGAGCCACCACATCCCCACCTGCGCTGTAAAGGGAGCCTGACGCTCACTCAGTGCAGGCTTTCCATACTGCTCGCGGTTGAAGTTGTACTTGAATGCTTCCCAGGTACCCTTGGAGAAGGTGCAGCCGAGTTCGGGGCCCTGACGACACGCTGTTGGCTCTCCCTCGTTGATGGCGGGACTGTAAGCAGCGCGAATTGGCTGCGTGAGAAAAGGCGTTCCACCGAGTATCAGCGCCCCAGCGCAGGTAAGGATCAGCTTCCACCGCAACAACATGGCGGGCCGGACCATGAGCACCGCAAGGCCAATTGCCGGTAGCGGAAGAATCCCCGCCATATGGTTGGCGTAGCCGAGCCCCAGGAGGTAGGCGATCAGGATGAGATAGCGATCCTGGCGCGCGGCATCGCGCTCGTCCAGCCAGCGCATAACGAGCCACGAAATGATGGCGATCCCCGCAAGCGCCAGCGTATAGACCTTCTCATTTACCACTGACTGGTGCCAAACCGTGAACGCAGTCCCTCCAGTCAACGCCGCTGCAAAGCCCACGAGCCGGCGCTGCCAGACCGCTTCAAACATCCTGGATGCAACGCGATCGGCGATGATAAACCAGATTGCAGCGGCAATGGCGCTGGACAGCGCAGCAATCACGTTCACACGCATCGCGACGTTCGGCGCAATCGGAAGAATCGAGAATACTCTTCCCAGAAGCACAAAGAACGGATTGCCAGGAGGATGCGGCAATCCAAGCGTATATGCGGCGGCTATGTACTCACTCGCGTCCCACATAGCCGTGGTTGGAGACATGGTTGCGATATACAGGCCGAGTATCGCAATCCCGGAGATCGTGGCTGCCGCTGCTGGCGAATCCCTGAATGATGACAAGATTTTATCTCTAAGGCCCGTGGTCGATGATCGTTGCGGCATTTCCAGGAATTCAGTCGAGGGTCGGGCGGACGACCGTTGCGGGCGCCGCCTCTATGCGGGCAAGTGCATAACGCGCCCAGGCCCTCACCCGGGGACTGGGATCATTGACCGCCGCGTCACGCGCTACCTGCACGGTGTCGGAACGTTCGGCAAGACGCATCACCGCATAGGCCCGGGTGTCCCAACGTTCGTCTGTCATCAGCGTAGAAAGCACTTCGCGTGTAGGTGCCAGTTCCACGAGACTGATCGCCGCAGACAAACTGAAAGTAGCTGCAACAGAGAGCATCCTGGCGGTGAGACCGGGTAGGACGACACGCCTCCCCGATCGTGTCGCCCAGGCAAGTCTCTCCCTCAGTCCCCCGTTTCCTGCCAACGCCAGTGCTGGTGCCGAGCCATCTGCCGAACCGGAAAGGCCCGAGAGCGAGACTCGGCCAAGCAACTCGGCATAGTCGCTCCGTCTGACGCCAGCGGCCAGAACTCTGTCGTCGCACGCCAGCTCGGTGTCGCGCCGCAGGCGAGCACTCACCCACCAGGCTCCAGGATTGAACCACTGAACTGCGCACACGAGTCTGGCGACGAGAACAAAGAACGCGTCTCTCTTGTTGACATGGCTGAATTCGTGAATGAGCGCCGCGCGTAACAACTCGCGGGGCCAGTGCAGCATCGCAGCCGGCAAGAGGACAACGGGGCGTATCACTCCCCACGTCACCGGTATGCCAACCTGATCCGAAACGCGTACGTCGACCGAGGTCGAAAGGCCCAGCGTCACTCTCGCGTCGTCACACAGAGAGTGCAATTCTGCTTGAGGGCGCGAAGCGACAGAACGAGCACGTCTCAGCCTAACGAGAGTACGGATCGTCGGGAATGCAACGCACGCGGCAACCAGCAAATAGACAGCAGCCAGAACCGCAACAACTGAGCTCCCCTCGGTCCAGGGAGACACACTGTCGAGAAGT
>CAZYTS010000210.1:0-5497 GCA_964649855.1 uncultured Gemmatimonadaceae bacterium
ACATCGAGGTTGATGTCATGGTTACCAGTCGTGAGCGCATTGACGTCGGTGTACTTCATCGTGAGATGGCAGACCTCGCGGAGGACTCCTTGAGTACAGCGCGTGAGGATGGAGGCCTTGCCATGTCCTGGAACTCTACAGCTGCAGAGCGAGGGCTGTCGCATGCAAATGGTCGCGTGGTAACTCCTCGCATTCTGGAGCACGTTCGCGCCGTTGAGCGCCCGCGATCGCTTGAATCCGCGGGGCGCGACCAGCAGCCTCAGGAAGAAGTCGTTCCTCGTGAGCGCCATGAAAAACTGAATCGGGCAGTCAACGTCGTCCTCTCTGCAACTGGGCTTTTGTTGACGCTTCCGATTCTGGTAGTGGTTTCGATACTGATCAAGCTGACCTCGCCAGGGCCGATCCTTTACACTCAGACAAGAGTGGGTCGTGACAGGCGCTGGAGGCGGACTCTGGCTTTGCGCGAGTTTCGCATCGAGGATCTGGGCGGGCAGGTTTTTACGATCTACAAGCTCCGAACGATGCGTGCCGACGCTGAGCGCGTTTCGGGCGCCGTCTGGGCCACGGAGAATGATCCGCGCGTAACAAGGTTCGGAAAGTTTCTCCGCAAGTACAGGATCGACGAGATTCCCCAACTCTGGAATGTCTTGCGCGGCGATATGAACATCGTAGGACCGCGTCCGGAGCGACCTAGCATAGTGGCTCGCCTTCGTGAGGACATTCCGTCGTATCGCTGCCGTCACCGGGTAAAGCCTGGCCTCACTGGTCTGGCGCAGATCAACCAGAAGTACGACGCCTGCCTTGACGACGTGAAGTCAAAGGTGAGCTGGGACCTGCGCTATATCCGCGATCAGAGCATGTGGACGGATTTGCGCATTATGCTGCGCACAGTGCCCTCGGTGCTGCTCAAGTTTCAGGGCTGGTAGAGACGTTGGGAAGCTGAGAAGTTGGGAGGTTGGGACGAACCTAGTGCACCGCCCTCCGCTGCCGAGGACAGGACGTCTGTGCGTCCTGACTTCCCAACTTCCGAACCGTCCGAGCGTTCCTGCGTGCTCCCGCTGCGCCCCAGCCCTCCGGACTCAGAACGCTATCTTGTTGTACACCGCTCCGATGATCCTGCCCACGGCCCAGCCTAACACGAAAGCGTATACAAAGCCCACCAGGCTCCCGACAAAACTCACACTGTAGCCTGGGAAGAACTGCGAGAGCAGCGTAAGGTGCTGACCCACCATGGGCCCGCCCTTGATTACCAGAAAGTTCGTGGCGAGAAAGAGGCCGCCGCCAAAGAGGAGCCCGAATGCGATACCCCATGCCCGGGCGTTAATGGCAAGGATGTCGTCACGCAGTGAAGGGTCTCGCTGTGCCATGACTCAGATGTGGTCGAGGAAGGTTCGGGTTTCACTCAGTTCGGCGCGCGTCCTGATGACAAGCGCAATAATCGCCAACGAAAGATTGCGGCAAAACGCAACAAACCAGCCGGCAACAAACGCAATCACAAAACCCCAACCCATCCCGACAAAAAGCCCCATCCACGAAACGCTGTAGCCTGCGAAATACTCGCCGAGTAGCCCAAGGGGAAAGCCCTGTGCGCGGGGCATTGTCAGAACGAACAGCGTAATCACGCCCATGATAAGGGCTCCAGCCACCCCAGTCGCCACGCCAAACGCGGCCTTGTGCAAGCGCGCAAAGGCAATGTTGACCGCGGGTATCAGCTCGCGCTCTGCCGTGCTGCTCACGTCGTCTCTGCTCGGTTGTGCGGCTGGGTTAGGCATTCACTTTCCCGCTGTCCAGGAACTGGGACGCTCCCTGGATGGAACCGGCGGCCAGCGCTTTACCCCCACTTCGGAGTAAGCATCGATCGTCGGGTCCTGTGTAGGGGCTCCAATGAGTTGGTGAAGAAAGAGACCTGAGCCAAACGATACGCCATTGAGCACATAATACAACAGGTGAATCGGGACTACTCTGGCGGCAAAGAGGGGGCCGCGGACTCTGGCGTAAAACGAGAGCAGAGGGAGGCTTATCAAAGTCGCCCCCGCCAGACACCCCAGCGTCACCAGCAGGAGCCTGGGCTCACGTAACACGGCCGCCACGAGCGCCGCGAGCAACGCGAGCCAGACCAGGATGGTGTTGAGCTTTTCGGTCCACTTGAGGTTGAGTGTTCCCTGGCTGAGCATGGCCCCGCGGTGGGCGAGGAGCCGAGCCCAGGGGATGCCGCGATCCCGCAGATCGGTCTTGAGCACTCCTCTAAGCGTCCAGCGCTTGAGGTGCTTGACCTGAATCTCGGGGTGCAGGACGATCCTCTTTCCTAAAGCTCTTATGCGTGCCCCAAGTTCAATATCTTCGATCTGCGGCTTGGGATAGTGCCACTCGTCGTAGAGCCCCGCCTTCTCAAAGGCTTCGCGTCGTACCATTCCGGCGCCGGCCCAGAAAGTCTCCACGTCGCCGGCGTTTTTCTGGTGCACGTAGTGGTGCAGCAGGTTGCGGTACTGCGAAACAAAACCCGGCGCATCGGGAGCGTCGTCGTACGACCCAAAGACCGCAGCAATCCCCTCATCCTGAGAGAGGACGTCGGCAAATGACCTCAGCGTCTCGGGACGCACTACTACATCGGCGTCTATAAAGAGTACGTACTCACCACGAGCGACGTCAAAGCCGCGATTGCGCGCGTAGGCCGGCCCAAATGCCCTGTTGCCGAGTTTGACGACGACGTCTGCAAAGCTTGCCGCCACCGCGGGTGTTTCATCGTTGGAGCCGTCGTCCACAACGATCAACTCAAAGCGGTCCTCGGGATAGTCAGAATCGCGTATCGCGCCCAGCGTACGAGCGAGGAGATGAGCCGCGTTGTGTGCGGGTACTATAACGGAGCAGAACGGCGTCACGCGGCGCTCTCCTGCCGCGCACGAGCGCTGCGTGCGAGTTGCTTGAGGCGCCGACCCTGGCTCCTGAGCCAGATGCGCGAGCGGAATGCAGTTGTCCCCCAGCCTTCGAGCTGGCCGGGTTCACGGAAATAGAACATGTCCAACCTTGGGAGTCGCGCGCTATCTTCGCTGTGACCGAGCACCCTCAACTCGGTGGTGCAACCAACGGCAAAGTGGTTGCGAACCACGCTTGCGACCCGCTCGTCCACGTCCCCATAAGGGTAGGCGAATGCCTTTGGCTCGATCCCGGTGTGGCTCCTGATCTCCCTCAGTGACCCCTCAACCTCGTCCAGTAGCACTCCACTTTCTGCCAGCTGAGTGAGGGCGGGATGACGCCTGGTGTGCGCGCCTAACGAGACGCCTCTGCCCGGCAGATTGGCGACCTGGTCCCAGGTCATAAGAGGGAGATGCGGAATCTGTCTGCTGCGCTTGCCTCCCCAGTCGTTATGCGCACCCACCTTGTCGCTGACGATGAATAGCGTGCTCGAGAGACCAGCGTCCTCGAGTTCCGGTAAAGCCTTTTCTGCAAAGTTTACAAAACCGTCGTCAAAGGTTACGGCCACGGCGTCGTCTGCTTCATCTACGTTCTGGAGCTGTTCAAGTGGTACAACTCTGACCCTTCCCGATGCCAGAAAGCGGCAGTGAGCCTTTAAGGCCGTCTCGCTCACGGAGATTGGAGAGCCCGAGTCGTCGATCGAATGATAGGTAAGGATGGCGCGCATCAACCCTGAGAGCCGGCAAACGCAGGGGTGTTGGGACGCAGTCGTGCGCGCTGATCTTCTACCACGTCGCGAATGATCTCGTCGAGTGGTGTCATGGGCTGGAAGCCCGTTACGCGCAGGAGCTTTGAGACATCGGGTACGCGTCTCATCATGTCCTCAAACCCAGCAGGATAAGCCTCGTCGTAGGGGACGAGTTTGATCTCTGAGCTGCTGGCTGCCGCTTCTTTCACCTTGCGGGCGAGGTCGAGCATGGTGACTTCGCTCGTCGTTCCCACGTTAAAGACTTCGCCTCGAGCAGCGGGAGCCTCGATCAACCTCAGTACGGCTTCTACTGCGTCGCGAACGTGTCCAAAGCAGCGCGACTGTTCTCCGGTACCAAAAACGGTGATTGGCTCTCCTCTAAGGGCCTGCCGTGCGAAGTTTGGTAGCACCATGCCATACCTTCCGGTCTGGCGAGGTCCAACGGTGTTAAAGAAGCGCGTTATGATGACCGGAACGCCTTTCTCGCTGGAGTAGGCAAGGGCAAGCCATTCATCTAATGCTTTGGAGCAGGCGTAAGCCCAGCGCGAATGCGAGGTAGGCCCAAGCTGCAGGTCCTGATTCTCACGAAACGGGACGGAGGCAGACTTGCCGTAAACTTCAGAGGTAGACGCCACCACTACTGTCTTGCGCTTTCTTGCCGCAGCCGCGAGCACCACTTCGGTGGCTCGCACGTTGGTTTCTATGGTGTGAACCGGCCGCTCGACAATGAGCCTCACACCTACAGCCGCGGCCAGGTGCACAACGATGTCGGCACGGTCCACGAGCTCCGAGACCAGCGGAACATCGAGCGCGGACCCAATGCGATGCTCAAAGCGCGGCTTGCCTACAAGGTGCGCGATGTTCTCCATTGCGCCCGTGGAAAGGTCATCGAGCACAATCACTCGGTCGCCGCGCTGAAGCAAACGCTCCGCCAGGTGCGACCCTATAAAACCACAACCTCCCGTTACAAAGACGTTCACGCGACCTCCTGCAGGCTGAGCAGTTCAGCAACACGACGATTGCCGCGTCTCATCGCGGCCCTCCTTACAATGTCCAAATAGCGCGGCACCACAACGCGCTCCGACCAGTGCTCGATGTAGGCCCTGTAGCCCGCCTGTGATTTTTGAGCGCGCAGCAGCGGCTCCGTTGCGAGTTTCTTCATGGCTGCCACCAACTCGGCCTGGTTGGAGAAGAGTTCCCCACCGCCGGATTGTTCCACAATCTCGGGGAATGGCCCGAGGCGTCGCGCAATGACAGGGGTCCCCTGGCGGAAGGCCTCGATAAGAACGATACCAAACGTTTCGTAGCACTCCGACGGAACCAGCAGAGCCAGAGCGTGGCTGTAGTATCGCCTCAGATCCTCCGGCGCCACGTGCCCCAGAAATTTCACGTTAGGCACGCCGCAGGCTAGCGCCTTGAGAGCTGCAGCATGGGTTCCGTCGCCTGCTACAAGGAGGTCGACCTCTGGAAGGTCGCGGAACGCCGGGATCACGTCATCCAACCCCTTGATCCGCTCGAGTCTCCCGGCAAAGAGGAAATAGGGTCTCTCGCTGGGAGAGTGGCCCTGCGGCTGGGGAGTGCGTTCGCTCTCCGGGTCAGGGAGAAAGTAGGGCAGCACTTCCATGTCCCGCGTCAAACCGAATTCGCGGTGCTTGGCCCGGCTGAACTCGCTCATGGCAATAATGGCGTCGATGTGCTCGAGCTGCCGTTCCATATAGCCGGTGTAGCGCCAGAGCTGAGGAGGCCTGTTGTAGGAAAGGGTGCAGCGTACACACTCCTTGGACGTACAGAGCTCCTTGCCATAGCGCCAGAGAACGTGCATGGGACAAACGAGCC
>CAZYTS010000211.1:0-5482 GCA_964649855.1 uncultured Gemmatimonadaceae bacterium
AGGTTCGCGACGGCTACCTAACGCTCCAAAGACATGATCATTGACTGTCACGTTCACCTGAACAACTATCACGAAGAGGAAGCAGTTGCACTGGGTACGAGTCTCACTCGTTTGCGCAGCGACATGGCTGCTGCAGGGATCGACTATGCTCTCGTGCTCACCAGCTACCTCGTCAGTCCACATCGACCGAGCACCGCAGAAGTAATCGCGGCAATTTCGCAGATCCGTGAGCTCGCGGATTTTCTTGAGCAGGGTTTGGTCAAGGGCCTCAAGCTCTATCCGGGCTACGAACCGTTCTATCCCCACGACAAGCGGCTACAGGTCGTATACGATCTCGCCGAGGAGTTCGATGTGCCCGTAATGATTCACTCGGGGGACACCTACAGCCCCACAGGAAAACTCAAATACGCGCATCCGCTTGAAATCGACGAAGTCGCTGTCGACCACCCCAAAGTAAAGTTCGTAATCTGTCACCTGGGAAATCCCTGGCTGACGGATTGCATGGAAGTTGTTTACAAGAACCACAACGTCTACGCCGACATTTCAGGACTCGTTCTTGGCGAATTCACCGAAGCCTTTGAGGATTACATGGCTGAGGAGATTCAGGACGTGATTCTCTACGCCGGTGATCCAGGACGTTTTCTTTTTGGCACTGACTGGCCGATCTGCTCTATGAAGTCCTACGTGGCCTTTGTGCGCCAGATGCAGCTTCCGCAGGAAGCGTACAACCTGATCATGTTCGAGAACGCGCGACGATTGTTCAAGCTTCCCGTAAACGGACCAGCTGCGGGCTCTGCGTGAGCCAAGCGTCTATGTTATAGGAGCCAGAGTGCTCCGAACCCTGATTTACTGAGAGGCGCCGGCAAAGCGACGAGCGCTTGAATCTCCAACTATCGCAAAAAGCGACATCGGATCAACGGTGACGCTCCCATACCTGACAATGAGGTGCAGGTGTGGTCCCGTGACTCTGCCTGTAGCTCCCACTACGCCGACCGGTGCTCCGCGCTCGACCGTGTCTCCTACCGCTACGTCCTGGCGAGACAAGTGGAGATAAGCGCTAGTCACACCATCACCATGGTCGATGTAGACCACGTTGCCGCCGTAGTAGAAGTTGTCGACTATGCGCACAATGCCACGATTGATAGCGTGCACGGGTGCGCCAGTTGCTCCGGCAAAGTCGGTTCCCATATGGCGCGATGTTATGGTGCCATTGAACTCGCGTCCGCTCCCGAACACACTCGTTATGCGCGACGACCTCGGCAACTGCCACTCGCCGTCCCAGAGCCTTGGCGTAGTGTGAGAGATTCTGGCCACGTCGAGGGCTCTCCTTGACTCGCGCTCCGTGCGTGCTACAACGGCGGAGTCCGGAGCACGTCCAAAACGCGGTGCCACGCTGAGGCGTTCAACAGGATAGTCGCCGCTGGCAAGCTCGATGCGGGTATTGAGGGTGTCGACTCTCTCACCTGTTATGCAACGCAGCGCCACGTCGAGGGAGCGTGATCCATCTATAGAAGTTGCGGCAAAGGAGACTGCGCCGCCTCCGGGCTGAGGCACGAAGTGGAGGGGTTGGCCCGCGATCCGGCCCTCGAGCTGGGTCCCAGAGGGCACACCGTTCGCGCGGACCAGAAAGATGGCGCCGCGTGCGGGTAAGGCGGGCTCGAGTGTGAGCTTCGCCGAGTCAGCGCACGTTGTGAGATTCTGACCCTGCGGTGACGTTGTACGTCGTTGGGCCAGACTCAGGGCAGCAACCGAGAACAGAGCGATTGCGATGAGTGGTCGAAGCGACATACTTCAATCTAATCCATAGTCAACAGCTGGTGCTATTAAGACTGAAAAGGCTCGACAAACGGCGATACGAGACTGTCATTACTCGTGCGGACGGCGTGGTCTTTCACGTAAGAGGCATTGGCCACATGGGAACCATTCCGCATGATCTCGGTCATTTCGCGATCGAGCAGGCGCTGCAGATCCGAAATGGCTTTTGGGGCAGCGTGGCTGCTGGCGGCGTTTTTGACAGCATGACGCTCGTTAGCGGCAGACGCAAACCGCACGCTGCAGAGCGCTCCAGGGAGATCCTTAAGGCAAACCGGGGCGAGATGATAGAAACCGAGATTCTTGTCGGACTGTTCAATCAGGCTCTCGAAGAAGGACTTGGTACCGGTTCCCCTGAGCTATGGGATCGCCTGGAGCGCTACACGTGGACAGCGCCTGGAAGGACGCCACGAAAGTTTTCGGAGTCAGAGATTATCGCGGTGTTGGATGCGTGGAATAGCATAGCCGGATTATGGCTAGGGCTTCCTCTGGGTGGGACGCTGGAACTGGAGTGGCCCGAAGGTGGACGGGACCGTCGGGCCTCGAATCGAGGCTGAGTAGACGATTTGAAGACGGCTGGATCCTAAACTGTCAGCGCCTTTGGGCCGGATCGGCCGGTCAAAGGTCCGTCGGATGAGGAGGGATCATGTCATACAAAGCGCAGGGGTTTCCTGAGAACAACGCATTGCTGCTTTGGCGCTCGCTCACTGCACTCGCAATAACGCTGCTCACGGCGTGCAGCGACGGTCCAACTGCGACGAAGCCAAGCGCCACTCCTCCACCAACTCCACCTCCTGCAACGGTCGCGGCCGACGTGACTGCTCCAGTACCTACCATCGTGAGCCCAGCACCGGGCGATACCCTGAATCGCGATTTTCCGTATCTGAAAGTCAGCGTCGTTGAAGATCGCGCCATGCAGGAGTTGAGACTCCTGGTCGACGATCTGACCGGTTCCGCGCCACAGGTTTGGTTCACCATCGTAGGCGGATTCAACTACGGAGGGCGCAGCGACTTCCTGGTAGGTGGGCTTGAGTTCCCGACCTTGTGGGCGGATGGTACGTATGCGCTGCAACTCGAAGCCGTGGATTCAACAGGCAACGTCGGTCGTTCGGCCTCGATACACTACACGTTTGTAACCTCTACCCCAAGCTCAATCGCGGCTGTTGATTCGTTCTCGGTAATAGAGTACCGCTACGCTGAGGACTCTTACTGGTACTATGCGCCACAGCTGAGGATATCGAGTCCAGCAGGCCAATCCGATATCCAAATCCTCGGCTTTGAGATGCTTACCATACCAGGATTGGAATCACCTTTTCCCTCTTCGGGAGCCTGTAATATGGTGGTGCACAGCGGTGAGAGCTTCGATCTCTTTGGCTCCGCCTACGGTGATTTTGAACTCGCGTTCTATGCACGCGATGGTCATCGTTCGACTGGTGGAATCACCACAGCGCAGCTGACGTATAAAGACGCGTCGGGACAACACTACAAGGCAGATTTGCGGGGACCGATCGTGCCAGGTGAGTTACCGTCCACACCTTCGGACCATCCGGGCTACTGGGGCTGGGGCTGCACCTCCTCTCTAGTCACTCCGTCCGGGATTCTCGACGTTTGGCAACCGCCTGGCGGACACGGTCCCACCCTTCAGGATGGTCGCCGTGGACGCTTTCCTTCCATGACTCCAGGTAGTAGTCGACTGAAAGTCCGTCAGGGTTCTTGATGTCGAGGTCGGCCCCTTGTTCTATGAGATAGAGCGCCGACGCCCAATCCTGTCTGCTGATGAACTCGACCACGGCGCTCACGCCACCATACTGAATGGTGTTCATTTCGGCGCCGTGCTCGACCAGCATACGAATTACCTCGGGCCGCTGGCTTACCGTAGCGAGCGGCGTCCTCTCACTGATGGGGTCGCGGACATTTGGATCTGCCCCATGCTCGAGTAAAAGGCGCATCACCTCGACGCCGTCATCAGTGAGGCCGAGTGCCATGAAGTTGAGGACGTCCTGTCCGGATCCCATCTTAGTCTCATTGGGTTTCACACCACGGTCCAGCAGCATGCGAATGGGCTCTGCACTGCCGCGCCGATCACGAAACTCGATGAGCGCATAGGCCAGAAGATCATTGCCGGCCCGGTCAACTCCTCCTGGTGGGGTTTGGTTGCCGAGCATTTCTCTCAAAGCGGCTGTGTCACTGGCTGCAATCGCTCTTGCCATCGAGGCAAGCCTTGCGTCCGCAAAGTCTCCTATGCGTGCGGCCTCGTTGCTTGCGCCGCGCGCTTTGAAGGCGAGTACCGCAGGTCTCGCCACTAGTACAAAGACCGGCCACGCAAGAATCACTGTGATGAGGATAACCCCGGCCGTGGACTGTCGTTTGACGGCAAGGTGGAGCAGAACTCCCAGGATCACGGCGACTGCGAGCAGGGCAATGATGACCATGGTACCAAGCCCGCGCCCGGCTTCGGGGCTGACCGTTCGATCCGTGAATGCGCGCACCAATCCGTACAGCAGTCCAGCCACAAGGAAACACCAGAGCGTCCACGGCAGTGCTGCCACGAATCGAGAGTTCACAGTCTTTCTCTTTGCTTGGAGCGAGTTACGTTCAGGTTTGGGAGCGCGCGCCCAGTATATCGCCGCGGAGGACTATCCGTCCAGCACCAGACTTCAACCGATGTTGCACATGAGCGCTAGGTTGGGAGACACCGACTTTCGGGTTGAATTTGACTGGCGCGGAGAGACTGCCTTCTACATAGAGCACGAGCGCAGAGCCACGCTGTCGTGCATTTATTGGGGCGGTCCCAGGGGAAGCGTTGCCCACCAGTATGCAGTCTGGGAGTTGGACGACGACCGGCGCGAGCCCATGACCCCCGATGACCGCGCTCTCGTGTTGGCAAGGGTGGCTGCGCGCGCTGAGCAGAACCATGGTATAACGCTGGAGGTAACCGGTGAGTGATTCACGTGGCGTCTACATGCTCTCGCCAGACCACGCCGCCGCCCTAAGTAGCCTCGCTGGTGATTGGGCGATTGCTACTCGACTCGGTGTCGCGAATGCTTCTAAGGAGGGACTGCAACATGCAATTGGCGAGAAAACGAGAGCGCGTGAGGCAGGAAAGGAGTACACGTATGTAATCCTCGATGATGGCAAGGCCGTTGGCGTATGTGGTCTTTCTGAAGTCGACAGTGAGACGCCTGTGCTTTTTGTGACAATTGCAGTGTCCCAGCGAGGGCGCGGTCATGCAGGGTTCGCGACAAATAATATGCTGCAGCTGGCATTCGAGAATCTGCGCCTTGAGCGCATCGGCGCTGACGCTCCCCTCGATTGTCCCGACTGGAAGCGTTTTCTCAGCCGGCTCGGTTTTGAGCTGGGTGCCAACGGCTACCGACTCACGCGTGAGCAGTGGCAGCACGAACGCACGGCAGCGGTGCTGCGAGTGCTGCATCCGCTCCTGGTGCCGCTTCTCGAGGCAGAACTCAGGGCGGGGAATGAAGTCGCGGATTCCAGTCCGGGGAAGGTGGACGAGGACGGACTCTTTGTCAGGCTGAAGCAACCGTTCATGGCTCGTCCCGCGACGCTCCCGACCGGCGTTAAGTACAGTGAATCACGCGATCCGCACTGGTGGAAGGCCGAGTACAGGTCGACGGCACCGATTCATGTTATAGCCTCGGGTTGAGGCTGC
>CAZYTS010000212.1:0-5476 GCA_964649855.1 uncultured Gemmatimonadaceae bacterium
GGAAACCATTTGGTGAACCATGCCCCTTATCCGGGCTTTCGGAGATGGACTCGTGTTGAAATGCACCAGGCGTGACTTGGAGTTACCAAAGCGGGTGCGCTCGTGTGCGGGGCGTGTCTGGTAGGCCGAGATGGCCCTTTCGAGGACGCCTATCAGTCGATCGAGCGTGGCGTCAAAAGAGTATCCCTCACGTTCACGCAAGGCGTTTGCGCGACGGATCCCTGTGGTGCGCTCAGCGTCGAGTGAGCTGTGGAGAGCGTCATAGTCTGATGGTATCAGGTCAACGTTAACGCCGAGTTTGACGAGGTCGTCGTAGCGACAATGTCGCGGCCGGACGTCCGAGATAATGGGGAGACCTGCGAGCATGTACGTGGAGAGCCGGTTGGGAATCGCACCGCGATCGTCCAACGGCGCCCAGGGGAGGGGACTGCCGATGTAGGACCAGCCTGCATCGTACTGCGAGAACTCCCGCACCCATGTCGCTTTAGTCCGCTGGACCTCGGCCCAGGTGCCGTCTGGCGTTTGTAACGATGGATGCACGTGCAGATAACGCTTCAGCAGCGACACTTCGCGTTTGGCTTGTGCCAGCGAAAGATCGCGCGCCATCATCCTGTAGAGGTCGTCGAACTTGTTGCCATACAGGTGGACATGAATCCCTCTGCGCGCAGCTGCGAGGTAGTCGATGCCAAAGGGGCGGCCAACGCACACGGTGTGGAGTTCACCATCTCTCTCTGAAAGCCGTTCGCCGAAATCGCTATTCATGAATTCGAGCTTTGGCCTGTCACTGTCAAAGATGTCGACCACGGGACAATTGCTGATCAGGTCGAGGCCGCAGCCACCTTCACGCAATGGTTTGGTCCAGTAGTCAAGCTTTTCGCGGTTGCAGAAAATCTGTCCGTCAAAGGACGTGGCGATTGCCGGCTCGATGTTCTGGACGTCGAAGCCCCAGTGCCTGACGATTGGCGCGTCAAACTCCCCTCTGTCGCGGGCAATTAACATACCTCTGAGCAGAGTCCACACATCACCCTCCACCTGGGGGTGCTCGACACCCCACAGGCGCGGATGGTAGACCTGAAAAAGGGAATAGATGCAATCGATGCGTTGCTCCCGTATGATCCGGGCAGCGTCAGCGGGGGAAATGGTCTCAATGCAGTCCTGTAACGCGCGGTACGGACCCTGCTCCCACCCCATGCTGCGCGACCAAAGTCCCCAGAGCTTATGACCCCGTTCAGAGAGGCTGCGAATCCGCTCGGGATTCCACGACAAGGCGCCTAAGAGCAGAATTCTCATTTTAGAGCACGGGTCACTGTGCGGTTGTGATCACACCGGAGAATAGTTGATATGCAAATCGTTGTAGTGGGTGCTGGATTTGCTGGTGCGTGTGTGGCATGGATGCTACGCGAGCAACGTGGTGCGCGTGTCACGCTCCTGGAACAGGATGAAGTGCCTGGGGGAATGCTGCGCACCATGTATACGGAGGAGGGTCTGCCTTACGAGTACGGTCCGCGAGTGGTCAGCGTATTTCGCGGAACGCCCGACATCTTACCTTTCTTAGGCGGACTGCTCAACCTGGAGGAGCGCCGTATATACCAGGGTACGAGGCTACGCCCGGACTATCCCGTCATTCCGTTCCCTGTGGATCGAAAGAGTCTTCTCAAGCTTCCGTGCAGTGAGGAGATTTCCAGGGAGTGGGAAGAGATTGCCGCCTCAGCGCGTGAGCCTGGGGAGCGCGATCTTCGAGAGTATCTCGAAACCTCGGTGGGTCCCACACTTACGTCGCTGGCTTTTGAGGGATTCAACCGAAAGTTCTGGGGGCGGCGACTTGAAGAAATGCCTGCTGCCTGGGGCAAGCTGCGCAGACTGGAGCGGATCGCCGAAGTAGGGGAGTACCGTTTGCCAAGTGTGGCGCCGCACTACTATCCAGTAGGCGGATTCAATCCGCTGTTTGATAAGCTGCTTGCCGGTTTTGACGTCAGGTACGGCGCAAAGGTGCTCAAGATCGAAAGCGACAAGAATGGCGCGACCGCAATTACCAGCCAGGGCGAGTACTCGGCCGATCTGGTGATTACCACTGGTCCGATTGACGCGCTGATGGGATTCTCGCGTGGGCCTCTGGAGTGGCGTGGCTACCGCATTGAGACAGAGGTTGTTCGCGGTCCTGAGCGTGAGACGTTAGGCGTTGCTCCCGATGACGTACCCTTTGCATGGTTGTATACTCCATGGCCGGAAACGCCGATATGTCGAACAACTGATTTCGGGGTCATTCATTACGGGCACACTCGTGAGGCGTTGGACAAGCCGTCGGTCGTGCTGCGTGAGGTAATAGACGACAGCGTGGCGATGTATCCCGTGTGGTGGCAGGACGAGACCTTTTACCAGTATCTTGGTGAAGTAACCAGGCTTGGGCCAGTGATCCCACTTGGCAGGCTTGGACTTTACAAATACACAACGATGGACAGCACCTTTGGGATGGCCCGCAGGCTCGTGCAGTCGCTGGACCGGTATCTCCAGGGAGATCCCGGGCAGCGATTCGAGATCCTGAGAGAGGTGCGAGGGGACTGGGGCAACTGAGCGACCTAGGACAGCACACTTTCAGGTCCGGCCTGGCCGCGCTGGGGGTACGCATTGCGCAGGCTGTAGCGACCCTCAGCGGGACCGTTGTGCTGGCGCGGCTCCTTACGCCTGAGGACTTTGGCGTAATTGCCATGGTCGTGCCGTTCGTGATTCTCATGAACGCAATGGGAAACCTGGGCTTCCAGACAACGCTCATCCAGGCGGATCGTCTGAGCCCGGCCACGACAGGGGCATTTTATCGCTTTGCATTGCTGGCCAACCTTGGTCTTGCAGCAATGCTGGGTGCGTTGGGTGTGCTGCTCGCGTGGTTCTACAACGAGCCTCGGGTCATTCTGCTATCCGTGGTTTGGGCGCTCTTGTGTTGGCTCCTTACGTTTACGTCGTTCCAGGAAGCGATGCTCAAGCGCGAGATGCGCTTCCCGACGGTTGTCACGATACAACTCGTAGCCCTCCTCGCTGGAATAGCCAGCGCCATTGTCGCCGCGAAGCTCGGCGCAGGTTTCTGGGCCCTGTTTGTGCAGGCTGTTGTGGTGGAGTTGGTACGCTCGACCTGGGTGCACCTCCTTACCCGCTGGCGTCCCGACGACGGAACCTCGGGCGATCAGGACGAGGTTCGCGCGCTCAAGCAATTCTGGCGGTCGCTGGCCGGTTTTCGCGCGGCCGCTCTTGCAAGCGAACAGCCCGACCGACTTCTCGTCGGCAGGATCGGTGGAGCGCCGGTCATGGGTGTATACGACACTGCGCGTCGCTGGTCGTCGTATGCGATCGTCGAGCCCTTTATATCGTTGTCGGATATTGCGGTTGCGAGTCTGAGCCGTGTGCGCAGTGATCCGGCCACGTTCCGCCTTTACTTTGCCAGACAGGCGCGTGCCATTCTGACTATAGCAATGCCTGTAATAGCATTTGCGGGGATCGAGCCGGGGAGTGTTGTGCGCACGTTGCTCGGTCCGCAGTGGGACGCGGCGGTGCCGTTCCTAAGGATTCTCTGCATTGCTGCCTTCTGTGGCTCGTTAACGCGTCTCACAGAATGGGTCTATTTCTCGACAGGAACGTCAGTGCGGCTTTTGCGCTGGTCTCTTCTGGTACAGACGCCGGCTCTGATAGTTGCGGCACTTGTCGGCTCCATATGGGGCGCAATTGGCGTTACAATCGGGTACACGCTGGCAACCGCAGCTCTTGCCATCCCATCGGTCATGTGGTGCGTGCGCGGCACCGATCTCTGGGTATCGACATTCCTGCGTGCGAGCGCACGCCCTGCAATTGCTGCCTTGGGCGCGACCATACCTGTTCTGGCGCTAGCGCTCTTTCTGGAGATGGAAGTCGGTCTAACGAGGCTCTTGATGATGCTCACCGTCTACTGCACAAGCTTCATGCTCGTGTGGCTCGCTACCCCAGGCGGGGGAACGGCTGCGCGAGAGTTCGCTATGGCCGTTCGTGAATTAAGGCGCGTGGCAACCGAACCTCAAGCGGGCGCTGGCCCGGCACCTATCGAATCAGAGGTGACTTAGGGCTTCGTTCGCAGTCGCACCGCGATCGAGTTCCAGCCTCGCTGGCAGCGCAAGCGTCCGAGTTGGGGAAGGCCTGACTAGACTTTCGCCTAAGAATGCTCGCCGCCGCGCAGCTGTACGAGTCTCTCAGGCCAGCCGGACGCTCCCTTGACTCATCAAAATAACTTGATATAATGCCATATATGACCACGGCGACAGACGCCTCCAGAAGCGTGCAGCTCTTCCACGCCCTCTCAGACGAAACACGGCTTGCCGTGATTCAGATGCTTCGTTCGGGAGAGCGGTGCGTCTGCGAACTCCAGGATGAACTGGATGCTGCGCAGTCGCGCCTCTCGTTCCACCTGCGTGTGCTCAAAGACGCCGGCATCCTGACCGATCGCAGAGAGGGCAGGTGGGTCTACTATTGCCTCAACAAAGACGTCTTTAACGAACTCTCCGAAGTCGTTGGTGAGCTCAAACCCTCGCGACGCGTTCTCACTGTTAAGAGCGCCTCCGATTGCTGTGACTGACCGCTTTTCTTTTGTACAACGTATCAAGTTTTCTTGATTACTCAAAACCCTGGACCACGACAATGCAGAGCACCAGCGCCGCCACTCAGCTGCAGACCGACGATTCCGCCAACCTCCGCGAGTCGGTCAAACAACGCTATGGCGAGATAGCTCGAAAAGTCGTTGATGGTGACACCAAAGCATCCTGCTGCACGCCGTCTTCGAGCGGTTGCTGCGGGTCGACAGCTGAAACATGGGACCCAATCACCAGCGATCTGTACGAAGCGGGCCAGACAGCTGGCCTGCCAGCCAAAGCCCTTCTTGCGTCACTTGGTTGTGGCAACCCCACGGCGCTCGCGGAACTCAAAGAAGGTGAAGTAGTACTGGACCTCGGCTCCGGCGGCGGAATAGACGTTCTACTGTCGGCCAGGCGTGTAGGCCCGCAGGGTAAAGCCTACGGCCTGGACATGACCGACGAGATGCTCGCCCTTGCGCTCGACAACAAGAAGAAAGCTGGAATCGACAACGTTGAGTTTCTCAAAGGCCACATCGAAGCAATCCCGCTTCCCTCGAACACTGTCGACGTGATCATCTCCAACTGCGTCATCAACCTTTCAGCTGACAAACGCGAGGCCCTGGCAGAAGCCTTTCGCGTACTCAAACCGGGAGGACGCTTTGCAGTAAGTGACGTGGTCGTCAGAAAGGACTTGCCAGAGGCGGTCAGGGACAGCATGCCGCTCTGGACGGGTTGCGTAGCCGGTGCTCTGGCTGAAGATGAGTTCGTCGATCTCCTGGGCAGCGTAGGCTTTTTGAACCCGAGTATCGAGCCAACTCGCGTCTACACCGCAGAAGACGTCGAGGCGCTTTTGGTCGGCACGGGAGTAGAGGGAGTTGATTCCCAGGATC
>CAZYTS010000213.1:0-5452 GCA_964649855.1 uncultured Gemmatimonadaceae bacterium
CGCGCGCGCACCACGATCATCTGGAACAACGCTTCTGCTAGAAACGACGTCAGGGTCGCAGGTTTTACGATTGCGGGCACTCCGGCCAGCAGTGTCGGCGACAGCTTTTCCAGCATTCCCCAACATGGGAAGTTGAAGGCATTGATGTGTACAGCCACGCCTTCGAGAGGCAAGCAAATGTGCCGTCCCACAAAGGAACCTCCCTTTGAGAGAGTCTCCATAGGACCTTCTACATGAAAGGTCTCGTCGGGAAGCTCTCGCCGCCCTTTGCTCGAATAGACGAATAGCGTTCCAATGCCCCCGTCGATATCCACAAAGGAATCGCTCTTTGTTGCACCGGTAGCTGTCGATAGTTTGTAGAGTGCTTCTTTGCGCTCCGTGAGATATCGCGCCAGCTCCTTGAGCCTGGCCGCACGCTGGTGGAATGTGAGCGCACGGAGAGCAGGTCCGCCAACGCTCCGCGCATATTCCGCCATCTCCGCAAAGTCGAGTCCGCCAGATCCCGCGCGCGCGATCACCTCTCCAGTGGTTGCGTCGTGAAGATCTGTAAGGGAACCCGAGCCTGCGACCCATTCACCAAGTGCGTAATTCCTGAGTTGCATAGTCTGAAAGCGTTTGGGGCGAAAAGGTCGAAGATAATAGTTCCAGGAAGCAGTACGTCCTTCTGAATAGCACTAACGGTGATAGTGGTTTCTGATACTCAGCCACCGCCGCGGGTTTCGTTCCATGTTCTGTACACTGCTTGCTGCGTTTTTCTGTCGGACGGAATCTCACGCAACGGCTCCACCGCCTTCAGAGAGTTGTGGCAGCGCCGAGGCAACCCTTGATACAGGGCCGTGCCCTCGGTTTTCCACGTGAGCATTTCGTCAGACACGTCTTTGATGATCCGGGCTGGAGCACCGGCGACGACTTTCCGTTCAGGAATGACCATGTCGGCGGGAACGAGACTAAGGGCCCCCACAATTGAACCGGAACCCACTACAGCCCGGTCCATCACCACAGCGTTCATGCCTACAAGCACATTGCTACCAATGCGGGCTCCATGAACTACAGAACCATGCCCCAGGTGCGCACCTTCTTCGAGCACAACGGTGGCTCCGGGAAAAACATGAACGGTGCAGTTCTCCTGAATGTTGCAGCCATCCCGTACCTCTATGGCTCCCCAGTCCCCTCTGATGGCTGCACCGGGTCCCACGTACACATCTCTGCCGATTATGACGTTCCCGATCACGGCTGCCTGGGGGTGCACAAAAGCGGTCTCGTGAACCACCGGGACAAATCCTTCGAAGGAGTAGATCATGACCCCGCCTAAACGCGTTCGAGAATCATGGCCATTCCCTGGCCCACGCCCACGCACATCGTACACAGCGCGTACCTGGCTTTCGTCCGCTGCAATTCGTGCATGGCGGTGAGTACGAGTCGTGCTCCCGACATGCCTAACGGGTGACCTATCGCAATGGCGCCACCATTTCTGTTTACTCTCTCGTCGCGGTCATCGATACCGAGCTCACGTAGACAGGCAAGTACCTGGGCGGCGAACGCCTCGTTGATCTCGATTACGTCCATGTCGTCCAGAGTGAGGCCGCTTCGGCGCAGGACTTCTTGTGTGGCGGGAACAGGACCCATACCCATGATCCTGGGCTCGACGCCGGCGGCGGATGCTGCCACCACCCTGGCGATTGGGTCTTTGGCAATCTTTTTGAGCTCGTCTTCGGCGGCCACAAAGAGAGCACACGCACCGTCGTTGATCCCTGAGGAATTGCCAGCGGTTACAGAGCCCTTGCCATCGGATCTAAATGCTGGCCGCAGCCTGGCTAGTACTTCTGCGGTAGTGCCCGGTTTGATGAATTCGTCTGCATCGAACACGCTTTTTGTGCCGCGCTGTGGACCGGGAACCTCCACCGGCACGATCTCAGCGGCGAGACGCCCCGAATCGCGTGCCGCTGCTGCCTTTTGCTGAGACCACACAGCAAAAGCATCTTGGTCGTCGCGCGAGACGACATGCATTTCGGCAACGTTCTCCGCGGTCTGACCCATCGAATCAACGCCAAATATCTCACGCATGCGTGAATTGACAAACCGCCAGCCGATGGATGTGTCAAAAAGCTGGGCGTCACGAGCAAATGGAGTTGCACCCTTGGACATCACATAGGGTGCGCGCGTCATGCTCTCCACGCCGCCCGCGACATAGAACTCACCTTCGCCGGTCTTTATACAGCGAGCAGCGCTAGCCACCGCGCTCAACCCTGAAGCACAAAGTCTGTTCACCGTTTCGCCAGGTACACTTACTGGAATATCAGCAAGGAGGAGCGCCATGCGCGCAACATTCCTGTTGTCTTCCCCCGCCTGGTTGGCGCAACCCAGGATGACATCGCTCAGGCGCGACGGATCAAAATCGGGCAAACGCTCCATTAGCCGCTTGATAACCAGAGCAGCCATGTCGTCCGCGCGTACTTCGCGAAGCGAGCCACCAAAGGAGCCAACAGCGGTACGTACGCCGTCAACGAGAAAAGCTTCTCGCATCATCTATCATCGTTGGAGTGAGGGCGACTTGTGATGTACGCGGTGCCACGAAAGAGTCCCACCGTCTGGCCATCCTGATTGCGCACATCTACACGATAGTACGATAACCTGTTGGAACCAGCGTCACGCGTGGCAACCGCTGTGAGGACGTCACCCGGATTTATGGCCAACGGGTAGGTAATCGAGTTTTCGATACTGACAGTCACCTTGCCGTGAGTATTGCAAGCAAAGGCAAAGGCCGAATCGGCAAGAGAAAACACGATCCCGCCGTGAGCTACCCCAAATCCATTGGTCATCTCGGCGCGAACGACCATGCGACACTCACAGAACTCCTGCGCCACCTTGAGCACTTCTATTCCCAGCCATCGTGTGAATTCGTCGTGCCGGAGCATGCGGTTCACGACTCGTTCGGCAAGATTCTGTTGGGCGCTACTGTCCTTGTCGCTCATACAGGGAGTGGTTTTTTCTCTGCCACGAGCCGCCGAAGTAGCTGGCTGGCGCGGTATCGCTCGTCGCCCGTAGCTGCTCTGAGTGTGTCGATTTCTGCCAACACAGCTGCAGCTCCCAGCTTGTTGCCCCAGTCCAGCAACCCTCTGGGATAGTTCACTCCCTTCTGCATTGCTGCTTCGACGTCCGGTGCACTAGCAACGCCCAGGAACACGGCGTCTACGGCCTCGTTCACAAGCATCGCAACAATGCGGCGCACGATGTGATCGCCCAGTACCGGGTCCTCTAAGGGCGCCGGCTTTTGGGCATCAGCTGCGTAGTCAAAGAAACCACGACCAGCCTTCCTGCCGAGTAGTCCAGCTTCGAGAAGACGCTTCTGCGTAAGAGAAGGTCTGTAGCGGCCGTCATAGTATAGAGCCGACCAGACAGATTCGGTCACTACGTAGTTGACATCGTGACCAATAAAGTCCATGAGCTCAAAAGGTCCCATTCTGAAGCCGCCGCGCTCACGCATTGCCCAGTCTATCGTAGAAGCATCTGCAATCCCGTCTTCCATGATTCTCAGCGCCTCGCCGTAGAATGGTCTGGCGACACGATTGACAATGAATCCTGGGGTATCCGAGGCTACTACGGTAACCTTTCCCCAACTCTCTATGAACGAGCGTGTATCCCGCAGCACCGCATCGTTGGTCCGCACGCCGGGCACAATTTCCACCAGCGGCATCACCGGTGCAGGGTTGAAGAAGTGTACGCCGAGGAAACGCTCTGGGCTGGTAACTGAGGCGCCAATCGATGCAATGGAGAGCGAGGACGTGTTTGTCGCGAGAACACACACCGGGGCGACCACAGGACAGAGCGCTCTAAATACCGCATGCTTTACTTCCAGTCGTTCCACTACGGCCTCAACAATGAGCTTGGCCTCGACAAAAGCGCTCAGGTCGCCGTGTTCCACCACGACGAGTCCCTCCAGTGCGGCAGTGGCCTCGTCTCGTGAGAGGCGGCCCTTGCTAACGTCGCGTTCCAGCGCGGACTCAATTCCGACGCGGGCTTTAGCGAGCGTTTCAGCATGTGCATCTGTCAGGAGGACTCTGTGGCGGTTGCGAAGGGCCACCTGGGCAATCCCGCTCCCCATGGCTCCAGCGCCAACGACGCCAACTACAGTCTGCGGATCGAGCATGGCTTTCACGCGCCGCTGAATACAGGGTTGCGCTTCTCGAGGAACGCTGCAACCCCTTCGTTGAAGTCAGACGTATAGCCAGCCTCGCGCTGCATCGCTTCCTCAGCGGTAAGCTGCTGCAATAGCGTGTTTGTGGTTGAAGCGTTGAGAAGCCGCTTTGTCAGCCCCAGCGCGCGTGTGGGCTGCGTCGCCAGATATTCGGCGACCTGTCCGGCCTCCTGCATCAGGCTCTCGGGTTCGGTAACTTTCCATATGAGGCCCCAGGCCTGCGCGTCAGCTGCACTGAGTTTATCGCCCAGCATCATGAGCCCCGTTGCACGAGCCCGGCCGACCAGCCGTGGGAGCGTGAACGTACCGCCGCTGTCGGGAATAAGACCAATCTTGGCAAACGATTGAATGAATGACGCCTTGGTCGAAGCGAAGACGATGTCACAAGCAAAGGCCAGATTCGCACCTGCACCCGCCGCCACTCCATTGACCGCACAAACCACCGGCTTCTCCAACTCCATCAAGCGCGTGATTATCGGATTGTATTGCTCTTTCACGAGATCGCCGAGGTCTGGTGCGGGGTTGTCTTTCCCGAGCGGTACGGCAGAGAGATCCTGACCCGCACAGAAGGCACGACCAGCACCTGTTACAAGTACAGCGCGCGTATCGGCAGCTGATGCCGCAGAGTCAAGCGCATCGCAGAACTCACGCGCCATCGCGAGATTGAATGAGTTGAGTACATCAACGCGGTTCAACGTCAGGCGCAAAACGCCACCGACCTGCTCCCTGATGATCAGTTCTGACATTTCGACTCTGCAACATATGGTTGGTTGAGAACTACTTCGACACTGGCTGCACTCTGGCAGCAGCGCCTAGCGAGCACTTGAAATCTCCACCTTCTCGATCACATCCGCCTCGAGTACACGTTCGGCTACTTCACGCCCGCGGACGATCTCGCCAAAAACAGTGTAGTCGTGATCGAGGCGGAAGTTGTCCGTGAGGTTCATGAATATCTGTGCGTCTCCGGTGTCCCGCCCGCGAGTGGAGATCCCCAGCGTTCCTCGGGTGTGGCTCCGGGTGCCCAGCTCGTCGCGCATAAACGGGCCATCACCAACGTATTCGGTGGCTGAGGGACTTCCTCCCTGTATCACGAAACCGGGCTCAACGCGGTGGAAAGTGAGCCCATTGTAGTACCCGGCGCGCGCCAGCCTGACGAACCGAGCAACGGTGTACGGCGCCTCACGCGGAAAGAGCCTTATCTCAAAACTGCCGCCACCGCTGCCACGGGCCATAGTAACGCGCGCACGCAGTTCGCCG
>CAZYTS010000214.1:0-5427 GCA_964649855.1 uncultured Gemmatimonadaceae bacterium
ATGGCTGGGACAATTCTGGTTCACTATGACCCTAGCTGACGGCTCAGCCACCCGGGCAGCTGACCGAGGGGCCGCTCCTCCCTACAGTGCGCACCCGCGACGTGCAGCCTCGCAGCATCTCCCCTATCTTGAATCCCATGACTACCACGCAGCCCGTACGCATAATTGGGGGCGGCCTTGCCGGGAGCGAAGCGGCCTGGCAACTCGCTGAGCGCGGCCACCAGGTCGTGATCCACGAGATGCGGCCGGTGCGCGGTACCGCCGCTCATAAAACTGACCGGCTCGCCGAGCTCGTCTGCTCCAACACCTTTAAGAGCACCGAGACCACCAACGCGCACGGTCTCCTCAAGGCCGAACTGGGCCTCCTCGGCAGCGTGATCCTCCAGGCCGCAGCGAAGGCACGCGTAGCCGGCGGCAGCGCCTTGGCCGTCGACCGTGACGTCTTCAGCAACGCGGTGACCACCCGCATCCTGGCACATCCTAACATCACCGTGCAGCGCGGTGAAGTCACTTCGCTCGATGCACCGTGCATAGTTGCCACTGGCCCCCTCACTTCCGACTCTCTTGCCGAAACGATTCGCACGCGTCTCGGTACCGAAAGGCTTTCGTTCTACGATGCCATCGCCCCGATTATCTCGGTGGAGAGCATCGACACCGGTCTTGCATTTCGGGCAGCGCGTTATGACAAGGAAACGATGCCGGGCGCTGGGCGCGAAGGAGCATATCTGAATTGTCCGTTCACAAAAGAAGAGTACGAAGCCTTTGTGGACGCGCTGGCCGAGGCCGATCAGCACCAGGGCCACGACTTTGATAAGGTCCCGTACTTCGAAGGTTGCATGCCTGTCGAGGAAATGGTGAAGAGGGGCCGCGACACGTTGCGCTTTGGCCCCATGAAACCAGTGGGCCTCACTAATCCTGCAACCGGCAAACGGGCTTATGCGGTCGCTCAGCTCCGCATGGAAGATCGTGCCGGCCAGATGTGGAACCTGGTCGGTTGCCAGACGCGACTTCGCTTCCCGGAGCAGCAGCGCGTATTTAGGATGATTCCCGGTCTTGCCAATGCGGAATTCCTGCGATTTGGATCGATCCACAGGAATTCCTACCTCAACTCTCCCGGCGCCCTTACGCCGCACCTTTCGCTGCGCGACGACTCACTCGTCCTCTTTGCAGGTCAGTTGACCGGAGTCGAGGGATACACGGAGAGCACCGCGACGGGCCTCATTGCCGCGATCAACATGAGCAGGATGCTGCGTGGTGAGGAGCCAGCCGTTCCTCCCACCTGTACCATGATCGGCGCGCTGTACCGCTACCTGCGCGAGGCGGATCCGCGGTATTTCCAGCCGATGAATGCCAACTTTGGCCTTGTCGACGCGCTCCCGGAGAGCGTCCGCGATAAGCTCGTCAAGCGAGAACGAATCGCCACACGCGCACTGGCTGCAATGGCAAGTTGGCGTGATGCGATAGCGCTGCCAGCGGTGGCTGTGTGAGCCGGGACGTCGCGGCCTCCGGCACAGGGCATCCTTTGGTAGAGGACTTTCTCAGGCACCTCGAAAAGGAACGCAATCTCTCACCCCACACAGTGCGCGCGTACGCGCGCGACGTGAACGCCTTTGCCAGGTACCTTTCACAGCAGAACCCACAGGCTACTCCGGATTTTGCTGCCGCCGATCGGCTCGTCCTCAGAGGCTTTATAGGGTCGCTCTCCCGCAGCGGTGTGGGCAAGCGTTCAATAGCGCGGGCGCTTTCTGCACTCAGGACCTTTTATGGGTTTTTGCAGCGCGAGGAACTCGCCGATAGCAATCAGGCGCGCGCGGTTGGTGCACCAAAGTTTGAAAAGTATCTCCCCAGGTACCTCGACAGGGCTCAGATCGATCTTCTCTTCCAGGCCCTCGAAGCACGCGCAATGGAAGGCGATTTTGCTGACGTACGCAACCTCGCCATCCTCGAGCTCTTCTACTCAACAGGACTCAGGCTCGCTGAGTTGCAGGGAATTGGACTGGGAGATATCGACCTGCTGTCTCAGCAGGTGAAAGTGAAGGGTAAGGGCCGCAAGGAACGCATTGTACCTGTAGGCTCTCAGGCTACACTCGCGCTCCGCAATTACTTCATACGCCGCGAAGAATTGCTCGCCAACCGCGTGGGTCGTGGCGCTGATCGCGCAGCATTCTTTCTGAGCAAGACCGGGAAGAGACTTAGCGAACGAGCCATCCAGAAAGCAGTCACACGCTTTCTCGACCTTGTTGACGAAGACGCCGGACTCAGTACGCACTCATTGCGGCACACATTTGCCACGCACCTGCTCGACGCCGGTGCCGACCTGCGCTCCGTGCAGGAGCTGCTCGGCCACGCCTCGGTCTCCACCACGCAGATCTACACACACACCAGCGTCGAGCGCCTCAAACAGGTGTACCGTCAGTCACATCCACGCGCGTAACTTTACCTCATGTCAGCAATTCCAGTATTTCATGCGACTACCATCCTTTCGGTGCGTCGCGACGGCCAGTTGGCACTTGGAGGGGATGGACAGGTTACCATGGGCAACACCGTGACCAAGTCCAACGCCCAGAAGGTGCGTACCCTGGCGGGTGGCCGCGTTCTGGCTGGCTTTGCCGGTGCTGCGGCAGACGCCTTTACTCTATTTGAGAAGTTCGAGGAAAAGCTCGAGCGCTTTCCCGGCAACTTGCCTAAAGCGGCGGTGGAACTCGCCAAGGATTGGCGCAGCGACCGCGTTCTGCGTAGACTGGAGGCTCTGCTCGCTGTATCAGACCGGCAACACAGCTTTCTCCTCTCTGGTACAGGCGATATCATCGAGCCCGACGACGGAATACTCGCCATCGGATCGGGCGGGTCCTACGCCCTCGCCGCGGCGCGTGCACTCGTTGCTCATGCCCAAATGAGCCCTGCCGATGTGGTGCGCAAGTCTCTGGAGATTGCAGGCGACATCTGCATTTACACGAATAGAAACATCATCGTACTCGAGCCAACCGCCTGAACGTGCCTGCTCGTATAGAAGCTGCTCTGGCCAGACTTGCCGCACTCACTCCCACGCAGATCGTCGCGGAGCTGAATCGGTACATCATAGGTCAGAATGACGCCAAAAAGTCGGTAGCAATCGCGTTGCGCAACAGATGGCGCAGGCAACGCGCCCCCGATTCCATACGCGAAGAGATTTCGCCAAATAACATTATCCTGATCGGTCCTACTGGCGTAGGCAAAACAGAAATTGCGCGCCGCCTTGCCAAGCTGTCGGGTGCGCCTTTCATCAAGGTCGAAGCTTCCAAGTTCACCGAAGTGGGCTACGTGGGCCGCGACGTGGAATCAATGGTCCGCGACCTCGTGGAGAGCGCTATCGACATGGTACGCACGGAACGCGAGGCCGAAATCGAGGACCTGGCGCAGGAAAAGGTCGACGATCGACTGCTCGATCTGCTCCTTCCTGTTCCTCCAGAAAGCAAAGGTCCGCCAGTTGAGGATATGGAGAAGCTGCAGCCATCAGGCAGCGGAGTGTTTGTGGTGTCTGCCGCTGGAGCCGTGTCACAGGAAAAGGAAACCGACGCGGCACGCGAGCGCTATCAACGCACGCGTGACAAGCTGCGCCAGCTTTTGCGTGACGGCCAGCTCGAAGAGCGCGAGGTCGAGGTCGAAGTAGAGCAGTCCATGACCCCGATGTTTGGCGTGATGACTCCCCAGGGTGCGCCAGAAGGCATGGACTCCATCTCAGACATGCTCAAGGACGTATTTCCAAAACGAACACGCAAACGTTCGGTCAAAGTCTCCGAGGCACGACGCATCCTCCTGGAGCAGGAGTTTGCCAAGCTGATCGACAGCGAAGAACTCGTGACTGACGCCATTGCACGGGTGGAACGCATGGGAATCATTTTTCTCGATGAGATCGACAAGATCGCCTCTGCGAGAAATGAAGCGCACGGCCCGGACGTTTCTCGTGAGGGCGTGCAACGTGACCTGCTGCCAATAGTTGAAGGTAGCAACGTTCAGACCAAGCACGGCATGGTCAAGACAGATCACGTGCTGTTTATTGCCGCGGGCGCCTTTCACGTTGCCAAACCAAGCGACCTCATTCCGGAACTCCAGGGCCGCTTCCCCATACGCGTCGAGCTCACGCCTCTCAGCGAAGACGACTTTGTGCGGATCATGACGGAACCGGAAAACGCGCTCACAAAGCAGTACGCCGCGCTCGTGGCCGCCGAAGGCGCTGAATTGATCTTTACCGACGACGGTATAAGAGAGATCGCACGGCTCGCTTTCCAGGCAAACGTCCGCATGGAAAACATCGGAGCGAGGCGGCTTCACACCGTCATGACTACCCTCCTCGAAGAAGTCCTCTTCACACTGCCTGACCGGGGACTGGGCACCATCACCGTAGATGCTCAGATGGTCCGTGATCGGCTCAAGGCGGTACTCGACGACGAGGACCTCCGAAAGTACATCCTCTAGACTCACGCCTTTTACGATGTCGCATCGCGACTTTCTCGCCATACCTGACTTTTCGTCCGCCGAGCTGGTGAGCCTCTTTGCACTCGCCGAGCGGATGCGCGAGCGTACCTATGACAAAAAGCCGCTCGCGGGTAAGTCGCTGGCCATGATCTTTATGAAGGCCTCTACGCGCACGCGTGTATCGTTTGAGGTCGGTACCTGGCAGCTTGGTGGTCACGCCCTTTTTCTCTCGCCTCGCGACGTGCAACTCGGCCGCGGTGAACCAGTTGCAGACACCGCACGCGTACTCTCACGCTACGTCGATGGCATAATGATTCGCACCTTTGACCACGCCGAGGTCGAGGAACTTGCGCGTTTTGCCTCGGTACCGGTGATCAACGGGCTGACTGATTTGCTCCATCCATGCCAGGTTCTGGCTGACGTGCTTACCATCAGGCAGCACTTTGGCGGACACGAGGGGAAGATTGTGGCCTGGATAGGCGACGGGAACAATATGGCGAACTCGTGGATCAATGCAGCGTGGCGGCTGGGCTTTGAGTTGAGACTCGCCTGTCCCGAGGGTTACGACCCTGACGCTGCGTTACTTGCAAGGGCAAAAGGAGCCGGCAAAGTAAAGTTGGTGCGTGACCCCAAAGAAGCTGTGCAGGGTGCTCACGTCGTCAACACTGACGTTTGGGCCTCGATGGGTCAGGAAGAAGAGCAGGCGGTCCGAGAGAAGGCATTTGCCGGCTACACGGTAGACGCAGAGCTTATGCGTCTCGCTGCGCGCGACGCCATTTTCCTGCATTGCCTGCCCGCTCACAGAGGCGAAGAGGTAAGCGCAGATGTTATCGACGGTCCACAGAGCAAGGTATGGGATGAAGCCGAAAACAGATTACACATACAGAAGGCCATTATGGCAGTTCTGATGGGAGGAGAATCACTCTAATGTTAAAAAGCGGTCAAAAGGCGCCGGAATTTGCACTCAAGGAC
>CAZYTS010000215.1:0-5309 GCA_964649855.1 uncultured Gemmatimonadaceae bacterium
CGAGTGTATACGTCGTCCATGGCTCTCACACTGAACGTGGGGAGACCTGGATCCATCTCACGGATCACCTGCTGAGCCGACCTGATTATCGCCTGAGGATCGCCTGATGTCTTGAGGGTCAACGCGACTGCCCGGCGGATCTCAGAATCGGCGGTGTCGGCCACCTGCGGCACATACACTGCGCTTGTCGCCGCACCTGCAATACTCGTATCTCTTATGCTCTCGACCACCCCGACTACAGTGAACTGGGGGCCGCCTGGAAGGGTGCGGAAGGTCTTGCCGAGGGCGAGTGCTCCCGTGGAATCCTTCCAGAACTGCATTGCGGTCTTGCTGCTTACTACCGCGTCGCGAGGACGCTGCAAGTTGAGCTTGTCGAATGGGCGGCCTGCAAGGAGTCTGATTCCCATTACCCGGAAATAGTCGCCGTCGACGCTGGCATACAGCTGAATCGGTGGAACCTTGTTAGCGTAACTCGGGTCGTCGTCTGGATAGAGCGGGCTCTGATTCATGCCATCGGTAGTCAACGGGATTCGCGATGTGAGTCCCGCCGCGGTTACGCCTGGCAGTTGCGCCAGTCGATCGTCGAGTTCTGCATAGAATCGACCCAGAGCCGCTGCGTCGGGATACCTGGCAGCTGGAGGAGACAACCAGAGTGTTGCAACTCCCTGCGTCTCAAAACCTGGATCAACCGCGCTCAGTTGGCGGAACGAGCGCAGCAGAAGCCCTGAGCCCGCCACAACAACAAGTGCTATTGCGATCTGTGCTGCCACCAAAGCTCCTCTCACGCGTTGCTGTGTCCTCCCCGCAGTTCCTCCCCGTCCTCCCTCGCGAAGCGCGTTGGACAGTTTGAGATGCCCGATTCTTAGCACGGGTACGGCCGTGCAGAGCACAATGACAAGAAGGAGAATTGCGCCGGCAAAAACGAGCGTGGTGGCGTCAAAGCCAACTTCGGAAAGCCTGGGCACGTGAAGGGGCCCGGATAGCACCAGGGCCCGCAACACAAACCACGCAATTGCCATCCCAGCGGCAGTGGCGATCGAGGCAAGAACAACTGCTTCGGACAACAGGTGAATCAGGACTCGGCGCCTTCCGCCTAACGCCTCTCGCACTGCCAGTTCCCGCTGCCGGCCGTCGGCTCGAACGAGGATCAGGTTTGTAACATTTGCACACGCCACCAGCAGCACGAGCCCCGCCGCGATCGCAATCATCCACAAAGTGCTGGCCACCGAGCCAGTCACATCGTCGTGCATCGACGAAACCACGGGAACGGGCCGCGTCTGCTCCATCAGCATTGCCGTGGTCACTCCCGGCACAAAGTTCGGGTAGAGCTCCGGCATCCTGGGTAGCACGGCAGCGAGGTCACGCTGCGCCTCAGCAATAGTGACGCCAGGTTTGAGCCGGGCAATGCCAGTCCAGTTGAATCCTCCCGATGCGTCTTCAGGCAGACGCAGTGGAAGCCACAACTGTGTCTGAACGTCAGGAAAGTTGAACCCTTCTGGCATCACACCGATGATCTCGGTGCTCACGCCATTTATGTCCATGGTGCGGCCGAGGATATTGCGATCAGTTCCAAATCGGGAATGCCACAGTCCAGCGCTGATGATCGCCACGGGAGGCCCGTTCACGCGGTCCTCGTCATCGGTGAACACGCGGCCCAGGAGTGTCGGCACCTGGAGGAGCGGAATAAGATCGCTGGTGACGTTCGCCGTGGTCAGCCTCTGCGGTTCGCCACTTCCACCCGGCTCAGCCACATTTACAGCACCGTGTTCATAGAGGCCTATGCCCTCGATTGTTGTGGCGAGTCTCTTGTAGGTGCCATAGGTGCCGGGCGTGTGCTGGATCTTGAACAGATTTACGGGCGCCAGATCGTGCCAGACCCCAACCAGCCTCTCGGGATTGCCGTACGGTAGCGGCTTGAGCAGAACTCCGTTGACCACTGCAAAGATTGCAATCGAGGCTGCGATCCCGATGACCAGCGTCAGGGAAGCAGTCGCAGTGAACACGGGAGTGCGCCTGAGCGCTCTCCCTGCGTGGCGGAGTGGGGCAAATGAGGCCATTCGCTGACTCGCTGGAGGGGTTGGAGACGAGCCCAATACGTTCCCGCACAGCCTCCGGTTTCCGGAAGCGACGAGAGCTTAAGGCTTCCGCCGAGGCCATTCCCTCCGATCTTAAATCGAATCTGACCCCAAATACGCTACCGAGCCAATTCGCTCCGACCTAATTCGAATCTGACCCCAATTACGCTGTCACGCTCTTGCCCGGCCCCGCTCCTGAAGCACGGCAACTACTCCAGGCACGATCGAAAGGAAGATGATTGCCAGGATCACCACCGAGAAGTTGTCGCGCACAAACGGCAGGTTGCCAAAAAAGTAGCCTGCAAAAAGCATTGAACCCACCCAGACCAGCCCTCCTATCACGTTGTAGGAAGCAAAGCGGCGATAGGTCATGGCTCCTGCTCCAGCCACGAAGGGCGCAAAGGTGCGCACGATCGGCACGAAGCGCGCAAGAAAAATGGTTTTGCCGCCGTGCCGCTCAAAGAACCTGTGAGTCGTATCAATGTGCGCTTTCTTGACAAACGGCAATCGCCCTTGCGCAGCCCGTTCTCCAAATATTGTTCCAAACCAGTAGTTCACGGCGTCGCCGAGTATGGCACAAACCACTAATAACACAAAGAGCACAGTGATGTTGAGCGAGCCCGTCGCGGCTGCGAGCGCCCCAACAGCAAAAAGCAAGGAATCGCCAGGCAAAAACGGCGTTACAACCAGGCCCGTCTCGCAGAAGATGATCAGAGCCAGGATCACGTACGTCCAGGGGCCGGCCCATTGCACCAGTTCCACCAGGTGCGTGTCCAGGTGCAGCACCCAGTCCATCAATAGCTGAATCAACTCCATTCGATTAAACCGGTTTGGTGACTGGGTGAATCAGGCGGCAGTCGCCCCGAGGTGCTTGAGGGCCGTCTTTACGGCACCCCGTACGGCGAGCACGTCGTCGTCGCGGATCTGGGCTCCAGGAACCGCAACCTTCAAACGCTGCAAGAGGCGCTTTCGCAACAAAGAGCCTCGTCCCAGGAGTCCGCCGCTAAGGGCCAGCGGTACGCTCGCACGCTCGTCGCCAAATAGCTGGCGCGCGAGGGTGCGGATGTGGAGAACCAACTCTTCGGACGCAAGCGAAAGGAGTGAACTGGCTCTCAGGTCGCCCCCCTGCGCCGTGCGCATAACGACGGGAGCAAGCTGAGCCACGTCCGCAGGGGTGGCTCCCGCAGCCCACGGTATCAGATCCCACACATCGGGCAATTCCAGCGCCTCCAAAACTGCACTGACCAAGGCGGTTTCGGGCTCTCGGCCGTCGCTTGCGGCGGTGACAACGCTTAAAGCGCGCTTGCCTATCCACGCACCGCTCCCTTCGTCGCCACAATTCGAGCCCCAGCCACCACAACGTGCAAAGGTTCCGGTTGGCCCACGCCCAAAAGCAACAGAGCCCGTGCCTGCAATCATCAGGATGCCAGGGCCGTCGCCAAAAGCGTCGACCAGGGCAATAAGGGCATCGGGCTGCACGACTACCTCGTCGGCAACACCGCGCCTCTCGAGTTCAGTGAACAACGCTTCGCGCTCTTCTTCGCGACCGACGCCAGCCACACCGACGCAGAGGACATTTGGGCGCGCAACTGTACCGTCGAGCTTTCCCATCGCTTCCTGGACGAGCGCAGTCATTGTTGCCGCCGAAGCGGCGGCCTGGCCAGGTTTGACTGCACTACCGAAACCTTCGGCGACTGCGAGTTCCTGTCCAGCTTCATCGGCGATCATTACCCGAGTGTGCGAACCACCGCCGTCTATGCCTGCAACGATTTTGCTCACGCGCTCGCCTTTGCCTCTTCAGTTGTTGTCAACGACGGCGACGGAGCGGGGTGTGTAAAGGACGAAATCATTCCGACGATAAAAGTGATTGAGGTGCCGATCAGCACGTACCATGGCCAGGCTACGCGAGTGAGCGGTCCAAGAGCTTGTGCAAGGGAAGGAACAGCTACTGAGATTCTGCCTGCAAAGACCACAAACGACATGGCGGTAATTCCCACGACGAGCCCAAGGATGGCGTCGCGCTGATTGGCACGAAGCCAGAAGTTGCCAAGGAAGAACGTTCCCAGAAGCCCGCCGTAAGTGAATGACGCGATGCTCAAGGCTACTACAACGACCGAAGTCCGCGGATCCTCGGGGAAGAGCAGGGCGCCAGCGGTAAGGCCAACGCCCCAAATGAGAGCAAAGAGCTTGCCAGCTCGAAGCGTTCTGGGGTCATCTGCCGATCGTTTGGATATAGGCAGATAGATGTCGTGCGTGGTTGCCGCCGCGAGCGAGTTGATGGCCCCGGAGTGAGTGCTCATGGTTGCTGCCACAATCGCGGCGACAATGAGCCCAACAAGACCAGGAGGCATGAAGTCGATGATGAAACTTGGGAAGACGGCGTCAGCCGCAAACTCGCGGCCTCCATAAAACGCCCAAAGTCCCACGCCGATCAACAAAAAGAGCGCAAACTGCACAAACACGACAATGCCACTGCCTATGATGGCGCGCTGTGCATCCTTTAGGGATCGTGACGATAGCAGTCGTTGTACGATCAGCTGGTCGGCGCCGTGTGACGCCATTGCAAGGAATCCACCACCAAGGAGTCCCGCAAAGACGGTATGTGGTCTGTCTATGCCTGTGTACCAGTCGATTCCATGGAGTTTGCCGGCGGCTCCAGCCCTGCTCAGAATCTCCCCCCAACCTCCGTCGACCCCTTGGCCAAGGAGAACAACAGCGGAGAGACCGCCAAAGATGTAGATACTCGCCTGGAGAATTTCGGTCCAGACAACAGCTTTCATGCCACCGCGATAGGTGTATATCACGGTAAGGATACCGAGAATTATCACAGCGCCGCGCATCGCCCAGGCCTGCGGTATAGTCGCTCCCAGTATGAGTGCGATTGGAATTGCCGTTGCAAAGACTCTCACCGAGTCAGCGAGCCCGCGTGTGACCATGAAGACGATGCTGGTCAGGCGGCGCGTGGCCACACCAAAGCGCTTTTCCAGCAGCGCGTAGGCGGTAACGATTTCGCCCTGGTAGTAGCGGGGCAAAAGAAGATATGCAACAGCAATGCGCCCGAGTATATAACCGGCAGCAACCTGAAGGAATCCGAGATCGCCGAGGTATGCCAGCCCCGGGATTGAAATAAATGTGAGTGCGCTCGTCTCGGTTGCAACGATCGAGAACATCACCGCCCACCAGGGGATGTTCCGGTCTGCAACAAAGTAGTCTCGCGCGCTGGCCTGGCGGCGG
>CAZYTS010000216.1:0-5261 GCA_964649855.1 uncultured Gemmatimonadaceae bacterium
CCCGACAAGCCACCAGAGCTCTGGATAAACGAGGTTGGCGTGGCTCCAAGCCATCTTCGTCGAGGGATTGGTCAGGCAATGGTTCAACGCATGTTGCAGCACGGCCGATCACTCGGCTGCGTTCAGGCTTGGGTGCTCACTGACCCGGAGAACTCCGCGGCACGCGGCCTTTATAAATCTGCAGGAGGCAAGGAGTCACCGAGTCAGTCCGTAATGGTTGAGTTCTCTCTCGCAACCGACTACTGAACTCTTACGAGGTGCAGCCGCAGCCGTTCATTCGCTCGACTCTGGTGGGGCAAGGAGTGACACAGCGTACTTGCAAATATGCTGTATGCGCTCCTCCTGCTCCCGCGCCCAGCGCGGCAATGGCGTTGCGCCGAGTGCGATCGCGCCAGCTCCACCAAGTGAGAAAAACAGCGGCACGAAGAGCTTGCCATCTGCATCCTGCCTGTCGAGCAACGCGAGGAGGATCATCAGGCTCAGCACGAGGAGGAAGCCTCCAAAGATCAGCCCAACTCCAAGTGCCGCCGCCCGTGAGTCCTCCAGCCGCAAGCGGTAACCGTTCTGGTCAGGCTCGATGAACGCATGCAACGTTCCATTGGACCACTCTCGAAGAGTGCCATGTACCGAAACCTCTCCCGTTACTCCAAAGGTGCTGCGAAGCTCACCAACGAGTCGCTCCCACTCCAGGTCTGTCGGGTTACGTGGAAGGGACAAAACGCTGCCGACCGATGTGGGTAGTCCCAGGGTGGTCGCACGCTTGAGAGCTACACCACGCCCTTCGAACTCGGCAACAGCCTCTGTGATTCGCTCCGGCGCTAGCCCAACTTCACGGCCAACGTCCTGCAACTCCCTGAGGGTCAGGCCACTACCCACGGGAAGCGATGCCGTTGATGCTTCGTCTTTACCGATGGCCGAATCGAGGATCTGGCGAACCTCGTCATCCCGATATCTGCGCTCTTTAGTCATAGTGCACCGTTGCCCTCCAGGGTGACCCCATGCCGCCTAACATATCTAAGGTTGTTCTCTCCATAGAGAATAACCCGGTAGCGCACTGTCGAATACAAGAATGATGACGCAGTTCCATGCGTTGCACAACGCGGCGTTTAGGTTGTCGGCCTCAGGGAAAACTACCTGACGCTAAGCGGCTGACTTGTCCGCGCGCCGCTTCTTTGCTGGGCGAGTCACGTCCAGCAGCGCATCAGGATGTGCCGCTGCGACACGCAGAAGAACACGAGCGGCTCCCTCGGGCTGCCGACGCCCCTGCTCCCAGTTCTGAAGTGTATTGACACTGATCCCTAGCAGTGCCGCGAATTTCACCTGGCTCAGCCGGAAACGCGCGCGAAGCGCCGCGACATCCAGCACCCCAGTGCGCACAAGGTCAGCCGCCCTGGTGACGCGCGACGGCGAGCGACGCCCCGCCTGAATATCCCTCACTTCCTTTACACTCTCGACAAGTTCGGCAAACAAGTCCCTTCTCATGGCTCTCTCTTCTCAAAAGATCTTCAGGTGATAATATACGCCACTGACGTACCTCTGATAACCCGCTCGCCGACCCCCCGTGGACAACGAGCGTACCACGCGCCACAATCGTCCTCGGCCGATTTTCCGAAACCGGAGACGTTACCATGTTCGCGTTGCGCACCGCCGTCGTCCTTTTCACTTTCGCAGTCACTGCTACCGCCTGCGACCGGTCGTCCTATCACCCCGCGCCTGAGACCCGCACAGCCGTCGTTACCGATACACTGCACGGCGTGACCTTCGAGGACCCGTACCGCTGGCTCGAAGACCAGAACGCTCCCGAAGTCCGTGACTGGATCGCCGTCCAGACCGCGCACGCGGATTCAGTACTTGGCCCCGACAATCCGCTTAGGCAATCGCTCCGCACGCGACTCACGGCTTTAATGGACGCGCCCTCGCCCGGCAATCCGCGCCGAGCCGGAGACTACGAGTACTTCACCCTGCGACGAGTGGGCGAACCGGTGGCAGCTATCTATCGACGGAAAACGCCACAAGGCGACGTGCCTGTCTCACCGGACAGTACTTACGAGAAAGTCATCGATCCGCTGGAACTGCGCAATGATGGCACCACGAGCGTCAACATAGAGAGTTTTTCACGCAACAACCGGCTTATGATGTACACCGTGCGTGACGGCGGCAGCGACGAAGTATCGGTGCGTTTCCGTGACCTCTCCAGCGGTACCGACGTTCCCGATTCGCTGCCTAACGCGCTCTATTCGAGCCTCTCGTTCGGACCCGACGGCGAAGGGGTATACTTCGTGCACCGTTCACGATCTGTAGGGCCGCGCTTCAAGTATCACCGTCTGGGCACCGATCGCGAGAGCGACTCGACACTCTTTGGCGAAGGGATACCACCCACGGCGTTCATAAACGTTTCGCAACTCGACGGCGGCCGCTACCGAGTCTTTTCGATCGGTCATGGCTGGGCACGCAATGAGATCCTGGTAGAGCACACCCGCACCGGTCAGATAACCGACATCACCAAAGGACTCGACGCGCACTTCTCATCGCCTCAGTACGTTGACGGCAAGCTCTGGGTGCGCACCGACTACCAGGCGCCGCGCGGTCGCCTCGTTGCAATCGACCTCGCCAAACCAGCACCCGACCAGTGGAGAGAGATCATCCCGCAAGGCGACCACGTGCTCGATGGTTACACACAAATCGAGGGTCGCATCTACGCCACGTGGATCCATGATGTGAGCAACCGCATCACGGTGCACGACAAAAGCGGCAAACAGGTGGGAGACATCGCCGTTCCTCCATTCACGAACGCCAACATCCGTGGTGCTGGACGCGGCAAGGCAAGTCTCACTCTGAGCTCGTTCGATCGACCATCGGTCATCTGGGAGATAAACCTCGCCAACGGCGAGCGAACGCTCTCGGAACCGCCCAGGATAACGTTCGATACGTCGAACGTTACGGTCACGCAGGTGTGGTATACGTCAACCGACGGCACGCGCGCGCCGATGTACCTGCTCCACAGGCGTGACATGGTCAAAAACGGCAACACGCCAGTGCTACTCAGCGGCTACGGCGGTTTTGCGGTCAGCCTCATGCCTAACTTCAATCCGCGCGCCGCGGCGTGGGTCGAACGCGGTGGCATCTACGCCCAGGCAACTCTACGCGGCGGAAACGAGTACGGCGAAGAATGGCATCGCGCCGGAATGCTGCAGAACAAGCAACACGTCTTTGACGATTTTCTCTCGGCGGCACAGTTTCTGGTCGACAGCGGTTATACCAGCCCGCAGCGCCTGACGATTCGTGGCGGTAGCAACGGTGGTCTCCTCATGGGGAGCGCTATAACGCAGCGTCCCGAACTTTTCCGCGCGGCATTCGTAGGTGTGCCAGACCTGGACATGGTGCGCTTCTATACCTTCACCACGCACAACAACATGCCGGCACTCCTCGAATACGGCGATGCTTCCAAGCCAGAAGAATTTGAGGCGATCCGGAAATACTCGCCCTATCAGAACGTGCGTTCCGGGGTGAAGTACCCAGCGGTTATGGTGCAAACGGGACTCAACGATACGCGTGTGCCCCCATGGCAGGCACGAAAGTTCACGGCGCGTCTGCAGGCGTCCACCAAATCAGGCTTGCCTGTAGTCCTGTACCACGACCTCCGCTCAGGGCATGCAGGGGGCCGAGGAATGGAGGCAAATATTGACCTGGCAACGCAAGAGCTGGAGTTTTTGCTGCGTATGGTTGGTGACACAGTCGTAGCACCGTAAAACGGGCTGGGTTGTTTTCCTTTTACCTTGCGCCTAACGCAGAATCGATAGGGGACTTACAGGGCAGAACTGTGGCGCTTCGTCCAGCATACTACGAAGCGGCATCACGTGGCCACTTCCAACAACCACGAGGACTCGCTTTACATCAGGCCCAGGCAATCGCGTGAGATTGTGCGCCATATTTAGGTTTCTGGAGTACCAATCCGCCAGGAACCTGGGTCCGCCATAGTTCTGTCCTTCTCCCACAGGCAAATAGCCACCGAACATTCCCAGTGAGTTGCCGCGGTGCAGCGCGTCGTCGCTATTGAGTCGAATGAGGTGCTGTCGAATCGTCGTTGTGCGCATCCAAGCGTTAGTCGCCGTAGCTTCTCTCTGGAGCACAGCCGTGATGCTATCGCGCGCACGCACGAACTCGGGTCGCCGAAGAAACACAGCCTTGAGGGAATCGTTCAGGTCCAGGCTGGAGTCGTCGTCGATTGGGTACACCGCGCCGTGGCCGAGGCGAGAAGCAAGCCGGAAGGCGATCTGCACCACTTCGTTACGGCTCGGCGCGAGCGTTTTTGCAAGATAGCGAGCATATCGAGCCCGGACTGTGTCCGCCTGAGAAATGGGTTGCTCAACAGCTATGCGATCTGGTTGCCATGATGCCAGGCGCTCCACCAGCTCTTCGAGCTCAGACTGACGTTTAGCGTCGAGCACGTCGTCGATGTCCTGCTTAATGACGTCGCGGCCAGGATTCGCGAAATGGTATGTACCCAGCAGCATGACCTGGACTTCCGACGGAGCGCATTGAGCCGGAAACCCTGTCGGTCGATCCATGGTCTGCCCCTGAAGCGCACCGGCAAACGTCAGAAGAAGAATGAGAGTTCGATGGTGACCTAGGCTACCAAGCGAACGCATGCCGTACTCCCGGACTGATTGTCGTTTTGACGGCAGTTGCTTCTTGAAGGTTTGAACTCAGCCGGTGCAGACGCTTGCGCATGGACCGGATGCTCTGCAGACTGGCTCTTGATAACTCGATCGCGGAAGTGAAGCGACTCCATGGATAGCACCTGCCGATGAAGCTGACGCGAATTGGAGCTGGTTGGCGAGTCATCTGCCTGGCGCTTGGTGCCGGCTTCTTTGCGATGGCCTGGTACCTCACCAACATCGCGAGATCTGGCATAGAGGACGTCCCGCCACCCTTCATTCTGGCAGCGGGACTCGCTTCCATCGCATTGCTGTGCGTTGGCGTCTTCGGCCAGCTTCCTTGGCCTAATAGCGACAAGCAGAAAGGTTGATCCGTAGAATTTTCCGGACCCGAGGGAGCCTAGCGAGCAGCCGGACGGCCTTGGCGGACGCGCGACGTGCGACGTCTGTCCAGCTCCTTGCGAACCCAGCGCGCAGCTACGTCGGACAGCGCGTCGAATGCCCCACGGGGATCAGCAGCCCTTGCAGAAAAGATTTTGTCTTCCCCTGAGCGCAGCACGACCTTGAGACGGCACTCATAGAGCGCTGTCTTGCGCGCACCCG
>CAZYTS010000217.1:0-5153 GCA_964649855.1 uncultured Gemmatimonadaceae bacterium
GAAGTGCTGCTCAACAAGGCCGAAGCGCAGGCGCGTCTGGGCAACCTGCAGGATGCAATCGATACCTATAATCAGCTGCGGCTTCGTGCTGGACTAACGCCACACATTCTCGGCTCACAGTCACAGTCTGACGTTGTCGATGCCGTTCTCCTGGAGCGGCGTCGCGAACTGGCCTTTGAAGGGGACCGTTGGCCTGATCTCGTGCGGACCCAGAGGGCCACTGGAACGGAGGGTATTCCGAACTTCAGGACACTTTGGCCGATTCCGCAGAATGAAATAGACGTGGCTCCTAAGCTGGTTCAGAACCAGGGCTACTAGTTGTAAGAGGTCTCCAAAGGCACCCGGGAGCTATTCCCGGGTGCCTTTTTGCTAATGGGGAGAGGATCAGTCAATTTTGGCACGGAGTTTGCCCGCAGGCACGGGTTGGAGTGATAACCCCGACAACCAGCCCACGGGAAAATGAAGACTCGAAGACTAGGGTGGCTGCTTTGCCTTGCGACCGTCGCTGCCTGTGCGGGGGATGATACCCCCGGCTTCACACCGTTACCACCTGAGACTGGAGTGCTTACGGACGCGCAGGTGGACCCTGGGCTCCAGAGGGTTCTCGCATCTCACGGCTTCTCTGGCCGTGTTGGTGATCGCCTCGAGCAGCGACTCGGCCGTCCATTGGACCTGGATCTCGCTGATGTAGGCCGTCTTTTATTCTTTGATCCCGAGCTTGCTCTCAAGGGCGACAACTCCTGCGCGGGTTGTCACGCTCCCAAACACGGCTTTGGGGACACTCAGTCAATTGCTATTGGAATTGACAACAATGGGATGGTTGGACCGGGGCGAACTGGTCCCAGGAACCAGAGGAGGACGCCGCACCTCCTGAATGCTGCGTTCTACCCGACGTTGATGTGGAACTCCCGCTTTGCGGCGCGATCGGGCAATCCTTTCGACAACTCTTTCAGCTTTACCTTCCCGGCACCCGAGGCTTCGACGCTCTCGTATCTGCCACACCTTCTCACGGCGCAGGCGTTCATTCCGCCTACCGAGAGGGTTGAAATGGCCGGGTTTGATTTTCCAGGTGACAACACCGCAATTCGTGCCGAAGTCGTGCGTCGTCTGAACCTGGTAGCCAACTACAAGACCCGATTTGCACAGGTCTATCCTGAGGTCGCATCTGGTGGACCGATTACCTACGATCACATCGGACACGCCATCGCCGAGTTCACGTTCTCCCTCAATTTTGCCAACGCACCCATAGATCAATACGCACGTGGTTCGCGTTCGGCCATGACGATGGCTGAGAAGCGTGGAGCACTCCTCTTTTTTGGCAAAGCGCACTGTGTGGAGTGCCACGCTGTTTCGGGGCAGGCAAACGAGATGTTCTCGGACTTCAAGGAACACGTTCTTGCCTGGCCTCAAATCGTTCCGGACCTGAGCAACGTCACCTACGATGGACTCGGCGGCAACGAGGATTTTGGTTTGGAACAGGTGACACAGAATCCTGCCGATCGGTATGCGTTTAGAACGTCACCGATCAGAAATATCAGCCTGCAGCCGGCCTTTGGTCACAACGGTGCGTACACCAAGCTGGAGGATGCCATCAGGCATCATCTCGACCCGGCACGGTGGGCGAGCCAGTATGATCCTGGAGTAGCTGGTGTTGATGCGGATCTGCTTGGACCACGTCCCCCAATGGCACCCGTGATCGATCGGCTCGACTCGCGTATGAGGACGCCGATCGAGCTCACTCAGGAGGAGTTCAGCCAGCTGGTGGCCTTTGTGAGGAACGCACTGACAGACCCACGAGCCACACCGCAGGAGCTTAACAAGCTCATCCCGGCGTCGCTGCCGAGTGGCAAGAGTGTGCACTCGTTCCAACCCTGAGCTTCGCGCTCTAGATCGCTAGTCAACTACTTTGGGCCCCGGCTTTCGCCGGGGCCCGCTGTATTTTGGGAACTGAGGCAGTCGTTTTGCGATTAAAGGCGTGCCGATAGTTGCTCCAATCCCGCGTCTTTAGACGAGCGCTCGGGCGCGCCGAGCAGTCCCTTCCGGCTTTCCGGAGACCCGGAATCCAGGGCCTTGTGTCTGCCCAGCTCGCTCAAAGCCCACGACCCAGGCCAAACCCAATTTGCTTGACACCCTTAAAGCCCGAACTGAGGTTCTACGAGACGGCAAACATCGAAAGGGACAACATCATGCGGCTGAGGCTTGGACAGTCGATCGTATCCTGTGTATTGACGATTCTACTAGCGGGTGCCCTGGACGCGCAGCGTCAGGTAGCTCCGCCGGTAACCGACCCAAACGATCCAAAGTTCATCACTGCGCAGACTCGAAAGATGGGCGGGCTACGGCCGGCCGAGCAGATGGCCCTGACCTTTGACCACCTTGACCACGCACTCAAGGTCTTTCCAAACGAGAAGCGCATCGAGGGCGTTACCACGCTTACGCTGAGTACCAGGGTCCCACTGCGGACGCTGATACTCGACCTGTATCCGGGATACACTATCGGCTCCATCTCTATAGACGCTCGCGAGCTCCCGCGTTCGGCGTGGTCCAACCCTGAGGGTCAGCTTAGAATTGCGCTGCCAGCTCAGTTCTCGCCGGGAACGCAGCTCAAGGCTCGCGTGATTTACTCTGGAACGCCTCCACTTGCCAAACGTCCGCCATGGGAGGGAGGAACCACGTGGACCACGACACCCGATGGCAAGTATCCGTGGATTGATACGTCGCTTTGGGGAGGCGGCTGCGACCTGCTTTATCCATGCCTCGATCATCCCACACTCAAGCCTGCCACCAGCGACCTGCACTACACGGTTCCTGCAGGATTGATGGCGCCCGGCAATGGAAAGCTTGTTAGCAAGATTGAAAAGGACGGTTGGACAACGTGGAACTGGCAAGCACGTAGCGTTCACACATACGGCTCCGTTCTAAACGTTGGGCCCTACAAGGTGTTGCAGGGTGACTATCAGAGCCGCTTTGGTAACTTGATTCCAATGCGACTCTACTACATCCCGGGAGAAGAGGATGAGGCGGCGGACCTTTTCTCGGAGTTTCCGCAGACTCTCGACTTCTGGGAGAACGTAATCGGTCCTTATCCGTGGGCTGATCAGAAGATGGGAGTGATCCGCGTTCCCTTTTCGGGACTGGAGAATCAGACTCTAATTGGCCACAGCGGTCCGTACACCAAGACTCCCTTTGGCTGGAATTGGCTCCTGAATCACGAGTTTGCACACGAGTATTTCGGCAACCAGCTCTCGAATGCAAACTACGACGACCTCTGGCTGCACGAAGGGCTTGGGTCGTATGCGCAGCCATTGCTTGCTGAATATTTGGGTGGCGAGATCGACTACATGGCGCAGCTCAAGTCGCAGCGATCAGGAATCCGCAACGAGCAACCCCTTGTTTCAGGGCGGGAACGCGGCGAGAAGGAGGTATATGCTGACTCGACTGGTCCGAGAGGAGACATCTATCCCAAGGGCAGCTGGGTGGCGCACACGCTGCGAAAGCTCATCGGCGACGACGCCTTTTTTACATCGGTGCGAACGCTGGTCTACGGGCGGCCCGATCCGAAACCGGGAAACTTTACGCCGCAGTTTGGTACGACTCAGGGTTTTCTTGACATCGTCAATCGCGTAACCGGCAAGGACTACAAGTGGTTCTTTGACGTGTACCTTTATCGTGCTGCTTTGCCCAGGGTCGTGGCAACGCGCGAGAACGGAATGCTCAAGCTCCGATGGGAGGTTCCGGACAGGCTGCCGTTCCCGATGCCTCTCGACGTGCGTGTGGACGGCAAGGTGGTTACGCTGCCAATGACTGATGGCAGCGGCGAGGTGCCGGCTAACGAGCGAGCCGGAGTGACCATTGACCCCTGGTCAAAGATCCTGATGCAGTCCGATGCCATCGATGAGTTTCAGGCGTGGGAGTCGGCAAGGCAGCGGGGCAGCAACTGAATCAGGAGCCTTTGGGACTGGTTTGGTTAGCCACTGGGTTGGCCGCGAGTGGCCGCACCGCGCTTTGCTGTGTACGGAAGCACAAAGAGGTAGAGACCACTGAACAACAGCAAAAACAGCGGAAGGAGCGGGGCGTAGGTTATCGCTGCCGGCGGCTGTTGGCCGCCGCCAATACCGAGTGCCACAAAGTTGGCGATTACCGTCAACGTAAAGATGATGGCGAGCCACCGGTGAATCTGTCTGATCCAGGCGCTTAAACTCATGCGATCTCCTTTCCAGGATTAGTCGTTTACGCCATTTGTGCGAGGACTTCAACGAGCTTGGCGCTCATCATCTTCCAGCCGTAGCGCGCGCCACCGGCGTTTTTCTTCTGGTCTTCGCGGAATCCGGATTGCACGAGAGAGAGCCGCGTTCCATCGGCAACCGGGCTCAGGGTCATCGTGACGACCGTATCGATTTCGCCAACAACCCAACTCCAACTGATTCTCTTGTACGCCTCGATTTCGAGGTAGCGGCAATTGACTATGCCATCCCAGCCGGGCTGCGGCTCAGTCTTGAAGATGAACGACGCGCCTAGTTCGAGCTTGTGTCCCACGACTGGTAGAAGCCATTCGGCCAGCAGGGCAGGGACGGTGAGCGCACGCCAGACCTTTTCGGGAGGATGGTCCAGGTCCCAATCAAACGAGATCGAGTGGTCTGCTTGCGATTGTTTGTCAGCGGATTGCACTAGTCCATTTTCTCCAGAAGGCGTTCGAGTCGTGCGGCGTGCTGTGTCCAGAAGGCGCGATAGTGCGCGATCCAGTCGATGAGTGGCTTCATGCCCTGGGGCTCAACGCGGTAGTAGACATTGCGGCCCTCTCGGCGACCCTTAACTAGTCCCGCGTCCTTGAGCGCGGAGAGGTGCTGAGAGACCGCTGGTTGCGAGATCTGAAAGCGCGCCGTGAGATCCTTTACCGCCGCCTCGCCCCTGGTCAGGGACTCAAAAATCGCCCGCCGGCTTGGGTCAGCCAGGGCGTAAAAAATCCGGTTCTCAGAAACGGCGGCCGCGTGCATGGTTTATTCATAAGTAATCACTTATGGGTTTGTCAAGAAGGGCGTGGGCCACGCAGTGTGCACCGCGCCAGCACGCAAAAACGCCCCCACGGCGTTGGGCCATGAGGGCGTTTTGACTAACCACTCCGCCGCGGCGGAAAAGAGCTCCCGAGGAGGGAC
>CAZYTS010000218.1:0-5143 GCA_964649855.1 uncultured Gemmatimonadaceae bacterium
TCTGAGATCCGCCGGGCAGTCGCGTTGACCCTCAAGACATCAGGCGATCCTCAGCCAATTGTCAGGTCGGCTCAGCAGGTGATCCGTGGGATGGATCCAGGTCTCCCCACGTTCAGCGTTAGAGCCATGGACGACGTTTACACTCGCTCTATGGCACAGCTGCGCTTTACGATGATGATTCTGAGTGGTGCGGCCGGAGTTGCTCTGGTACTTGGCGCTATTGGTCTTTATGGTGTTATGGCGTATGCCGTGACCCTCCGCACACGTGAGTTAGGGGTCCGCATAGCTCTGGGCGCGCAGCCTCGTGCAGTGGCAGGGATGATTGCCAAACAGGGCATATTGCTGGGAGCGATCGGGACTGCGGCCGGTCTGGTAGTTTTCGTTGTTCTGGCGCGCTTTCTCAACTCCTTCCTTTATGGCGTGGCTGCCACCGATCCTTTGACCCTTGGTCTGGCGTCTCTCGTACTCGTGTCCGTGGCCGCGATCGCCAGCTGGGCACCGAGCCGGCGTGCCGTGCGCGTCGACCCCACGGAGGCTTTGCGTTCGGACTAGATCACGCCGGCGCCTGGATAACCGGTTCAGATTTCCTTTCGGAATGTCACGATGCGCTCTACTTCAATGAACCCGAGCGCCTTATGAGCCGCAATGCTGACGTCATTACCGATGATGGCGTCAGAGGCAAACTCGTGGCAAACTTGTGCCTTGGCCCACTTTTCGGCGCCTTTGAGCAGGGCCGTGCCAATGCCGTGTTTTCGGACTCGTTCCATGACGTACCAGCCTTCCAGGTAGCCTACGCGTCCGCTGTAGCAACCCTCGGCGTGGGAGCGCACTGAGACTTCGGCAAAGCCCACTGCGACTCCCTGGGAGTCGAATGCGCCGAGTGCTGCGCCTACATCGGGTAGGCCACCAGAGGCAAAGTAAGCGTCGATTTCGGAGGAGAGCTCCTCGTAGTCAGCGTCTTCGTAGAGCGCAGCGCGCATTTCGAGCCAGGCGGCGCGATGATCTGATGTGAATGGTTTGACTTCAATCTGCATGAGTTTGGCAAAGCAGCTAAGCAGGGAGTCCGACCGGTATGCCGAGACTCGCGTCTCCGGCCCGGCGAGCTAACAGCGAGCGCCGAGCCGGAATCCGGTCCTTCAACTACGATCACGGCCAGGGAAGCGGAATCACTGGGAACCGCGACCTCGTTTCCGGATCATCGTCACCTGCAAAGTATCGCGCAATCTCGCGACGCGCGCTTGCCCTGAAAGCCTGATCAGCCACACTCCCACCGCTCGCGCCCGCGAGGCGACTGTCCAGCTGCTGCAGCTGCCATTCCGCCCCCTGACGAACTTCGGCTAGCGCACGCGCATCTCCGGCGCAATCCAGCAGTGTGTTCAACAACACACGCTGAACAGTACGCCTCAAAGCCTGAGAACCGGCGTCACTCGACGGCGCCGCCCCAAACACGCGCTCCACCATGGTCGACAACACTTCGTCTAATGTCGGGTAGCCGCCAGGACGCGCACTGAACTGAGCCACCCGCGCCAGACGTTCACGGTGCAGCAACCCCTCGATCACTTCTGTAGCAACTCCACCTGCCAAAGAGATCTGATCAAAGGATGTGCCCCCCGCCGAGCCGATCCACTGGAAAGTCGGGTCGCCCCCGTAGGGCCGCGGCGGTATCAACGCCATAACGCGCTCAGGGACCGACAGCTCCGCGGGCTCCAGCGCATCGAGCAACGTACTCAAGGCACGACGTTGCTGCTCCGCTGGCATTATTCGCGTAGGTGTCTGCCCGTCACCACGCATCGCGTAACGATAGTCCATCCCGCCGATGTACTTGACCAGCCCTTCGAGCGAATACCGATGGTGGAGATAGACGTGGGCAAACCTCATGTTGAGCAGAAAGAGCGGCTCGCCAGGCTTAACCGCCCGCTCGTCAAACTTGTCGATGGCTACCCGTCGCACGGCTGTCGTTCGGGCAACGGCGTCAAACATGGTGGCGCCTTCGACCCATCGCGTTACCTCCGGAATCGAACCCTGCGCGCTGGCGTCCTGGTCAGCCACAAAACGCACGTCGCGGCGCAAGATTTCTCCGATTACTCCTGCCAAACCCGCCTTTTCTGCTGAGCTATCCGCATACCATGTGTAGCCATATCTGATCGCCAGCGAGTCCCACGCGCCTGCAAATGGCGAATATGCCTTGGACAAGTCGAGGTTGCCGCGCGCGTCGACCGTGATCAGCGGGAAGGGATAGTCCATTACGCTGGTGCGGCCCTGGGCGTGTGCGATGTAGTTGTGCGAAAGCCCCAGGGTATGACCGATCTCATGGGCCACATGCTGGCGCCGCCTGGCCATCGCAAAATCCTCGGCACTCACATTCAGTCCCGAGGGCCCCGCGGCAGGCAAGAGACCGGAATAGACGTTGTAGTCAATTTGTGAGCGCCACGAATCCATGCGCACCACGGTGCGGAGGATCTCTCCCGTTCGCGGATCTGAAAGCGATGGCCCCACCGAGGGTCCGGGACCGCTCCTGTGAACCCAGTAGATGAGGTTGTAGCGAGCGTCCATCGGGTCAGCACCAGCTGGCAGATCACGCACAGCAAACGCATTTCTCCAACCAGCGCCTTCGAACACCTTGTTCCACCACATTCCTCCTTCGCGGAATGCCGATCTGTAGGGCTCTGGTATCGCAGGGTCGAGGTAATACACAATCGGATTTACAGGCTCGACCGGCTGACCGCGGCGATACGCAGCCGGGTCCTTCGGAATAAGACGCCAGCGATTTATGAAGCCGTCGCGATAGAGTCCCTCGAAGGTCTGCGAATAATCGTAGTACTGGTCTCCAAAAAAGCCCGAGCGAGGATCAGACTTTCGTGGCCTGAAGCCCTCGGGATCTGGTAGCGCAACAAGCGAGTGATGCACTTCAAAGGTTGGAGACGACGCCTCCGCTCCTGTACGCCGCAACGCTGTGCCTGGATTGTCCACGGCGAAGGTGAGAACGGAGTGGATCTCAGTGTTCCGCGGAAATGCCTTGGTGCGCGCGGTATCGGCCCAGCTCCGGTTGGCATCGACGCGTGCATTCCCCTGTTGGGAGCGCCTGATGTTGTCGCCAATTCCGTATGTGTCCGAGAGAAAATAAGATGTGGCGTCAGCTACGATGCGGCCTCCCTCTTCTGATTCGATCGGGAACGACGCAATCACCGATGAAGGAAACGCTTCGCGTGCTGCACGCTGAGCGGCAGCGGTGGCTCCGGGGGCTCTTGTGAGTACGTTCGGCTCCAGCAGCACGAGACGCTTGCCACGTTTCTCAAGCCTAACGACTTTGCTGTCACCGGTTTGGCCACGGTCGAGCCCAAGGTTTGAGACCCCTGCCCCAGTAGCCAGTACGCTCTGGTACAGAAAGTCACTGCCGAGTCGTTGAGCTGTTACCTCCAGCAGGACCTTGTTGCGATCCTGGTCAACTCTGACGCCAATAAAGGGAGCTTCCTGCGCAGCGGTTACGGAGGAAAAGAGCGCAATTGAAAGTGTGCTGGCTGCGGCAATACGGAGCAGTACGTGCATCGGTCTGAGCTGGATTGATGTTCAGTGGAGAGCTGGAGGTCAAACTAGAGCAAGGTTGGGGCGTGTTACTCGGAGCCGCTAGGGGTGAACCTCTCAATCACGCCAGAGACTCGCCCGCACCACGATCCAGCGCCGGGACCATGCCAGCGTCCCACACCCCCTCAGCTCGCGCCACCCACGCCGTACCCGCCAGATCACTGGTCACGTTCACCGTCGTGCGCGCCATGTCGAGAAGCCGGTCGACTCCAAGTACTATCGCTATTGCCTCGGCCGGTATACCAAACATCGTAAGTATCCCAACCAGGAGCGGAATCGATCCTCCCGGCACACTTGCAGCACCCACCGAAGTGATCACGCACATCACCATGACCACTACCGTCTGTGGCAAGCTGAGTCCTACTCCAAAGGCCTGCGCCAGAGTAAGGACCGTGATCCCTTCAAATAGTGCGGTACCATTCATGCACAACTGCGACCCCAGAGGGAGCACGAATCCCGAAATGTGCGCCGGAATCCCCAGTTGCCGCTCCGCTGCTTCGAGAGCCGTAGGAAGTGTGGCGTTGCTGGAACTGGTCGAGAACGCTGTCACCAGAGTCTCTCTCGTTCGCGCAAAAAACTGCGCCGGAGACATGTCCACAAGGAACCGCACTATAGCTGAGATGTTCAGCACCACGTGAATAAACAACGCTCCCAGCACAGTCGCGACAAACCAGCCGAGCAGTTCCAGTATCTGGAATCCAAAACGCGAAGTGACACCAAACACCAGACAGGCTACACCAAATGGAGCGAGCCTCATGGTCATAGCGACAATGCGGCTTACGACTGCGCTCAGCGAATCGAGCCAGTTGAGCATTGGATCGGCTCGTGTCTTTGGAATCTGTGTGAGCGCGGCGCCAAACAAGATGGCAAAGAACATGACGCCAAGGAGGTCGAGATCGGCAGCGGCACGAATCGGGTTGCGCGGGACAATATTGATAATGGTTTGAATCCCAAAGTCCTGTACAGCAGCGGCGCGCACGGTGCTCGATGCATCTGACGCGTAGGTAGCCATAAGCTCTGCGCGCGTCTCGGGGGACATCCTTTCGCCTGGCCGGATAAGCGCGACTGCTATCAGCCCCAGCGCCGCGGCCAGCGCTGTCGTGCCGACAAAAAACGCCATGGCTCGGCTCCCAATACGTCCAACCCTCTTGAGGTCTCCGGCTCGTGCAACTCCCGATGCAATCGACGCAAAGACGAGCGGGACCACCAGCATGAAGAGCAGTCGGAGAAAGATCTCTCCGACTGGAGTGGCGACATAGTGGTTGATCCGATCCAGCAGCGGATCACCAACACCTAACCATTGGTTGGCGATAATGCCGACCCCTGCCCCGACCAGAAGCCCAAAGAGCATTCTGGACTGCGGTTTTGCCCTTGCAACCCTTTCAACCGGCTCTGGGTGGGTCATAACAACAATCTACGTTACGCGCTGCACGCTGCACGACCCATGCTGCACGCTGCACGCTGCACGACCCCACCCCAACTCGTGAGGTTTCAGGGCCCCATGAAGCATGTCCCGTGCAGCGTGTCCCGTGCAGTGTGTCCCGTATCAGCAGTCTACTTC
>CAZYTS010000219.1:0-5127 GCA_964649855.1 uncultured Gemmatimonadaceae bacterium
TGCGCGTGGCTTCATCCAACAGCACCGCACCAATATCCAACGCCATGTTGCGCCTGCTGGGTAAGCTCGCCCGCGAGGCAGAAGTCAACGACGCTCGCTCACCCGAGGCGGACCGGATGCTCCGGCTCACCGTGAAACGCTTGCTCGATGGCTGGACGCTGGACAACCCGAACCCCAAGCAATACGACAAGGTTCTGGAAGCCGCGCCGCGTCCGAGTTCTGCGGGCCCCGACCAAAAGCGCGACCTGGCCGAACCCGAGCGCATGCTCGACATTGCGCTGGAGGTCGAGGTCGTGGGACTCGGTACCGAGGCAATACTGGCCCGGCTCGTGGCGCGCGACGGGATCGGTCCGACACTCGAACTGGTGCAGTCCTATGCGCCTAATGCGATCCGGAATGAGATGCTGGAACGGTTGCTCAACGAGTCGGCTATCCGGGAACACCTCGGCACGGATCGCCCGGAGATGCAGATCCTGGAGCAGGCAGCCGATCGTTTGAAGGGCAAGATGGTCCCGCAGCTAGTCAGCGCCATGGATCGTCGTCCCGATCACGATGCCTCGTGGATCAGCGACCTCCTGGTCCGCATCGGTTTTGACTCCCTGGAGCCCCTCGGGGCAGAGCTGGCTACCGCGTCTCCGCGTGTCACGCGCTACATTCTCGGCGTCTTTGAACGCATCGACGCGTGGCCGCCGCGCGTGGACCCGATTAGCTTCGTTAGGCACTTCGATTCGTCGGTACGGCGCGAGGCCCTAAAGTTTCTGCTCAAGTCCGAACAGACACGCGAACAGGCTGTTCTCATTGCCGTCAGAGACCCAGACCTTCGGATTCTGAACCTGGGCCTCAACGCTACGGCACGTTCCTGCAGTGCTGACTGCGCGCGCATTCTCATGCGCCGCTTCGAGGAGGATCACTCGCTAACCTCGGAACTCAGGGTGCGGCTCATTCGTGCTACCAGCGTGGCCCGCACAACTGAGGTTCTGGAATGGCTTCTCAGCCTGGCCACGCGTACACGCTGGCTCACGCGCTCACGCAAACTGCGCAATGCTGCTCCTGAGGTGATCGCTGCGGTGACATCAATTGCTGCCCATTTTGGAGACACCGCCGAAGGGGCCGAAGTTGTCGCCCTTGGTCGCGAAAGCCGAACAGATGAGTTCCGCCGCGCCGCGACTGCTGCACGCCATTCACTTGCGGAGGCTGGATGAACAGCGTTGTAAGGTTCCTCACCGGTTTGGCGCAGGCGCTGGCCAAAATGTCGCTCTACTCCGAAGGCCACCCGGCGCGTGCTCGCGCGGCCGATGCTGCCTTTGAACAGTTGCGGGCCCTTCAGTCCATGGACCCGAGTCCCGCGTTCTCGTTCCTCGGCGAAGAAGTCATCTACGCCAACCGTGCCGTGCGTGAACTGCAGGACTGGGATTGGGCGCGCAAGCTCTCGAGTGCCGGCGTGCAACGCATCGAGTTCAGAGCCGACGTGGACCACGAAGAGTTTCGTGCCTTCCTCGAAGCGGTGCTGAGTCGAATCAGCTCGCACACATCCACCGAGCATAGGGTCGCTGACCGCACTCCTGTGGGTGGTGTAGCTCCTATTCGCTTTGGAAGCGTAGGGGTCCGCGGAGCGGCTGCCATAGTTCCAGCCTACGACGAGAGTCAGGTCTTGCAGCACATCGGTGACTTTGACCTGACCGAGGAGGCAGACGCGGTGCAGTGGATGCATGACGAAGTCACCAGTGCTCGCGAACTTCCGCTCGCCGAAGCGGAGGCTATTGTCCACTCCCTGTCAGCGGCAATGCACGGCGGGCACCAGATCTTCATGCCGCTACTGACGCTAAAAGAGTTCGACCAGTACACAACGACCCACGCACTCAATGTTGCAGTGCTCGCCATGGGACTCGCCGAGCACATGGGATTGTCAAAGAGAGAAAGCCGAGTGTACGGGATGACGGGGCTACTGCACGACCTCGGTAAGGTGCAGGTACCTACCGAGATTCTGCGCAAACCTGGCGCCCTGACTCCCGAAGAACTGGCCATAATGCGGAGTCATCCCGTAGAAGGGGCCAAGATCATTCTGCAGACCGACAAGGACCTCGACCTCTGCGCCGTGGTTGCATTTGAGCACCACATCATGATCGACGGTCACGGCTACCCTGAGCGGCAGCGAAAGTGCGACTGTCACCATGCCAGCCTTTTGGTGCACGTCTGCGATGTGTTTGACGCTCTGCGCACGCATCGACCGTATCGCGTGGCCTGGGAGGCGGCGGCGATTTTTGACTACATCAATCACCGCATAGGTACCGAGTTCGATGCCGACGTTGCGACCGCGTTTCTGGAGATGATGGCTGAGCGCGAGCTGGCCATCGCGCGCGCAGACGCCATCGACGGCGAGCAGGTAGCCCTCGTCTCCTAATTGGGGTCAGATTCGAAACTCGGCTAGTTGGGCTCAGATTCGTAACTCTGAGACCGGGAGGGGACCCCTCCCCTAAGGCAATTGCCGAACCCCGATCTTATCCCGATCGATTGCCATGCCCGGTACTACCGACCACTTGTCGAGCCCTGCCCACCAGGCGTCGGGACGCATTCCTACGGTTCTAAAACGCTCGTGAATTCCGCTGACCGTCTGTGCTTCGTAGAGCCAGATGGCGGGAGCGTCCTCGGCGAGTACCTGTGCTGCACTGCTCAATAGGGCGCGCGCATGTGCTCCGTCTGTCGACGTAATCGCCCGATCAACGAGGTCGTCGAAGGCCTTATTGGAGTAGCCGCCGTAATTGGAACCTGCTCCTGGCGACTGCGTGCCCCAGTACTGACGGATGCTCGTTGGTGAGGGGCTGCTTGAATAGCCCATAATGGAGATGTCGAATCTGCCTGCTGCCGTGTTAGCGCCGTGCACGGCGGATTCGGTGTGTTCCAGGGTGACTCTTGCGCCAACTCTCCTGAACGCCTCCTGCATGATTACCGATGCCCGGATGCGTGGGGCGCTTGTGGTAGGAACAATCATCGAGAAGGCAAGCTCTCGCCCGTCGCGTTCGCGAACGCCGTCGCTGTTGGTGTCGCGCCAACCAGCTTCTTCGAGGATTCTGATTGCTTCGGCAACGTTGGCGGTAGGAAATTCGCCTCCTGGAATGCCGTAGGCACTCAGGAACGGCGACTTCATTGCCAATCCCAGAGTGTCGAGCACGTTGCGAACGAGTGCCGTACGGTCCAGGGAAAGGTTCAATGCCAGGCGCACAGCACGATTCGAGAAGATCGGGTGCGGCTTTGAGAGGTCGGCCGGATCGCGCAGGTTAAAGATCGCCATCGCAAAGTCAAACGATGGCCTGCGTATAAAGCTGAGCGCCGAGTCTTTGACAGCGGTCTCCAGTGCAGCGCCGCGGAGAATCTCCACCATGTCCGCCTCGCCGGTGACCAGTTTTGCAGTCTGTGCAACCGGATCAGAGACCGGCAGCCAGACGATACGGTCGAGCAGCGGGCGCCCCGCCCAGTGCGCGGTGTCCGCCACGACTTCCACACTCACAGCAGGGTCCCACCTAACGAGCCTGAATTTGCCGCTCCCGACGGGATTCTGCGCCGCGGGCGCTGTGCGGAGCGAATCGAACGGAATCGAGCCGTAAACGTGTTCGGGAATCGGAATCAGGTTGTAGACAAGATCGAAGAACTGGGTCGCAGCTCTCAGTTTGTACCATGCCACAAAAGTGGTGGAGTCGCGCACGGTGATGGAATCAATATTCCTCAGTTTGGTTACGGCATCCGAGGCAACGCCAGGTGCCCGGAACGCAGCCAGAGTGTAGCGCACGTCAGCGGCTCTGACGGGCCGGCCGTCAGACCAGCGCGCTTTTGGGTCGATCCGAAAGGCAATCGAGAGTGAGTCATCTGACCACTCCCACGACTGGGCGAGTGCAGGAGAAAAGCCTTCGTCGCCAAGAATCCCCATATCGTCACCAAGGGTAGCAATCGGCATGAAGAGCATGTCGACCGCTTGCTTTCCGCTGGTTGTCTCGATCAGGGGCGGGAGGAGCGCATCGGGCTCCTGCCCTGTGGCAATAATCAGCGTCCCGCCGACGGCACCTGTGCCTGACGAATCGGAACCGCTGCACGCGATAGCGAGGGCGGCCGCAAGAATGCCGGCGTACGGCGAGAATCTCTGCATCCAGGTAGCATCGTTATGCCCGCGCAACCGGTTCCTGCTGCGTCAGACAGTGAAGCGTGCCCAGGCCCCACACCAGATCGACAGAGTGGATCCCCACAACTTCGCGGTCGGGAAAGCATTCGGCCAGCGTGGACAGTGCCACGCGGTCGTTCCTGTCGTTGAACGTAGGGACGACTACAACCCCGTTTGCGATATAGTAATTGGCATAACTCGCCGGCAGTCGCTGTCCATCCATAACGACGGGACGTGGGAATGGGAGAGTTTTAATCTTCAACCGACCTCCTCCGAAAGCGCGTAAGCGTTTGAGGTTGTCGAGAGAACGCCGGTGGTTCTCGTCCGCGGGATCTTCTTCGTGCGCCAGGAGCACCGTGTCGTCTCCCACAAAGCGTGCGATATCATCTATATGACCGTGTGTGTCGTCGCCCACGCAGCCCTCGCCTAACCAGATGGTCTCGCGGACGCCGAGATACCGCGCAAAGGTTTCTTCGTAATCAGCACGATTCATCCCAGGGTTGCGCTCCTGGATTTTTGACAGAAGACACTCCTCCGTGACCATAAGGAGGTCGGCACCATTAGTCTCGATGGCTCCTCCTTCGAGTACAATGGCTGTTCCGTCCTGGCGCGTCGGCACGATAAGTGGCAGGCCAGTGATCCGGGCGACCTCGTCACCGACATTCTTATCATAGGTGTAGTTGTCGTACTTGGCCCATGCGTTAAAGCGCCAGTTGGCCAGCACCACCTTGCCCTGGTTATCGTGCACACACGTCGGCATGGAATCGCGCAGCCAGACTCGGTCGGTTGGAACCACATGGAGCCGATAGCCGGCTGGGTTACATCCGTGGGCGTCCAGAGCACGTCTGGCGTTGTCGCGCACCTCTTGGTTGTTGCAGAGGATTTCAACACGTTCGTGACGGTGCAGGGCGCGCACGATCTCGGCGTAGACCCAGGGGATTGCGCCGAGTTTGCCGGGCCAGTCCGGTTCGTGATGT
>CAZYTS010000220.1:0-5112 GCA_964649855.1 uncultured Gemmatimonadaceae bacterium
GTTCTTGGAGTTGCCCCTCCAGGGCTCGAACCTGGACTCTTCTGATCCAGAGTCAGACGTGTTGCCAGTTACACCAAGGGGCAGTGACATGAACTTAGGCCCCATGTCGGGCGTACGAGAAAATACCCGGCCCGGGCGCGCTGCGGCAACCCCCGGCACCCGGAAGCGCCTTTCTGTGTCAACCTGCTATTCTCTTGTCAGTGAACCATTTATGCATCCGCAGCCTGGGGCAGATCCTGGCCCTCACACTGCTCGTTGTGGGTTGCCGAGCTGCCGTTCCACCGTGGGGAAGCTCGCTGGAGGAGGCCAAGCGCAACGCCGACAACGCGCTGGCGGCTTTTTCAGTGCGCTTCAACAACGTCAAACGCGACTCGTTCTTTGACCATGCGCGTCCGCTCCTGGGTCGGCACGCGCTGACCCCGGCGACCCTCTTTCGCGACTCCACAATCTGGACGATCCGCAACGCCCCCGACTCCTCACAGGCGCTCTACCTCGATGCTGGCTTTGATGGCCGCAACTACCTCTTTTCGGCACGCAACAACGCCGTCTACCCGAAAACCCTTGGAGGGCAGCGCCACTACATTCGGCTCCAAAAGCTGCCCGGCGACAACTACGAGTGGGTGACCATTGTGGATCACGCCATGGGCACCGCGTCGCCAGAGCAAACGGGCGCGGCAATCCTCGGCGTCATGACGGGTTTCGAAGGACGAACGTCGAGTGAGTTGCTCGCCGACCTGAGCACGATTTTTCCGCGGACAACGCGGCATATGTCCCAGCTCTTCAGGATCGACTCTTTGCGTACCACGCCCCATGACGATGGGTCGACAAGTCTCATGCTTGGCGTCTCGTTTCTACCGGATTCGCTCAGAAAGACCTACCCAGCATTTGCAGCTTACGTAGACAAGTACGTCGTCCCCACCATCCACCGAACGCAGCTCTTTGACCGAAGCGGTGCCAGGTATTTCGACATGGGAGGCGGCCCGGGGCGCTTTGTGGTGCGCTTACGAGCCCACAATGGAAGGTTGGTAGCACTGAGCGGGCCGCCAAAGCCCATGCCCGATACATTGAGAGTCAGATTCGACTTCAGCGCACGCTTCAAGATTTTTCGCGTAGGCTTTTCGGACCTGGTTGCAGATTTCATTATCACGCGCGGACCACATGAGCGCGGCTGGTATCTGACGTTCCAGCGCGAACCAAAGTGGCGGTTGCCTCTGGCGGTGAATCATCTCATAAAGAATCCCCTCAAAACACCGTTTGCAGGCAGGGGAACGGAGATGCGGCTCCTGATCCGCGACGATCTGTCTGATCAGACGATCAGTCTGCGCCACATGCGGACGGTGGTAAACGAGAGCGCCATCATGCGCTGGCTTGGCGGCCTGGGTGGCACTGCCTTTGGAGATTTCGAGGGGCACTCCGAAGTCGAGGAGAATCGCTTTCTGATGCTGATGCTGGAAGCGCTGCGGCGGGACTTTGAGGGACTGAGAGGCTGAAGGCGCCAGGGGCTTGGTGGCCCTGGAAAAGCGAAAAGCCGCTCAGGAAATGAGCGGCTTCTTAGTCTATGGTGCGGCCCGCGAGGGATGGCCAAACTCGCTGTCATTGGAACTCTACGTCCTACCGAGCAGCGGCTGGCTAGCAAACCCTCTTGTCGTGCGTGCCGCGAATTTATGGAGCTGAGGGGAGTCGAACCCCTGACCTCTGCAGTGCGATTGCAGCGCTCTCCCAACTGAGCTACAGCCCCTCCCAACAAAAGAGCGCTACCGCTTGTTATACGACGGTCGCACTCCGCCAGTAACAATCTGGCCTGCATAAAGCGGGCCGATGTTATTAAAGCTAGTGTTTCCCGACGCAAAGTCAAGCTAGCGGATATGTAACTCACATATCCACAGAGACTTGCAACGTTTTTGTAACGCCGCGGATCCACGCGGACCGAGGCCGATCCGCGTAATCCGCGTCTGTCCGCGACTATTCGCGGATGGTGCGGGTCCTCTCTGAGTCCAAAATCGACTCAGCGAGCCTCGTTTCTCAGCTCGCCACGTTCACGCGGCGCTGACGATTGCGATGATCTGTGCTGTTCGCGACTGACTGTCATGGAAGACTCACGCTCCATATAGCGGCGCGCGTCGTGTCCATTCACTGCTTTAGCCATGGCACTGGCACGGCCCCGTGCTTCACCACCTTCTCGGCCGATCATTGCCATGTGGTCGCGGTCGCGGCTTACGACTACGCCGCCTTTCCTACCCGCCACGCGAGCCTCATCACGAGACCATTCGTGCGCGGTTCCCTTTGCGTGGGCAGCGCGGCCCCCCTTGCTCGCGATTTCTCGCTGGCGCTGCGGATCCATTGATGCGAATCCCCGCTTGCTTTTTCCGGTCATGGTGATCTCCTCCTGCTTGAGCTGACGTGTGGTGCGCGGAGAGTCCGCACACCCGAGCGCGTCGAGTTGGAGCGGGAGCCACGGCGGGCCGCGATCGGGGGGGAGGAGGCTCCAACCGGACGTACCGGTGCCATCCTACGGCCGCGTACCGTGCTCTTTGGAATGTCCCCACTCGCCTCACCGCCGGGCCATCTGCCTGGCGTGGCGGCGTTTGAAGTTCAGGACGCCGCGCGATCAAACTGCAACTGCAGATGAGCAGCCTCAGCGATGCATCTCACAAATGATTGGTGAACGTCATTCCGTCAATAGCGAATTCGGCTGCCAGCCTCGACCGCTATATTGACTCGTTATGCCGCTTCTGGTCCGCTTCCTGGGTACGTCGGCCTCACGACCGACCACCGAACGTGGAGTCTCTGCTCTGGCGCTAATTCGCGAGGGCGAAACTCTGCTGTTCGATTGTGGAGAAGGGACACAGCGCCAGATGATGCGTTATGGAATTTCGTTTGCGCTTAACGATGTGTTTTTCTCGCATTTTCATGCGGATCATTTTCTTGGGATAGTTGGACTCTTCCGTACGCTTTCTCTCCAGGGAAGAACGGAGATTATGAGATGCTGGGGTCCGCGCGGTGCAGCACGAGTTTTAAAGAAGTGTGAGACACTCGGCGCAGATCGCCTGACGTTTCCGCTCGAAGTCACCGAGCTTCAGCCAGGTGATGAGATCCGCCGCAAGGAGTACCTAATCTCTGCCGTAGCGGCGGAACACCGCGGTCCGAGTCTCAGCTGGGCTCTGATCGAAGACGAGCGGCGCGGGCGTTTTGATCCCGAGCACGCGCGCGCGTTAGGCGTGCCCGAAGGGCCGCTCTGGGGAAAGCTGCACCGTGGCGAGACTGTAACATTGCCAGATGGGCGCGAAGTCTCCCCCTCTCTGCTTGTAGGGCCACCGCGCGTGGGGAGGCGCGTTGTTATAACCGGTGACACGAGACCGGCCGACAGTACGCGCGAAGCGGCGCGCGATGCTGACCTCCTTATTCACGAGGCCACCTTTGCGCACGAGGAGGCCCAGCGTGCCCTTGAAACGGGTCACTCTACCGCGCTCGAAGCCGCGGCAATTGCGGCTCAGGCCGGCGTGAAACGCCTGATACTGACTCACATATCATCGCGTTATTCGCGCGATCCTGGCGAGCTCGAGCGCGAAGCTCGAACCGTTTTCGCCAACACCAAGGTGGCAAGGGATGGGATGGAGGTTGAGGTGCCCTACAGCTCCGAAGCGCAAGACGTGTCGGTCGCCGAGGATAGCCATTCGGGAACCGCCTCTCCGAGCGAGTGAGCGCAACGATTCACCTACCGACTTACCGGGCGAGTGAGCGCAACGATTCACCTCCCGGCTTCCCGGGCGAGTGAGCGCAGCGAACGAGGCATGTCCCGGACTGGGGACCGTGGGAGCCAAATCCGGGACCCGGGCCCCAGTGTCGTTATCCCAGTTTAGACCAACGACCCGGAGCTACCCGCTGTACCTGGGCCAGTTGGTCTGTACGGGCATTGATCGCCGGAAAAGTCGCGCGATATCGCGCTCGCTCAGTTGTGAATCCAGTGCCGCTGCCTTGAGGCTCGTACGAGGATCGTGCGCCGTCTCCGTTGGCGCGTTGATCCATGCATAACGATTGAGCCTGGCTGTCTCTCCGTTGGGATGATGGAAAAGCACCATCGCCCCGCTGTGCGACGGCATTTGCACCTGCACTCCCCACATGGTGCCGTCTGGCCCTTTGAATGGTCGCATGTTCACGTAGCCTTGGTTCCCGCAAAAAGCGATTCGATGTGCTGCCTACCTGCGTATCCAGCATCCATCTCGTGCCAATACTGCACCGAGGATTCGCCGAACTTCCAGCACCACATCACCGGATGTCCGTCAACCTCGCCCGGAAAATCCACCAGACCGAGCTCAAAACCCTTGAACTCTACACCAAGATCGCTGAGCTCCGCGAGAAACCCCTGGATCTCTCGGGCCAGTTCCTGAGCCCTGGCTTGCAGTGTGAGTGCTTGCGGAGTGGGACGGTCGGCACGGCTCAACGCTGATGCAACTTCAAATGCTTCGACGGCCTGCCGCCACTCCCGGTAGCTGTCGAGGATGTCACGAACTATGCGGCTAACTAGCGGCAACGTCCGATTGGCCATCTCGATCGTGAAACGGGGAGACATGCTATGAAGAGTGGCTGAAGTAGGATCTGATAGTTAATCGAGAGCCAGCTTCGGCGGCAACTCTTGAAAAACGGGCGAGCATCGTCCCCACTTCACCCTCAATCCAGCTTTTCGGCCAGCGCCTGCTCGCGGCGCCGCGCCGCCATTTCATTCAAAAAGCGGTCCTCGGCAGTCTCCAGCCGCAGCGGAGGCACACGGCTCGGCTTTCCCTCTTCATCCAGGTGCACAAACGTGAGCCAACACTCGTTCGTATGTCGCCTTGTTCGAGTTGCAACCGTTTCAGCGTAAACCTGCGCCACCACGGCCATAGACGTCGTCCCCACAAACACAACGCGCGAACGGATCTCCACCAGATCCCCAACGCGAATCGGCTCCTTAAACAGGATGCGATCGATACTTAGGGTCGTAACCTGGCCGCGCGAATGCCGCATTGCCGCAAGCGCCGAGCAACGATCAACCATGCTCATGATCACTCCTCCAAAGACCGACGGCTGGCGCAGTCCATTGGCGTGGTGCGGCATCATCAGGTCGGCTACTATTGC
>CAZYTS010000221.1:0-5053 GCA_964649855.1 uncultured Gemmatimonadaceae bacterium
TGAGCAGCGCATCGGTAGAAGAGAAGCCGCCGCCGGAATGTCCGTAGATTCCAACGCGCGTCAGATCCATCCAGCGGTGCCGCATGCCCAGTTGCTTCACCACGGCCACGCGATCCGCGATGCCGTTATCGCCTAACTCGCCGTAGTAGCGCGTGTAGATGCCTTTGTTGCGTGCCGTGTTCCCGATGGCATCGATCGACACCACGATAAAGCCAAGCTCGGCGAGCGCCTGCACCTGACCAAAGGTTGAATACGAAAAGCCAGCGCGCGTAGGGAAGAAGGACTTTGGGACTGGGCTGATGAGCGGACCGGGGTAAATATGCTCGATCACCGGATAGCTCTTTGTCGAATCAAAGTTGGAAGGCTTCCAGATCACGCCTGAGACATCAGTCACGCCGTCGCGTGCCTTGGCAAAGAAGATCTCCCCTGGTATCCAGCCGGTTGCCCTTAGCGCCACGATGTCCGCTCTCTCCAACTCCCGAATCACTCTGCCATCTGCGCCGCGCAAAACGCTCACAGATGGAGAATCCACGCGCGAATACGAGTCGAGGAACGTCCTCGTTCCAGGGACCGCCGTGATCTCGTGATTTGCGTTCTCAGGAGTCAAAAGCGTGAGTCCCGTACCATCGATCCCAACTGAGTAAAGGAAGGTGTATTCAGGGTGCCGTTCCTTCTCTCGACCACGCGCGGTGAAGTAGACGCGTCCCGCGGTTTCGTCGACGCCCAGCAGTGAGATCACGACCCAATCACCGGAGGTAATCTGGTGTTTGACGGCGCCGTCGCCTCCCAGGTGATAGAGATGACCCCACCCATCGCGTTCAGAGAACCAGATGACGTCGCCATTTCCAAGAGGCTTCCAGTTGGTGCCTCCGACAAAGAGATCGAGGTTCCCGGCCACGTAGCTGGAAGAACTGTCGGCCGTGATCTGGCGCGGTGCGCCACCGGCAACGTCAGCAACCATGAGTTGCACACGCTTAGGTCCGCGATTGACGTGCGTAAAGTAGACGCGATCAGAGTTGGATGACCACTGCACCTGCCGTCCGCCAAAGGCATAGAACGACATCATCGGTTGCGGCGGCGAATCGATCTTGCGGCTCGATCGCGACTCGATGTCGGCGACGTAATACTCGATCTGCTGAACGACTGAGTCGCCCGGGAGTGCGTACGGGTATTGGTAGGCGGTGGGTCGCGACGTTGTGGACGAGTACAGGTGAAAGGTCTTGACGCCGCGTTCGTCGATGCGTGGAACGACGAGCCTCCTGGAGTCGGGAGACCAGGTGACCTGCGGCGTGTTTGGCGTCTTGTTCTTGATCTGAGTCGGTGATGGAGAGCCTACGCCGTAAGCGTATTTGTCGATACCGTCCGTGGTGAGCTGGACGGAATCTGTGGAGCCCACGCGTTTGACCCAGAGGTTGTGTCCGGACTCAAACGCATCCCATTGTTTGTCGGGGGACCGGACGTAGCGGCGCCGGTCAGGGAGAGTATCGACCTTGCTGCACGCGTAGGTAGCCAGTTCACACTCGAAGGCGCGTTTGCCGATGCGGAGGTGGATCTTGCGTTCGTTGCGCCCGTCGTCGGCAAAGTCAAAACGCTGAAAAGGAAGCGAACCGGCTACGACGGCTGTGTCAGCGATGCGTGCAAGGGAGGCCGCGAGCCGAACGTTGTCAAAGAGGGGTGTTCGTTGCCCCGTGGCTCCTGACGCCGTGTAGAACTCGTATCCCCGCGGTGTCATGATGCGGTACCAGAAGCGCGTGCTGTCGCTGTACCAGTTGGGCTGCACCTGGTCTCCCATCACGTGACGCAGGGCATTCCACGTCAGGCGCTGCTCGGCGCGTTGGTAGTCGGCGAGGGTACCTTGTGCGGCAGCTGGAAGGGGAGAGGTGACCGCGAGTGCGGTGATGGTAGCGAAAAGCGCTTTCGAGTTCACGTGCGGAGTCTCCTGCGGTGTCGTTAGGGCTCAACCAATCGAGGAAGTATACGGACTGTGCGCGGTCGACGCTGTCGAAATACTGAGACATGGCGCAATCGTGTACTACAACCTGTATTTCAGCGTGTAGAGCGCATCTGGTATTCACAAGTACGTGGCCCTTTAATATCCCGCATGGCTTCTCCCATTCGTACTCGCCTCAGATTTGTCGTTGGCCAAACCGTCGCCATGGGACCAGGCAAGGCGGATCTCCTGAGCGCCATTCAAAAGCTCGGCTCCATAGCAGCGGCTGCCCGCTCCATGGGAATGAGCTACAAGAGAGCCTGGTATCTGATCGACACCATGAACCAGATCTTCAGGTCGCCCGTTGTGGAGGCAGTCAAGGGAGGACGACACCACGGAGGCGCCGAGCTTACCAAGATGGGACGCGACGTGATGGCCGCCTATCGATCGATGGAAGCGCGCGCCGCGAAGGCGATATCAGGTGACCTTAGGGCATTCGCCAAACTGCTGAAGAAGGAGTCCGAGGGATAAGTGCGCTCCCCACAGCTGTTGCCGCACTCCGTCACCCGGCGATATAGTTGAACGGCTATATCGCATTAATTCGCATAGATCGCCTCCTCTACGGTGGATTCGACCACCGCGATCGAAAGGGACTCCAAATGAGGCTGCGTCGACGGCACAGACTATCTCGCTCACTGCGGATCCACCTGTTGACACTTGCCCTGACTCTTGCTGCTGCATCGCCTGCTATCGCGCAGCAGCAACCGGCCACGATATCAGTTACGGGTGCTGTTGCTCAGCCTCTCAAACTTTCGAGAGCAGATCTCGCTCGGATGCCGCGAGCATCAGTCACAACCACGAGCAATGGCATTGCCACAACGTACGAGGGCGTCTGGTTGAGCGAGGTGCTCGGCAAGGCTGGTGTACCACTCGGAGAGAACATGCGTGGGGCTGCGCTGTCCAGCTACGTCGTCGCCAAAGCGTCTGATGGTTATCAGGTGGTGTTCTCGTTGGGTGAGCTCGATCCGGCCATGACCGATGGACAATTCCTCCTGGCCGATACCGCTGATGGCAAACCGATGTTTGCAGAGCGCGGTGACTTCCGTATTGTCATACCGACAGACAAGCGCGGGGCACGCTCCATTCGCATGCTCACTGAGCTTAGTGTCGTCCAGTTACGAAGGTAGCCGTGGGCCGGGACCCTCCCAGCTTACACCGGAAACTGGATGCGACAGCAAGGCCTCGCGATCCTCGATGCCGAGGAGTGCGTGCACCAGTCCGCTGTCGCGCACATCACCCGACCATCTCGAACTCCGCCGTGAAATGACGGAGCACCTCCGGCGCCTTCACCATCCTCACTCCCCGAATCCCATCGACGATTCCATTCATGTACAACAACACCTCAGCCACATAATCCACATGGCTCTGCGTGTACACACGCCTGGGAAAGGCAAGACGCACTAGCTCCAACTCAGCAGGCTTTTCGCTACCGTCAGGCTGCCGGCCAAACATCACCGACCCGATCTCCACCCCCCGGATCCCGCCCTCCAGATACAACGCCAGCGACAACGCCCACGCCGGATACTGCGACTGCGGAATGTGAGGCAACCAGCGCTTTGCATCCAGATAGAGCGCATGGCCACCCGTTGGCGTCAGTATCGGCACTCCTGCGGCCAATAGTTTGTCTCCCAGGTATTCGATCGACCGGATCCGATACCTCAGATAGTCCTCGTCCAGCGCCTCCTTGAGCCCCACTGCAATCGCCTCGAGATCATATCCGGCGAGCCCCCCATAAGTCGGGAATCCCTCCGTCAGGACCAGCCGACTACGACAACGGGCAGCCAACTCCCCATCGTTCATCGCGAGGAATCCGCCAATATTAGCCATCCCGTCCTTCTTGGCACTCATAGTGCAACCATCGGCGAGCGAAAACATCTCACGCGCAATCTCTATCGGCGCGCGACCCTCCTGCCCTGTCTCACGAGTCCGGACAAACCATGCGTTCTCCGCAAAGCGACAGGCATCTATAAAGAGCGGCACTCCATAACGACGGCATACCTCGCTCACAGCACGCACGTTCTCCAGACTCACCGGCTGACCACCGCCGGAATTGTTTGTTACCGTCAGCATCACAAGAGGCACGCGCTTGCCATGCTCCTCTAGCGTCCGCTCCAGCGCCTCCACGTCCATGTTTCCCTTGAAGGAATGATCGGACTGGGCCTGGCGCGCTTCCGGGATCGGAATATCCAGTGGCACGCCGCCAGCATCCTCTACGTTGGCGCGGGTGGTATCGAAATGCGTGTTGTTAGGCACGGTGTCGCCGGGACGCACTGCAGTTGAGAACAGAATGTGCTCCGCGGCTCTCCCCTGGTGCGTCGGGATCACATTCACAAAGCCGGTCACGTCGCGCACAGCTCTCTCAAACACCCCAAAGGAGCGCGCCCCCGCATAGGACTCATCCCCCTTCATCATCCCCGACCACTGATAGACCGACATCGCACCTGTCCCCGAATCGGTCAACAAGTCAATAAGCACATCCTCGGCCTTCAACAAGAAGACGTTGTACTTTGCCTTCTTGAGCGCTTCTTTCCGCTCTGCCTCACTTGTCTGCCTTATCGGTTCGACCGTTTTTACGCGGAATGGCTCGATTATCGTCTTGAACTTCACTGCCCTACCTCAGCCATTTCGTCCGCGGCCACACCATCCTTCTCTTCACGAAAGATCCCCGTCGCACCGACGGGCTCAAATCGCGCCTGGAAGAACCTTAGAATCGACGGCTCGTACGTGAACGAGAGTCCGCATACCTGTTCGCGCCGCTCATTCACCTCGATGACAGACTCAGCAGTCACATCCATATGAGACTGCGTGTAAACCCTGCGCGGCAGAGTGAGCCTCACAAGCTCCAGGGATGGATAATGATTCTTTCCTGTTTTGGAATCCCGGCCCGCGGAGACAGCCCCGCGTTCCATAGCACGTATCCCTGATTCGACGTAGAGCGCGGCGGTCAGAGCCTGCGCCGGGAACTGCTCACGCGGGATATGAGGGAGGATGGCAGCCGCATCGAGAAACACGGCGTGGCCGCCGATTGGTTTGACAATCGGAATACCTGCGCTCATGAGCCGC
>CAZYTS010000222.1:0-5048 GCA_964649855.1 uncultured Gemmatimonadaceae bacterium
GCGAAACTCCTCCATCAGATCGAGCGCCAACGCCGGTCGACCATGGCGCGGCTGATGATAGAGACCCCACCACGGGTCCAGGCCCTCAGCGAGCAGAGCAACCGTGCACTCCTTAACCAAGAGCGAGTATCCGAACGACAGCAACGCGTTCACTGGGTCTCGCGGAGGCCTACGATTTCGTGCCTTGAAATCCCACGAAGCGTCGAAGTCCCGCGGCCTTAAGAGATATGCAAAATTGGCGAAATAGCGCGCGGCAATATTCCCTTCCCATCCGAGCAATTGTTCAGCAGTCGTGGCCTCTTTGGCCCGGCGAATCAGCATCGACATCTCCTTGAGTACGCGATCCGGTCGCGGTCGCATGTTACGCCCAAGTAGTGTTCTCTGATTCGCTCCTTTCCCAGCAACAATCGCCTTGGCAAACGTGAGGCTACGTTCGGCATTTGCGGCAGCCTCGAATTGCGCTGCTCGATCGTATGAATTGCGAAGCGATATGCCTTGGGTAACGCCATAGAACCAATGCCCCCGCGAAGTGTGAACCACTGGAATTCCCTCTTCGCAAAGCAGATGTATCGCCTGAGCGCTGATGCCTACGCCACCCATTAGTACAACCTGACTCACGTCCTTGAGTCTTACCTGGCCCAGCTCTTCATCCCCTTTTGATACGATCAGTCGCGTACCCTTCTTCCCGACGCGCGCACCCTGTTCCTGTATATAGAAAGGAAGTGACGGCTCACGAGGCGGATAGAGTCGGCGCACTTGGCCGGCTTCTTGTACCGTGGCGTCCGTGGACTCTCGCACGACTCGCATTGCCCGCGTTTCATCAGGGAGACAAATGCCACTCAGCGAGCATCCGTTGCACTTTGGGCTATCTTCCAGCGGCGACGGCAGATCTCGACTATGCGATGCAAGGCTCGCATTGCGGATGTAGTCCTTGGTTGCTGATTCAAGAGTCTCTGTGAACGGGATTGTGACGCGAGTGCGTGAGCCGGCAAAGTACAGCACTCCCTTAGTACAGTCGTAGCCGTGTTCTCGCAGGAGCAGTCCTTGTGCCATGAGCTGAACGCGCTCTGGTTCCCAGCTCCGCTCGTCGTTGTTTGGGACCCTGCCCCGCTTGGTGTCTACCGGAATAGCTTCGTTGCCTGCAGTTTCGACCAAGTCGAGCTTTGCAACAATGCCCAATACTTCGGAGCTCAACGTAACCGAGCGAGCGATTCGCGGCGGCTCGTCCCCTTCACTACTACCGTTGTCCGCAGGAGGCGCAGGTAGGAGCTGGTCCTTTCGATCTACGCGTCTGTGTGCTTCCGTGCCTTCTAACGTGTAGACATTCTCGTCCCACCTACCCTCGACATGCATCAAGTGGAAGAGTCTAGGGCAGTAAACAAACTCATTGAGCATGCGGACAGGAACGATGCTTTCGGCTTCTGTCTGATCCCCTAAAGGAGACTCCATTGTCAGACCTTCGTTGTCGAAAGTTCGGACAGCCCGTCGCCATGAGGTAACCGACGATCGGTGGCAGAGGTACCCTTCAACCTCGGTAGACTCTACACTGCTGGCCCTCTACGACTAACGAGCGCAGCCTTCAGTAACGGCGCCCGCCCCCGATTCCGTGCCTTGGATGAAGGATGGCTAATCTGCCGCAGCTGCTTGGTCGCCTGACTGGTCCTCGAATGACGCGCTGTCACTGATTGGACGCGCACGGGTAAAGTTCATGAACTTCCCAGAAGACACGCGTTGCGCGACCATTACCTCGGTAACACCAAGGTATCTCAAACCATTCGTTTCGCGAAGGCTGGGGTGATTCAACATGGCTAAGACTGCCCGCAAGCTTGCTCGCTCCCGCCAGATGGGCCAGCTGAAAGAGAAGCCGCGCTTGGTGTACTTTCCCCCAACGACACTAGCACGAATGCGGCTGCCACGCTTAACTGGAACCAGTGTCAAACAAGCAAGCCCTATTGCCGCCAACCTGTTTGCCCCATGTTGCGTTCCAGTCTTGTAGGCGGCATCGGTTGGATCCCCAGCCATTAGTGCGTAGCGTACGTCTTCCTCGGGGTCCCACCTGAATGAGGGCGTCGGGTCCACCCTCTTCCAAGGTTCGAACAAAGCCTCAAAAAGGCACTCGGCTGCTGAGAGCACTGTTTTGGACTTCCCCCTACCGCGAGCGGGTGGCGCTTCCTCTTGTGGAACTTTAGAGAGCCGTTCAAGAAAGTGCTGATGGCCCTGCCCGAACATGAGGCAAAGCGGCGTGGCATCTATGGTTCCGTCCTTTTCGTCCTTGATCGCACCATCACTCATTAAGGCCGCTAAGAGGTCCACATATTCTCGTGAACCGACGCTACTGATCGCTAGTTTGGCGCTCAGTATCGCCCTGCACTCGTCCTGGCTGTAGTCGATGTTGGGGCGGCCGTCGAACTCATGAAAGGAAGCTAGCTGTGCCAACCCCTCGGCGGCGCGTTCACAGACTTCCTCCCGGTCTAGCTGGATTGATAAGTGCAAACGAGGACGCACCGGTGGATTGTCTATGTCCCAGGAAAGACGTGGGAGGAATCCTTCCGAGGCACCGGTGCTGACATCGAGCCGTTCTAGACAGCGAAGCAGGCCGAGAGCGGCAAGGAACGCCAGTAGGTTGTCTGATTCAAGTCCTTCCAGTCGATGTCCCGTCATTTGCTACCTGCACTGCGTGCGGCTTCGTCCGACGAGCGGTGGTCAGCCAACCGAAGAATGGCGCTGAAGTAGGCGAGGCTCCACACACCATAGCGCGCTTTGACTCGAGCGTGTATGGAAGGCCAATCCAGGCCATTCCAGCTGAATTCCAAAGATTGGGGACCAACGTTGGGTAAGCTCTCGCTCGGATCACAGTGAGGGAAGAGAGGTAACCCGTACCCATGATGCGATCCGATCAGCCAAAGGACTAACTCCGGATCGCTGGCTTCCTTCAAACTCTCCCCCTCTATCGAAAGCTTCACAGAAAGAGCTTCGTGTCGCCACTTGTCTGGAAGACCCGAAGCTGAACGAGCTGACCGTGGCAACCTTCTCCCCGACTTCGCGAGCAGTTCATCGTCGTCTCCGCCGAAGGGATCGTTGTACCGCAACCAAGCCTGAAATCGAGGATCCCTCTTCCCGAGATCATGTAGGCTACCCGCAATTCTGATATCGTGAATCCTCCTTTCCGGAAGCCCGCATGCTTTCGCGAACTCTTCCGCCTTCTTGCCTACAGCGCGTAGGTGCGGTTCTAGACCTAACTCGTAGCCGGGAATTGACCCAAGAATGTCGTCCTCAGTGGATGGACTTTGCTCAACGAGCGCAGCTACCGGTGTGTTGTCGGTATCCTCTAGATTGATTCCGACAGGAGCAACAAAAATGACACCCTTCGGGCGCCCATCGTCGTCGAGCCCGTAGATTTCTGGGTATGCAACTATTCTTCGTTTGGTCTTGCCGTGATCGAGAAGGTCGAGATCACGTCTGAGGTCTGACGCGACGTCCTCTGGAAGGGTCAACCCAAGGACGGCCTCGCGAAGATCGCGCCAGCTTCGTGAAACGGATGACGCCAGTGCGTTTGATAACGTCTCTTGCGAAACTCCGCTCGGTTCCAGTTCCAAACGCGAGGGCGCAACCCCTTCCTGAAGGTCCTGCTGTTTCGCTTGAAGTATGAGGTTTGCCAGAAGTCCTGCTGATATGCGAACGACAAATTTTCGGCCAGCATAGTGACGAGCCGCTTCTCGTGCGACATCAGCAACAGGGTGTCTGGACTTCGGGTTCCATCCAAACTTGTCCAGCCCACCATATGAACTCGGAACGACGATTGTATCACCCGGCCTCAGTTCCTGAGAATAAAGCCATTTGGAGCGTTCATCGTTTCCTCTCCATCGAAAGGCCCGACGAGACGTGCGAACGGATGCGCTGCTTTCATCCTGGTCAGGGTCTGCTCCGGGGACGTCGGCCAGTTCCGACTGCGGAGAGTTTGGCTGACGAAGCCATCTCCTGACGGCCCAGACGGGCAGTTCTATTGCTTCAGTTGCCCTGGGGGGAACCAGCACCAGAAGACTTCTTATCGACTCATTGTCGAGACCCTCAATGTCCGCTCGCCAAACAATCGAGACTGCGTCAGAAACCGCCTCGGCGCCGTGCAAGTAGATCCCGATTTCCGGATCGGAGTCGGGCCTTGGCGATGTTTGACTGAGCTGATCAACGTGCGCCGGCAAAAGGATAGGTGCATCCGTCGGTTCAACAGTGACGCTGGAGTCCTGAGCGATTGAGAAGGTAGACAGACGGAAGTTCACGACCCGTTCGGACGCATCCTCCGTGCTCGCATCCTCCAACCTCTCCCACGTAGCGCGTAGAGTCTTACCGTAAATCGGATCCTCGAACCGCGTTGATAGCTCCGCTTTTGCGGGAACGATCGAAGCGAATGGTACGATAGGTCTCCCGGCCCTATTGAGCCGACCGAATCGTTGCCGCAGTGAATCGAGAGGCGCTAATTCGGTAATGAGTGCGTCGAGGTCTATGTCCACTCCCACTTCGATGCATTGCGTCGCAATCACGATCATTCCACTATCGAGGCGCGGTTTCACGGGATCTGCCGTGACAGTCCGTATCGGGGCAAGCTCCCTGGAGAGATCGTCTCTGTCTATCGGCCGCGCCGGTCCTATTAACAGGATAGGCTCTCGAAGTACGCCATTCCGAATTTGATCGGCGAATTCGATACGTACTTTATCAAACACGGCTCGAGCGCGTGCCACACGGTTCACAACAAGGCCAATGGCGGGAGCCTTCACTCCGTTCTCAGGATCTTTGAAGTGCTCAAACGCACCGTGGATTTGCTTTACTACTGCATCTGCGCGCTTGGTAACGTCAATGTCAGTCGCGTCATCATCAGAGCCGGCCTCATCGTCCTTGGTTTTGATCTTTGCTAGTCCTTGCAACCGCGCAGGTTTAGTCGCACTCAAACGTCGTGCCAAAATCGGATGCTGCCTGTCCTCCTCCAGCAGCGCAAAACTGCTCTGAGCATCTTCCCCGGGTGTCGCCGTCATTGTGACCACCTGCCAACGGTC
>CAZYTS010000223.1:0-5046 GCA_964649855.1 uncultured Gemmatimonadaceae bacterium
AGGGAGAGAACGCCACCGTACTGGCGCTCTGCCTCGCAGCTCACTTCCAGGGGATACCCGTGGCGCATCTGGATGCCGGCCTACGTTCCGGGCAAGTGCGTCTTCCCTCGAGTGAACAGCTCAATCAGCGCATAGCCGCCGTTGTGTCTGACCTTCACTTCACGACCACTGCCGTCGCGCGCGACAATCTTTTGCGCGAAGGGGTGCCGGGTGCACACATCGTTGTAGCGGGTAACACGCTGGTTGATGCAATGCGGATGACTCCGCGCAGGCAGTTCTTTGACAATCCGCGACTCAACGTCATCCCGTGGTCCAAGCGACGGATCGTGGTGGTGACGGTCCACCGCATGGAGAACCTGGGAGATGCTCTTTCTCAGGTGTGCCAGTCGCTGATTGAACTCACGGCGCTACACTCAGACCTGCACGTGATTTTGCCGGTTCACCTCAACCCGCGAGTGCGGCGTACGGTGGTGGACGAACTCAGCGGCATCCCACGGATAGACCTGCTCGAGCCACTCGGCTACGGCGATATGATGGAAGCGTTGAGGCGTGCCGAGTTTGCAATTACCGACTCGGGAGGCTTACAGGAGGAGTGCGCGTCGATCTCAAAGCCAGTGCTCATTCTCAGGCGCTCCACTGATCGGCACGAGGTGATCAGCTGTGGAGCCGGGCGTCTGGTAGGCACCAGCTCGCAACGCATCGTTGAATCGGCGACTCGCCTCCTGGATGACTCGCGCGAGCTGATGCGCATGTGTGAATGCGAGAATCCCTACGGCTACGGTCTAGCCGCCCCTGAAGTCGTGCGAACATTGCTGAGTCGCACTCCGCGAAATGCTGGAGGCTTGCTGGTGGCAGAGGGACCCGCTCCGCTCCCGCCGCGCTATGCGGTAGAGCCGTAAACGACGACAAACCCTCAATCGTTAGGCAGTTAAGGAGAGGGCAGGCTAGCTCTTACTCTGGCGAACGCATCGATGTCGGGGGGAGGATTGATATAGCTGGATCGCTACCTGACTCTGTTGCGCAATCTTGTCGGGATCTTGCAGCCCCAAAAGCGATGCGGCACCAGGATCCCCGGAGATCCTGGCGCCGCAACGTTGCATCGGCGATTGACTCGCCGGGCAATAAAGTAAGCATGAAAGCCGATTTGCGCGAGCCCCAATTGTGGTTTCGTGCCAACCAGCAGTACGGTCGAGTCGGACTAACGACCGGGACCGCTATGGATTGGACGGCGTCACGCGCACAAGGTAACGCCTCACCATCTCGTCGTTCCTATCCCAGGGCGACGATCCTGTGCGATTCGTTAGCACAATGGTCGTGAGTCGCGCATCGGGAAAGCGATAGATCGAGTTGGTGAATCCCCGAGTCTCGCCATGATGGCGATGGCGTAAATGTCCGTCGAACTCATCGATGAACCATCCAAACCCATAGTCAGCGGCGCGTCCGTCTCTCAGTATGAAGGGCATTGTTGCCTCTCTCCACAGGGAGTCCGGAATCAGCGTGACATCTGAAAGCTCGGCATCCCAACGCACCAAGTCGTCGATCGACGAGTAAATGCCACCATCACCAAGTACCGCACTTGTGTTGCTCTGATCGGTGCGCTGCACTGAATCACCTCTTACTCGGTAGCCGTACGCGCGCGAGCCTACGGTGCTGATGTCCTGTTCAAAAGCGACAGTACCCTTCATGCCAAGGGGATCAAAGATTCGCTTCTTGAGAAACGCGGCATAACGCTCGCCCGAGACTCGCTGCACTACGAGCGCCAGCAAAGCGTACCCGGTGTTGGAGTACCTCCACTGCGTACCCGGTTCGAAGTAAAGTCCTGTGGTATCTCGCACAACGAGCGCGAGCACGTCGGCATCCTTCACCTGGTACGTCTGTGTGTCCGGTACAAAGTCTTCATAATCATGAAGTCCAGATGTGTGCGAGAGGAGATGTCGCAGGGTGACGCCCGAGGCGAAACGTGGAAGTTCAGGGAGGTACTTTGACACATGGTCGTCAAAGGTCAGTCTGCCGTCGGCTGCGAGGATCATCACCGACATGGCGGTAAACGCTTTGGAGAGCGATGCCAGCCTGAAGTTTGTTGCCGAGGTTACTGGCGTGAGCGTTTCGACGTCGGCAAGCCCGTACGTCCTCAGCGCTACAACGCCGCCGTCCCTTATCACCACCACAGCGGCACCAGGCATGCCGGGTTGCGCAAAGTCCGCAAACAATGAGTCGATGCTACTCAGATTGGTCGATCCTTCGTTGTCTAGTCTATTGCAGCTGGTGGACGTGAGAGCCATCGCAGTCACGGCAACGGCAGTGACGACAAGCCTGAAGTTGGGAGTCATGCGCGGCACCGGGAAAGGAGGAGTCAGCTGTGGGGAAAGTTCCAGCTTGCAAGACGAGAGGGAAGAGCTAAGGCCCGGCGCGGTGTCCCCAGGTGTGATCACCAACTGGCCACGCCCAGAGACGGACCCTCGGCCGATCCTGCCAGATGACCACCCCGGCGGACAGAAAACGAGTGGATGTGTCACCAAAGTGCCCACAGCAGGAGACAAGAAGCACACCATGGTCTGGCACGCTTCATTCATGATGGACTGGTGACAGCAGGAAAGAACCTGGCCGGCAATAAGACGCCGGCAATCCATCTTGAAAGATCGGAGGCACCATGTCTGGCCATCTGTTAGTCCTTCTAGCTACCGCTGCCACGGTCTCGAGCGGCGCGACCGCGTACGAGCGCAACTACACGATTCGCGGAAATGGATACGTGGATGGCACCGGCGTAGCCGGCCGTCTGGATCTCAGTGAAGTCCGCATGACGTTGCGAGACAACGGGTACTTTGCAGTGACTCTGTTTGTGAGAGGTGAGAGAGTTCTGGTCGTGGGGAACTGGGACCGCAGGGGAGCGAGCGGCGAACGAATATCCATTCGATCCGTAGGGGGTCAATGGGCTCAGGGTTCGGGGAGTCTTGCCTACAGGAGGGATGGAGACTCGGCGCCGGAACGCATGGTCCTTGAGGGTCGCACGCGACGTGGTTCGTTTAACGTGATGATCCAGGAATGGGGTTACAACCGTGGTGGCACGGTCTCAGACCCCGGAGTCTGGAACCGTGATACGTGGGACCCGCGCGGGCGCACACATCCATCCCGACGAGTCGTGCTACGCCGCAGCATAGATGCCACCAGCTACGGCAACGGAATAGTGAGGATGGCAGGTGTACGTGGCGGTGATTTTTCCACCGTTCGCGTACGCATCGGGACAAACGGTGACGTGCGACTGGACATCGACAACTCGACACGAGGACGAATCCAGGGTGAACTGCGCGGCGTGAATGGCAACCGCTACGTGATTTACATCGAAGATATGTTCGGTTTCCGCGCCACGGGCGAACTCTCGCTCGAAATGCGAAACAATGAGGTGTCCAGAATCGACGGTTACGGTACGAGTTCCAACGGTTCCTGGCAGTTTGATTTTGACGGCGGTCGGCGCGGGCGTCGCTGAAGGCAGGCAACCGCCAGACAGTGACAAGCAAAGAGAGCCGGTCCATGTGGGCCGGCTCTCTTTGCGAACAGCGTTTACGAGAACTTGATCAGGGTATTACCTGGTGCCGTCGAGTTCCTGAATCGTTTTGGTGGACGGAGCTCTGGTTGACTGAAGTCGGTGGGCCACCTGTTCCGCTTGAGAGAGTACGCGCAGGATGTTTTCACCTGCGAGTTTGCGGAGGTCGGCTTCGCTCCAACCGCGCCTCGAGAGTTCGGCGAGGAGCGCGGGGTACTTAGACACGTCTTCCAATCCGTCGGGAAGGTCGTCAACGCCATCGAAGTCAGAGCCAATCCCCACGTGGTCTACGCCGGCAATTTTTCTCACGTGCTCGATGTGGTCGGCAACGTCGGCAATGGTTGCGCGGGGTGCCGGATTAGCAGACCGCCATTGCGCCATAGCGCGATTGAAGGCGGCCGAGTCACCACGATGCTGAGTGCGCAGCTCTTCGGCTTTCGCGTTTTGGGCGCGCGCGTGATCAACGATCTTCTGCGAAAGGAAGCCTGGCACAAACGTTACCATGAGCACGCCACCGTTTTTGGGGATGCGTGCGATGATGGAATCCGGAACGTTGCGAGACACGTCGGTAAGGGCGCGTGCGCAGGCGTGAGACCAGATCACCGGTGCTTCGGAGACGTTGAGGGCATCGCTCATTGTGGATGGGGCCGTGTGGGCGAGGTCGACTATCATGCCCAAACGATTCATCTCATGGACTACCTCCTCGCCAAAGCGTGTCAGGCCGCCGTGCTTCTGCTCGCCGGAGCCAGCATCCGCCCAATCCAGCGTGACGTTGTGGGTGAGAGTCATGTAACGAGCTCCCAGGTCATAGAATGCGCGCAGCGCACCCAGCGAGTTTTCTATCGCATGCCCGCCTTCCATACCAATCAGCGAACCAATCTTTCCGGCGGCAAAGGCGTCACGAACGTCCTTTGCGGTAGTCGCAGGCTGAAAGACCGAGGGGTATTTCGCAAAGACCTGCTTTGCGATGTCAATCTGCTCGAGCTGAACCTTGGCAAAGCCCGAGTCTTTGATGTCTCCTGGTATGTAGACCGACCAGAACTGTCCTCCGAGTTTGCCGGCTTTGAGACGCTCGATGTCGGTGTGACCCGGTGTACGCCTGTTGAGATCGTAGGCGTTCACGTCCATGGGCGCGCTGCTATTGATTCGTATAGCCCATGGGAGATCGTTGTGGCCGTCTACAAGGGGAGTGGATGCCAGCACACGTAGTGCTTTTTCCATGTGCTGATCCTGGGCCATAAGTGGCATACACGCAGAAAGTGTGAGCACCAGAACGGGAAGACTAAAGCGATGCAGTTTCATGATTCATTTGTGAGTTTGCGGGAATCCACGTTGAGTCATGGAAAGGGTGAGCGTCCACGAGAACCCGAACCCAGACTTCTACGGTTGCACTTCGATCTTGAATGGTGGCGAGACCGTTGAGTAGCCCTCGGCGATTACTTCGGCTGTTACGAAGTAAGATCCAGGAGGTACGCGCTCCTGAGTAGAGGGAGGGTCGAACATAA
>CAZYTS010000224.1:0-5041 GCA_964649855.1 uncultured Gemmatimonadaceae bacterium
CAGCTCAAGTTGCGGGAGTCCGAAGAGATACGTCAGGATCGGGAGTACCTCGAGCGTATGGCGAGTGAGATGACCAAAGAGGGTGTGCAGACAGAGGCAATATTGGCATCTGGCGATCCGGCAAAGGAGATAGTTGCAGCTGCTGGCCGGGAGCGTTGCGATCTGATCGCCATGGCTACGCATGGTCACAAGCTGATTGGAGACGTGGTCTACGGCAGTGTTGCCAATACTGTGCGGCACGAGACGAGTATTCCGGTGTTGCTGGTTCGTGCTCCGTCACAGGGCAGGCCCGCGTCATGACGCCCAGGCGCCAGCCCTCGGCCAAGCGTTCTGTGAGAACGGACGATGCAGTGCAGAAGCCTGCGCGCAAAGTGACCCTTTCGCTCACGGCACCCGCCGAGGACTATCTCAAGGCGATTTACGTGATCGAGCAGGACGGGAGCACTGCGGCGACGAATGACATTGCTGCCAAACTGGAGATTGCGGCGGCATCGGTGAGCGGGATGTTGCGGCGGCTGGCCGATCAAGGTCTCGTTTCGTACGAGCGATACCGCGGCGTGAGATTGACCGACGCGGGCCGGCGTGCAGCATTGCGAACGATCAGGCGCCACAGGGTGATAGAGGCGTATCTCAACAAGGCGCTGAATTATCCCTGGGACCGGGTGCACGAGGAGGCGGAGCGGCTGGAGCACGCGGCGAGCGAGGAGTTGATCGATCGCATGGCTGAGGCGATCGGGGAGCCTTTAACCGATCCACATGGTCATCCCATTCCCACGCGCGAGGGGACGATAGATGAGACGCGTCATGGTACGCTGTCGGATCTAGCGACCGGTCAGCGCTCACGTGTTATGCGTGTGAGCGATGATGATTCGGAGCTTTTGCGTTATCTGGCGAAGATTGGAATACGGCCGGGTGCAGTGGTGACGTTAGCGGAGCGTGCGCCGTTTGACGGTCCGTTGACGCTGCGTATAGGGAAGGGGGAAGTGCACGTGGGTCCGGCGTTGGCGTCTCGGGTGATGGTGGAGATGTTGCCGGATTAAGCTCTCGGGAAGCCTGATCTACTTACTCGAATGCTTCAGCACCCAATCCACAATAGGCCCCGTCACCTCTGGGCCCAACCGACCAGTCGGCAGCCGCGAATAACCAGCAGGATTCCCATCCGGATCCTTCAAGAAGAGGTGATTGTGATCCTTGAGCATCAACACTTCAACATCGCGATTGCCAGAAGCTCTGAGCGCCGTAGCTAAAGACTCAGCCTGTTCAGGCGTGACCTGGCGGTCCGTTGTACCGTGGATGATCAGCACCGGCACCCTGACCTTTTTAATCGTCGCCAGCGGATCGTGAGAAGCAAAGAAGTTGAGCCAGGGTTGCATCCGCATCATCGAGTCCAGTTGGACCTTGAGCATTGCCGTTACCGAATCGCGCTGGCGCTGTGATGTCAGCCTTGAATCTCCCCTGACCGCGAATTCCTGCTGGTAATGGATGATCTCAAGACCGCTCTTTGATGGGCCGGCCATGACGATTATGCCGCGAAGTCCGGGATCGGTCGCGGCCACCATCGGCGCAATCAGCCCTCCTTCGCTGTGACCCAAAAGGAAGACTGCATCGGAGTCTATTTCGGGCCGCTCGCGGAGCCACGAGACGATCGATCGCACGTCATTGGCAAAGTCTGCGGTAGTGGCCTTGGCGTGATCCCCAGTGGAGCCAAAGACCCCTCGATCGTCGAAACGCAGCACCGCTACTCCACGCCTGCCTAACGTGTCCGCATACTGCCTGAACGGACGATGTCCTGTGACGGTCGGGATGTTCTCGTCGCGATCCTGGGCACCTGAACCCGAAATCGTCACCACCACCGGCACTTTCCCTGACGCATTGCTGGGCAAAGTAAGGGTTGCAGCGAGTTCATTGCCATCGGGGCCTGGAATCACTACATCCTCGGCGCTATACGGCGCGCCGGCGGGTGCGGCGTAGTCGGGAAGGCCGACCTTGTAGGCAGAGAGAGAAGGCCCATCCAGCCGTACCATGCGGAGATTCTGAGCATCGACGCTTGCTTCGCGCAACCGGCCGTTAGCCGTTGAAATGCGCGTCGTCTGGCCCGCTAGAGTGAGCCACGCGCTGTCGCCGGCGGTGCGGATATAGGCATCAAAGTTCTGGCCACCCGCCGTGAGAATGACCGGAAAGGTATCTACAGGTGAAGGGGTAGCTATGGCGCGTCGCACGAGTATATCCAGCATTGCAGCCGACGCGTTCTGTAGAAGCATCGCACCACGCTTTCCCGGAAGCATACGCGTTGTAGCAGTGCCGTTGGCCCCCACCGTGTTCTCAAACCGGACGGAATCTCCTACCACTTCCAACACCGCGCGTTGCAGCGGTGGCGCATCTGGCGCCGTGGAAGCGTAAGCGCTGAGAGAAAGGGCGCCAAGCTGATGCGGAGCAACCCATGGTGCACTCCACGTCAGCCGCGGCTGGCCAGTCATCTGCATTTCTGCGCTGATGAGAGAAGGTGAGTTATCCACTCGCTCGATACCAAGCGTGTCCGTCCCTCTGATGAAGACAAAGCCGTAGCGCTCTGGCGCCTGTGCACCGACGGCAACAGATGATGTGCCAAGTGCGACTCCGGTTAACAACGCCGCTACAAACGGGCGGCTAGTTGCCAAATGCAGACGGGTGCGTTTCATAGGTCCTCTGAGGCTTGTGGCGTGCTCTCACGATCGCCGTCCGTGGGTGAACGGCTGGCCTGGGCAAGGGCACGCCTTAGTATGAACTCGATCTGTGCGTTGAGGCTGCGGAGGTCGTCGTTCGCCCAGCGCTGAACAGCGTCCAGCACCGTGCGATCTATGCGCAACAGAAACGACTTCCGCTCAGCCATTTCCGACCAGCACTACTGATAGATGGTTCCGGTATTCACCACCGGCTGGGCATCTCGATCCGAGCAGAGCACAACCAGAAGATTGGAGACCATCGCAGCCTTCCGCTCTTCATCGAGCGTGATGATGCCCTTTTCGGAAATCTCAGACAACGCGTTCTCAACCATGCCTACCGCACCTTCAACGATGCGCTGCCGAGCTGCAATGATGGCAGCAGCCTGCTGCCTGCGCAGCATCGCAGACGCAATCTCCGGAGCATAGGCCAGGTGGCTGATACGCGCCTCTATGACCTCGATGCCAGCCTTCTGCAACCGGTCCTGTATCGCAAGCTGCAGGGCGTTTGACACATCCGTTGGATTAGTGCTGAGCGAGACCTCGTCTTCGCGATGCGCATCATATGGGTACGTCTGGGCGAGTGCGCGCACCGCAGCCTCCGACTGCATCACTACAAAGTGGGCATAGTCATCGACCTCAAACAGCGCCTCCGCTGTATCGATCACCTTCCACACGACAATAGCCCCGATCTCGATCGGGTTGGAATGATTGTCATTGACCTTGAGCTTGGCCGTCTCAAAGTTCCGGATGCGGAGCGAGATCCGCTTCTTGACGTAGAATGGGTTTGCCCACCAGAGTCCCTGCTGGCGAAGCGTGCCAACGTAGCGGCCAAAGAGCGTCAGCACCTTTGCGTCGTTAGGCTGGACCGTAAACAGACCCGCGAGTCCGATCACCGAGGCAACGACCAACACGATCCACAGCACAAGCATGGCCCCCGACGACGACCCCGTTTCCGCAATTGCCCTCGCGGTGGAGATTGCCCGCTGGACCGCAATCACCAGCAGGAGCAAAAAGAAGAAGAGCGCGGCTAGGCCAGGTGTGCCTTTGCGGGGAATCTCTCGAAACATGGGCTATTTCCGTTCGATGTTATCGCGATATGATATCACTTCGATACCATCGGCGCAATTGGACACTTCGACCGAAGTGCCGCACTTTAGCGCTACCTTGAACCCATGATCAGACTCGGCGCCCAAGGCTGGAATTACGATGCCTGGGTCGGGCCCTTTTACCCGACCGGCACCAGGCCTGCCGAGTATCTCCGGACGTACAGCCGGGCATTTACGACTGTAGAAGTAGATGCGACGTTCTATGCCATTCCCCCTTCCACTACCGTAAGAGGCTGGGCGGAGCGTGTGCCATCGGACTTTGAGTTTGCGCTGAAGCTGCCCAAGGAGATCACGCACGATAGGCGGCTGCGCCACGCCGAGGATATCCTTTTACAGTTTGTGTCCCGGGCGCGAGAGTTGGAGCATCGTTTGGGGCCGATCCTGATCCAACTCTCGCCGGACTTTGGCGTGAGCGAGCTCCCAGCCTTGGCGTCGTTTCTTCCCAGGCTTCCCAATGATTTGCGATTTGCAGTCGAGTTCAGGGATCGCCGCTGGATTCACGATGGCGTTATCGCACTACTCGCCGAGCATGGTGTGGCGCTGGCACTTACAGATGCTCGGTGGATTCCGAGGCGTACGATGCTTGAGCTGGCGGAGCGGCCGACGGCGAGGTTTGCGTATATCAGGTGGATGGGCAACGATCACTCACTGGCGGACTATTCGCGCGTTCAGATAGACCGTACGAGGGAGATTGCGCAGTGGCTCAAGGTGTTGCCGGCACTGGCAGAAAGCGTTGAAGGGGTGTACGGCTATGTCAACAACAACTTTGCAGGGCACAGTCCAGCAACGTTGCGGGAACTGCAGCAGGGGCTGGGACAGGAAAGCGTCGATCCTTCGGCGTTAGGCGAGCAGCTTACCCTCTTCTAGGTGGCTGCGCGGTCGTTAAAGTTCGGTTATGACGCGACCTCGCATAATTGGATTTCTCGCTGTTGCCCTGTCAGCGACGGCGCTCTTTGTGCGGCTGGGCATTTGGCAACTGGACCGTCTGGAGGAGCGACGGGAGCAAAATCGAGGTCTCATTGCTCAGATGGATGCTCCCGAAGTGCCGGTTCAGGAGGTCGTCGGCACTGAGTCGCAGCGCCTGCGGAAGGTGCGGGCGAGTGGGGTCTGGGACTATGAGAACGAGATGGTTCTGACGTCGCGTTCACGACAGGGTTCGCCGGGCGTCAACGTTCTAACGCCACTCGCGAAGGGACGCCGCTTTCACTGGTGCTGCTTGGACGTTACCTGAGC
>CAZYTS010000225.1:0-5012 GCA_964649855.1 uncultured Gemmatimonadaceae bacterium
AACCTCTACGCAAAGCTGCTTCGCCTCTACCCGAAGCCGTACCGCGAGCGCTTTGGGGAAGGGATGGAGCAGACCTTCAGCGATCTTCTTCGGGAGCGCAGAGATGCGGCACAAGGATTATTCGCTTTCGCTCTTTGGACGTTCGCCGACACATCCGCGGGAATTCTGAGGGAGAACATGACTTTTATACAAAACAGACTGATTGTGTGGAAGGCGGGTACACCCGTGTACCGAGCCGCCCTGGCGCTTGCGCTTGCGCCAGCGTTCCTACTCGTATGGTTCTATGGTGCCGTAGCGGAACCGGGAGACTCGCCCGGTCCGATGTTTCTTGGACCAGTCGCTGTTCTCACCATCGGTGCCCTCATTGCACGCTTTCGACCGCGAGGGATGACATACGCACTGTTTGCAACAGCCCTCGCTCAGGGATTGTTCGCCGTAATTGCGATGATTAGCTGGGGACAATACTTGGAGATCTCAATCCTGAACGGATTCTTCATTACGCTATGGGTTGGATCGGCAATGCTCTTTCGACGTGCAACGCGCCCACAGGCTTGAAGTCAACCGGCAGATCAAGTAGCGCTTAGGTGCCAGTGCATAAACTCCGACGCGAGGGAGGCGGTAGACGACACACATAACTCCTCAAGATTGCCGCTGTGGGAATTGCATGGCCGCAGGTCCACCGGCAATCCAGTGTGTGAGGCAGAATTTTGCCGCTCGACAGTCACTTATGAGCATACGACGTTTCTGGTCAACTTGAACGTGTTCACCAACTTCCGAGTGGCGCGTTATCCGGCCGGAACTTCCCCGAACGGGACTTCGGGGGTGTTTGGCGGACTGATGGGGATTTCTCGCCAGCTATTGGCAGGACTAACTGACGCGACGTCCAGCTTGGAAAACGCCACTACCTGGGTTCCACAGGATCTATAGAACCGCGGTGCGCATGAAGGCAATTAACTTTCCCCAGTTTCCACCAGTACGGCACTTATGGAATCACAAAGGAATCACATCATGATCGTCACTAAGGATTAGGAGAGCAATGAGCGGTACTCAAAGTTTCCGCGCCCAACGAGATAGTCGACTAGGCGTGCTGCTGCACTCCTTGCATCAATGCTGTCGGACGCCAGGGCTGCCTTGATGACTGCCTGGATGTGATCGCGGCTCCCGTACGTCTCCCACCCCTGGCGGTCGCCTTCGACGACCCGCGTGACGCACAGCACCGTTTGTAGTGCGAAGCGCGGGGCGAGCGATTCAAGCGTCTCTAGCACTTTAAACTCCGGGTCTATATGTCGCGTCGCATCCAGAACGATTTGGAGCTGCGCCAGCCGCCATGCATCATCGAAGCAGTTGCTGGCAAACCACCACCCAAACGTTGCCAGCTCCCGACGGTACTCCCCAAGGTTTTGTGCTGCTTGTGCGGTGTACAATCGCCATTCCCAGAGCGCGCGCAAGCGGTCGAGAATCGCCGGTTCCATCGCTTCGGTATCTTCGGCAAGAGACTGCCCGAGATGCGCCAGCAGGCCCGCGCGTACCTCATCGCTTGCGATGCGAAAGAAGTCCACCAACAAGGGGTCATCGATGGAAATTTGTCCGCGCCAGTAATAAGTGGTGAGATGCTCGCCGAGGCGTTCTCGCGAATCATGAAATCGCCCGCGTGACGCTTCATACCGCGGCAGTCCCGCAATGGCGTGCGCGTACATGCCACGAAGCACCGGGAGCACGTTGTTGTACGGCTGGCAGAACACGACGCACGAGTCCCACGCCGCTGCAAAGTACCGCTCCTGCGCCGGGTCGGTGGGGAAGATGCGAGGCACTGCGCCCTGCGCCCAATCCCTATCGAGGTGTTGCAGCCAGGGGAAGTATCGCCCGTAGACGGATCGAATCGTCAGGCTCGGCTCGCGTTCAACCTCGAGGTGCTCCTCAAGGGCACGACGGACTTCCGGCATAACATCAAAGCTCAACGGCGGCTTCGACGCTAGTTGGTCGATGTTCCGGCGCACCCAGAGCGCATATTGGATCAGGGTATGGAATGCTTTGCCGCGCACCGTGTTAATAGCCATCGTCGCGGGGTCCATGTTATTGCCCCCGTACTTTGCCTCATGCTCCGGCGTCGGGTCGGGATCGCTCGTGAGCGGCTCAAGAATCTGCCAGACGAGCTCGCGATGCGCTAACTCAGTCCCGCCTTGGTCGGCCTGAAACCCGGCCTCGAGCAAGGTTGCAATTGTCCCTCGTGTCCACGACCAGTCCGGGTCCGCTTCCATCATGCGCTTGTGGCGTCCGGGAATCTCTCGTGGTTGTGCGACGACCCATGCTGCTAGCCGCAGTACAGGCGGCCACGCCACTATTTCATTGGCTTTGATCGCGCTTTCTACGCCGCTGAAGAAGAAGCGAACAAAGGTCGGGTCAACCTCTTGGAACCGGTCTGCCAGCGCGATGTAGCCCGCACTTTTGTTCGCTATGACGCCAGCAAGAATACGCCCGAGGCCTTCTGGTGTGGCAGTCATCGGTCCGGGTTCTGGCTTCCAGTCGCGCAGGTAATCGATGACTTGCGCCGGCCCCATCTGCCCCAGATCCTCGGCGGTCTTAGGGCTGCTTGGGCCAATCCAACCGCCTTTCTCATTGAGCTCGTCGGGACGCCGCACGCTGCCAGCGCTTGCTAAGACTTCATTGACTCGCTCGCGCCAAGCCTCCGGCACGCGCGGCGCGATCAGTGAGTACCGGGCTGCGCGCCACTCTCGTTTGTATGCCTCGATGCGCTCCGGCGTCGCGGGTTCACCGAAGAACTCGATCGCGTGCACCGCCTCGACCTCCTCCGGGCCGGCGTTAGTGCGCTCCAACACCGCCTCTTGCGTCTCGGGCGGGAGTTTCGCAAACGTCTCCTTGAGCAAGAGCGCTGCTTCGTGTCTGGTGCTGCTTTCAAACGCATCAACAAGGGATGGCGCAATCGCCTTGATGTCGTCGAGCAACAGGTCTGGGAATGCTCGCAAGACGTGGAGCTCAAGGCGCTTGAAGACCGTCCACTTCTCATTGCGCAGCGCCGCCAGGACCATTTCGCAATTGGCCGGTGTTGCTCTGATGGCCTGCATCGCGGCGTTGCGGACCGCGCTAATCAGCGTGTTGCGCAATCGCGGGGGATGCTCATCGTGCTCGATGGCGTCGTGCCAAATGTACGAGTAATCCTCGTGCATCTCGTCGTTGTGATGCCGCGAGCGCTCAACGGCTTGCCGCAACAGACTTATAAACAGAGCGAGCGTGTGTTGGGCATCACGGGTCACGAGCACCGGCAGTGCCTTCTTGAGTGACTCCTCATAGTGCCAATCGTCAAGCCACGCCTGCGGCTCAGGCAAGGACAAGACGTCCTCTTCCTCATCAGATGCAGGCGGGGTGATCGGCTGGAGTGCAAACGTGTCCTTGGCGAGTTGCAGCGCCGGGCCGATCTCTTCGCCATTTGCCAAGTGCACAATCAGATCAGCGATGTGATACTTGACCAGTCCGAGATACGCGGACTGCACCCACAACCGCGCCTTGCCCACAAGCTTCGCGGCCTCTCTTGCAGGCAACGCACAAGCGATGTCCAACAAATCATTGTGCACGTTGATGTTGTCGGTGTCCTGCATTGCCAGCACGATGCGCAGCACCTCCGCTTGGGCTTCGGGAAGGCGAGCCATGCGCGCGAGGTACTGCGATTCCGGCCATCCCGGAAAGACCACGCCCCCTTCCACCGCGAGTTTCTCAGGCGGCTTGCGAAAGCGCCCCCTTTCCGCAAGAGGCGCAAGCCATGTGGGAAACTTGAGCTGCTCAAAAAAGTACCGATAATTGGCAGCGCTCTTGCCGGCTTGTTCCAGCGCTTGATCAACGGTTTTGGGGCGCGGCATCCTTACTCCTCCTGCACCAACGCATCGATTGTGCCAAAATCATCGGTCGGCCGCAGAATCAGGCGTGATGACAAAAACGCTTCCCAGCGTCCTACCTGCTCACGAAACCCGCGTTCCTCAACCGTGCCATGATGTGCGACACCATCGAAGTACCGATGAAACCGCATCCACTGCTTCGCATTCTCCTCTCGCACATCATCGGGCAATCCTGCCGGCGCGACCTCCAAGCCCCGAAGGAATCGCACCGTTGTCTCCCGTCGCGTCATGACAAGCTCGTCTTGGCAATCAAAGAACGTTTGCATGGTCTCAAGAAACGCCCGCAGCGATACACGGATCTCTCCGTTCCACGTCCCGCCATTGCGTTGATCCTCCGAGCGAGCTTGGTCCCACGGCGGACGCAACCGGCGCACTTTGGTTGGCAGGTCGGCTCCACGATCCAGCCGAACGCCATCGCCGGGGAGCTTCTCCATGACCTCGCGCAGTGCATGGGCCGCCAAGGCCAGGCGGTCAGGAAGCCCCGCATCATTAACTGCCGCCACAGCAGCGCGGTACCATTCTCCAAACTCGGGTCGCTGATCGATGAGCGCCTCAAGAAGTGCTTGCTGCGTCGGGCCTAGTCGCAGGCGTGGTTCGGCGGGCTCCGGCACCTTTAGTCTCCTGCCTTTACGCGCGTCTGGGGAAGGCTGATCATGCGGTCCTCCGCAGGAGCATTCCGACCCAACTGTTCAGCGAGCGCGTCCGGCCTGTGGAAATGCGCGACCTGCGGGGACATGGCCGGACCCCTCTCGCAAACTGGACGCGCGCTTCCGTTGGGTAGGACGTGCTCATTTCTTCGCCATGCTGATAGCCACGAGTCTAGCGGAAGTTGTGGCCCACCGCTAACTACCCTGACGGTTAATTGAGGTTCGGGGCTGCTGAGCACCGCCGCCTGGGCCTCCGGAGAGCTGGCGAGAACAGCTCTTCCGGCCACTGATCGGCTCAGGGTCCAGATACGGCGTTCTGGGAAACTGCTCCGCCGTTCCGGGTGGTCGGCAACTCGGAACAATCCACATGAGCGAGAAGCCCCACACCCACCGAACCGTAACCCAACTTCTCCCGCCCCGGCGTGCGAAACTGGGGTTTAATGGGGCTTCGGCCTCT
>CAZYTS010000226.1:0-5011 GCA_964649855.1 uncultured Gemmatimonadaceae bacterium
TTTGCTGCTGCGCGCCATTTGTCGCCTGACCGTTTGGAGTAGCCGCATTCTGATTACCACCCTGTGGGGCGTCCGCTCCTCCGGCCACTCCCTGCGCACCACGGCCGGCTCCAGCCTGGCAGCCACGCGCCGCAGAGGCGTCGATACCTAACTCTGCGTAGAGCTTCTGCGACTGCTCACGCATTGTATTGAAATCGATTTCGCCGTTCATCATCTGCTGGCGCATCGTCTGCATCTTCTGAGCGATCTCGGGTTTTTTGGCGAGGCTGTCGCGCAACGCCGCGCAGACCTGTTCGTTGACAGGTCGCTGCTGGCCGCGTCCTTGTCCCTGATCGGCAACGAGTTCCACTTCGCCACGCATCATCCGCATGTTCCGCGGCGCCGTCGGCATACCCTGCAGGCCACGATCGCCTGGCATCTGTGACATTCCGAACTGCGAAGACATCTGTTCCTGGATCTGCTGCTGTACGGCGTCGGGATCGAGTCCCATGGCTCCGGCGAGCATGGGGGCTTCGCGCGCCGTGCGGATGGCGTCGTTAGGTACCGAGAGTACGTTATCGCGCTGATCCACCAGAACAGACGCCTCGCCGTTCATTCCCGGCTTGAGGAATCCGTCCTGGTTTGCGAGCCTGATCAGCACGGGGAACATCGTCACGCTCTGCTGAATCACGGCCTGCGGCTCGATCTTGTCGACCGTGCCGCGGAAGGGGCGGTCAGGGTACGCGTCTACGATAACCGTGGTTGGCTGTCCCGCCTGCACGCTGCCAATGTCGGTTTCATTGAACAGTGCTCGCATGCGGACGAGACTCAGGTCTGCCATCTTGAGGAGCGTGGTACCGCCGCTGGCGCTGTTGGTTGCCGACGCGATCACCATGCCTAACGACACGGTCTTCTCGATCACTACGCCGGGTCCCGGCGCTCTTACCGTGGCGTCGTCGAGTCGCTGCTGTGCCAGGTCAAGCGAAGTTCGCGCGCGGATCACCTGAGCCTGCGAGTTTGCGTAGTCCAGTTGCGCCGTCTCGTGCTCCTGGGCCGTGATTATCCGCTGAGCGTAGAGATCGTCGGAGCGCTTTTTTTGAGCCTCTGAGACCTGAAGCTTTGCTTCTGCGGCGTTGAGATCAGCCTGCGCCTGATCGTACTGGTTCTGTACGTCGCGAGTCTCCAGTTGGACGAGGAGATCGCCGGCCTTTACCTCGGTGCCGGTCTCCACCGGCATCCGTACGATCTGGCCAGACGACTTTGATTTTACTTCGACGATGTTGATGGGCTCGATCGAACCGGACGCGGTTGCGTCAAGAATTATGGAGCGGCGTGTCACCGGCTCGGTTTCGATTACCAAGGCCTGTTGCTCTTTTTCGGCGCACGCCAGGAGGGTGCCGGCCAGCAACAGAGAGAGTGTTCGTTTCACAGACGGGGGAGTAGGAGCGTGGCTTTGATGAGACGTGACTGGTCGGACCGTGTTAAGGGAGCGAGCGGCCGATGAGGGCTTCGATCTGGGCTCGCGCTGTCCGGGCATCGAATCGAGCCTGGATAAGCGAGTAGCGCGCCTGATTGAGCGTGCTCTGGGATGTGAGAAGCTCGAGCTGGGTCGAGGAGCCTAACGCGTAGCGCTGGCTCTGGACGCGCACGTCCTCCTCTGCGGCGGCAACGGCAGCTTCCTGAATAGCCACGCGGCTTTCGGCGAGTCGGAGCGAACCCAGGTGCTGAGTCAGCTGCTGCTGGACCGAGAGTCTGGTGTCGCGCAAGACGGCTTCGGCGTTGTCTTCTGCCACGTTGGCGCGGGCGACGTTCTCTTCGCGCTGGAAGCCGTTAAAGAGCGGGTAGCTGACGTTGAAGCGCGTGGCGTAGGAACTCGAAAACGGACCGCCCGAGAGGTCGAAGTTTGGGGAGGTGCGGCTTCCGCTGTAGTTAAAGGAGACGTTGAGCGTGGGGAGGTACGGCGTCTTTGCGGCCCGCACTGCGGCTTTAGAAGCCGTGAGATTGGACTGCGCCTGTCGCACCGGTGGGGACTGCTGGAGCCAGCCGACTATGACGCTGCTATCGGCTTCCAGCGGTTGTGCGTCGAGGTTGTCACCGGTTGCGGCCGTTACCGGAAACTGAGTGCCGACGAGTCTCGTGAGCGACGCGCTGGCGACACGAGTGGTGTTTTCTGCAGTTAGTACTGCAAGCCTGGCGTTACCCACTTCTATGACGGCGCGCAGCGAGTCTGATTTGGTGGCTGCTCCTGCTGCGACTCGTGCACTGGCGGCCTTGAACTGCTCTTCGGCCTGGGCCAGCTGTGCTTCGGCTGCTGTGCGGGATTCGCGCGCAGCGAGGATGGTGAAGTACTGCTGCTTTACCTGCAGTTCCACATTGTACATCTGCAACCGCTCGTTGGACTCGGCGGCGTCCTGGTCGGCGCGCGCGCTGCGGAGCTGAAAGAGGCGGCGGCCGCCGTCAAAGAGTTCGAGGCTGCTGTTGATACCACGGCTGAAGTTCCATGGGTCGCCGCGGAAGGGAACCAGTTCACCCTGGAAGAAGGTGCGGCCTCCCTGCCGGTTGCTGCCGAAGCTGAGGTTGAGAGAGGGCATGAAGGCACCGTAGGCCGATCTCACTGCGGCGTCGCTGGACCTCACCTGGCCGCGGGCCTGGACCGTGGAGGGCGAGTTCTGTTGCGCCAGGCGGATTGCTTCTTCCAATGAAACAGGTCGGGCGTCACCCGTGGTGACGCCCTGTCCCGATAGCACAGCAGGAAGCAGCAGCGCAAGCGCCACTGATGTTTTTAACATTTGAATTTTCTCGCTATTTGCGCGTTGTGTCGTTGCCTTCCTGCAGCAACTCTTCGAACCTGGCAACCTGTTCGGGAGTCAGCACCCGCTTGATCTGGTGCCGCGCGTTGAACTTGATCGAATCAATCGTGGACCTGATTGGCGCCATCACCACCGCGTACTGGCGGCCGCGCTCATCCAGGATGGAGTCGACCGCACGACTCTGCTCGGCGCTGAGACCAAGCCGAACGGCGAGCGGGCTGCTGCCAGCTGTGCAGAGTTTGTCGCGTGACATGTAGCGGTTGGCGGTAAAGCCAAGAGCGCCACCCGTCAGAAATGTTCCAAGCAAAAACGCCAGCGCTACATTTTTAGACTGTTGCATACGCTGTCCTCAGTGCGACAGGAGATATCGCAGCGTCTGTTCCCGCTGTCTGCGATTGCCGTCGGTGATCGATTCCGTGAGGATGGGTACGTCGTCTCCAGGACCCAGTATCTCCTCATACGCCACGCGCTGCTGGGCAACGTTTGTCTGCCACGTCGCGACGCCAACCACCAGCGCCGCAATCGCGGCCGCAGCAACCCCAAAACGAACCCAGCCCGGGAAGTACGTCCACCACTCCCTGGCGACTTCGACCTTGAGTTGCTCAAGTATGCGACGCTCCAGCGACGCCCAGTAGGAATCTCCCCCAGGTGGCGCGTAGTGCGCACGAAGTGCTTCCTGCACCTCGTCGTCGCCCAACTCGCGACCTTCACCAAGAATCAGTTTCATATGTGGCTCCGAATACCACTGAGGGCCTGCCGAAGACGCGCACGCGCATGATGCAAATCGCTTCGCGCAGTCCCTTCGGGTATACCCAACATGCGGCCAATTTCCGAATGTTTGAATCCTTCAATATCGTGCAGAATTATTACCGCCCGCTGCCTCTCTCCCAACGTCATCAGCGCCGCCTCAAGACGTCGCCGCAACTCGTCCGACTCACCCGGATCACGAAATGGTGACGCTATCGTATCCGAAAGCGCATCCGCATCACGAACCTTCTTGCGGCGCGTGATGTCGAGCGCCGCGTTCGCCACGATCCGATGCAGCCACGCACCAAAGGCCTGATCCGGCAAGAACCTGTCGAGCGCCCGAAAAGCGTGGAGGAAACCCTCTTGGACGGCATCTTCCGCGTCCTCGTGCGTGAGCACTATGGCACGCGCCACCGCATAAGCCCGCCGCTGGTGAAGACGCACCAGTGCCGCAAAGGCTTCGGTGTCGCCCCTTTGTGCGGCGACAACGAGCCCCTGTTCCTGCGCCCGCTCCGGAGAATCAGCCATGGCCCTTCGGCGCACTGGTGATGGAGCCAGCGGGACAGCGGTCGTCGGCAATAGAGCAGCGGTCACTTGAGCTCAGCGTAAGGTCACTCCTAAGAACGCACCTGTCTGGGGCAGTGTTGACTGGTCCAACCCTCACTCCTGGCCCGGAGTTCCTCCCAGGCCAAGGGTCTCCGCCTGGCCGCGCATAGCGCTGATCACAAAGGCGATGTGGTCGTCCAATTCGACACCCAGTTCAGCCGCGCCGTTGACGACGTCCTCCCTGCTTACCCCCCGGGCAAAAGCCTTGTCCTTCATCTTTTTCCGCACCGAACGGACGTCTACCTCGTGAATACTCTTGCTGGGACGTACCAACGCCGTGGCGGTGATTAATCCCGTTAACTCGTCAACTGCAAAGAGGGTCTTGGCCATGTCCGTGGTTCTTGGCACTCCAGAATAGCTGGCGTGGCCCAGAATGGCCTCGAGAATGTCCTCGGGATAGTTGAGCCCGCGCAGGATCCTGACCCCCTCGCTCGGATGTTCGACGTCCGGACTATGGTTGGTGTTAGGCCACTTCTCGTAGTCGAAGTCGTGGAGGAGCCCAGCCAACCCCCAGCGCTCGACGTCTTCCCCCTTTTTCGACGCGTAAGCGCGCATGGCGGCTTCAACAGCGTACATGTGCTTTCTGAGAGAGTCGCTTTGGGTATACTCGCACATGAGGGCGTGGGCGTCTTCGCGATTGGGGAGCATTTAGAGGGTTGGGACGTTGAGAGGTTGGTGAGTGGGGACGAGGCGGATGAGTCGGATTGGCTGGGCGCCAGATGCCCTACCTTGGATCCGGCGAAGCTGGAAGCTGCGTTAGTAAGGATCCGGCTTACGGACAATATCTGTTCCGCAAGCTAAAGGCGGACTCCAACGGCTTCAAACCCGGCGTGTCGAGTCGCTGTCTCAGTTTGGCGCGACGTCTTTGG
>CAZYTS010000227.1:0-4974 GCA_964649855.1 uncultured Gemmatimonadaceae bacterium
GTACTGGCAAGACGCCCGACAAAGCTGTCGGCTCCATAAGTGTTCATCGCGTCAACCATCATTCCACGTGCACCGCTCCCACTCAGCGGCTTCATGAGCGCGGTCGGAATCGCGGGCACAAAGCTGGTATCGATTCCCATTGCAGCAAAGAGGCTCCCGAGTCCAGCAGTCATGACATCGAGCGCACCTGACGCGCGCAATACTCCAATAGCCACGAGCACCGCCACGAGGTAGGGAATGATCCTGATCGCTACCTGAAAGCCCTCCTTGGCTCCCTCGATAAACGCCTCGTACACATTGATGCGCCTAACGACTCCCAGGATGATGAACGACGAGATCACCCCAAACAGTATCAGGTTGGCTACCAGATTGGAGATCGCCTGCACCTGCTCCTGCGGCAATCCCACGAAATACCAGATCGTAGCCGCAATCAAGAGCGTGAGGCCGAGCAGGTAACCGAGCACCACACGATCGAAGAGCTTGAGGCGCTGCACCAGCGCCACGATCACCAGACCGGCCAGCGAATTGATAAAAGTCGCCAGCAGGATCGGCAGAAATACATCGGATGGATTGACCGCGCCGGCCTGCGCACGGTAAACCATGATGCTGATGGGTATGACGGTCAGCCCCGACGTGTTGAGGACGAGGAACATGATCTGCGCGTTCGTCGCTGTGTCCTTGACGGGATTCAGTTCCTGCAGCTCCTGCATCGCCTTGAGCCCTAACGGTGTGGCCGCGTTGTCCAGGCCTAGCATGTTGGCCGCAAAGTTCATGATGATGGAACCGTGCGCCGGATGATCAGGCGGCACCTCGGGAAAGAGACGTCGAAAGAATGGCTTGGCTCCCTTTGCCAGCAACGATATCGCTCCACCCATCTCGCCGATCTTCATCAGTCCCATCCACAGCGTCAGTACTCCCGTTAGGCCGAGTGCGATCTCAAAGCCGGTCTTCGACATGTCGAAGGTGCTGTTGACGATGTTGGTAAAGATCGCCGTGTCGCCGTAAAAGATCAGGCGCACCAGGCCAACTACCAGTGCAATCAGAAAGAAGGCAACCCAGATGTAGTTGAGGACCATGCTCTTTAGACCACGTTGGTGGTGAGCAGCTCGACCAGCACTGGCACATGATCGCGCATCAGGATTTCTGTGGCTGCAAGTGGAAACTCGTACGTGACGACCGGCACATTGTTGTCTGATCCCCAAGATCCGAACGACCCTGGGGTCGGATAGCCCACATCCCTGACGAGCGGCATCCCCGTTCGTTCCGCGAGCCACCTGCCGAGTGCGCTATCGTTGGCGTCGTCGATACAGGCGAGGGGGGCGTGGAGCGCGATCACGGCCTCAGGCTTGAGATCGGCAATCAGGGAGAGCAGGGCACGCGTCTCCGGTTCGGACGCCGCGCTCTCACCGGGGCTCAGCAGCACATCACTCACATCCTGCAGCGTCGACCGATGCGTGACTGGGGTGGAGCGCCAGTCGCTCGAGGGAAAATTGCGGTTGAGATCCACTCCTCTGGCGTTACCGCGCGTGCCCCTAACGATTCCATCGGGGTTGGCCGCCAGCACCACGGCACACTTCTCCAAGGGCTCCGCGAGCTGCCGCAGAGCGCGCGAGAGCGCGTAGGTGGTCTCAGGTTCCTCACCATGAATCCCCGCAAAGATGAGGTAACGGCAGCGCTCCCTCGGTCGCCAGACTTCGAGCGGAAGTCCCAGGTACGACTGCCCATACACATCGGGCACAAACGGAATCGTGCCCCATTCGGGACGTGGCCGGAGCGTCACGTGGATGCTGTATTGATGTTGACGACAAATCGTTCGTAGATCTTCGGCAAGTGCTCGAGAACGACGTCTTTGAGTCTCATATCGGATGCTTCTACCGTTTGTCTTAGATAGTCAATCGAAAGCATGTTGAGCCAGGTGGAGGCCACAGGAGCATAGCTCAGGTGCCAGCGCTCCGGCGCAACACCGCCGCGGTCGCGATCGTATGGGCGGTAAAAACCAAATGACTGATTGTTTGCGATTCTATCGTCGAGCCATTCGTGCAGCGGACCGAACATTCCGCCGGCGTCCACTTCTGCAGGCACCAGCTCTATCTGATAGCCCTCGGGAGTGGCGTTGACGTCGTAGACGTCGATGTCCGTGCCCCAATGGTGACGTGAGGCTCCGGGAAGCGCTGACCACCGCAGAATCGCAAAGACAAGCTCTTCGCTCGTCATCTTAGCGATGTCGAGAGGGACAGCGTCGCTCGAAAGCACGGCCAACTCGCCTCCAACCTTGCGATTCCAGATGGAGAGCTGCTGCTCAAAGCCTCTAAATCCGCTTAGAATCCCAAGCTCAAACCCCTCCAGCCGGCCAGCGTCGCGAAGTGCGAGAAAGGGCTCAAGGGCGTCGTGGTGCAATCGAACTCCGACGGAACCTGCTTCCTCGCCGGAAGTGAGGTGAGAATCGGCAAGCCCTACAAGATTGGCAATCGAGGCGCCCGGTACGCTCAAGTCCAAAGGTCTCCGTGATTTATGCGGGGAGGAAAGCTCCCCACGAGCGGGCCCGGTTGCAAGCGCCTCGGTGCATTAAACGGCTCCGTGGCTTACCGATGTGCGCGGACAGGGTGCGCAATTGACGAGTCGCACTTGCGCCCTAAGGTTAGGGGGCCGCGGTGGATTGCGAACAATGAGGAATGTGGAGGCCAAGCCTATGCGACAGCTAGCGCTACCGGGTCGACGTATTGCCACACTGCTTCTCGCTGGTCTCGCGCTTTCGGCGTGCAGCGTCAAGCTGATTGCCGACTACGATCAGGAGACAGATCGCGCGGTCACGGCGCTGCAGCGCAGGATGGCCAGGCACCTCATCGACATCGAGAGCAAACTCGGCACCCCAAAAGCTGAGTACGCCGTGTATGTGGAGGAGTACAAGGAACTGCGCGTGGACGTGAGTGCGCTGGAACTGCGCGTTAATGCTCTACCACAGAACAGCATCACTCAAGAGCAGATTGCCATTGTTCACAGCATGGTGGAGACCCTCGAAGAATTGCACAAGGAAGGGTTTGGGGCCAATACGGAAGGCTCGCGCGAAGTGCTCAAGAGCATTCAGAAAGATTTTGACACGGCGCTGGCCGCGATTCTCAAGCTCGAACTGGCCAAGAAGCGCGACAATGATGCCGGAGGGTTGCCGTGAGTCTCACAGCCAAAGGTCTGTTGCATGACATGATCGGGGCCGCGAAGGACTCTGCGGCTGATCAATGGCCAACGATCAAGAGCTACGCCGAAAAGGAGTTCAAGGCGATCGCGGAGAGTATTGTGATGATCGAGAAGCTGCACGTGCAGGGCGAGATCACGGAGAAGCAGGCAAAGCTCATCCTGCGCATCAAGAGGGATACGGCTCGGGTGGTGCTGCTCACGATCCAAGGCCTCGCCGCGATCACGGTCGAACGAGCGATCAACTCGGCGCTTAGCAGCGTGAAAACGGCGGTCAACAAGGCGTTGGGGTTTGCGCTGTTGTGAGGTCGGGCTTGGGTGATTCCGGGTGAACGACACTGGGCTCCTGCTTTCGCAGGAGCGGCGCTCCTCAAACCATAGACGTCCCGGGCTAGTGAGCGTAGCGAGCGAGACCCGGGACCCAGCGTCGTTCGCAAAACAACAAAGTACAAAATGCTGCAGAAAACGACACTGGGCTCCTGCCTTCGCAGGAGCCGCGGTGTCGGTGCCTCGCAGGAGCGGCGGTGTGGATGGATTAGCAGGAGCCGCGGTGTGGGTGCCTTCGCAGGAGCCGCGGTGTGGATGGATTAGCAGGAGCCGCAGTGGAGCCTGCGCCGACGTCAGGTGTAGAGCACCCAACACCGCACCACCTAATAGCGTAGATTTCAAGGCTCGTGAACCAAACCCAAAAGCCATCATTATCGTGATTTCTTTGCGTCGCCCTCTTATTGCGGCCGCGCTCGCCGCCTCAGCCCTGATCGCCCCACGAGCGGTCCAGGCCCAGCACAGCCATCACGGTGGCGCTGCAATTGTGGTCCCTGAAGGCTCCGGGATCACCGTTGCCGACGTCGAATTCATGCAGGGGATGATCGCCCACCACGCCCAGGCCATCTATATGTCCCGCATGGCCGAGGCACGGGGAGCGAACCCTCGGCTCCTGAGGTTTGCCGACAAGATCGACCAGTCCCAGGTGGCCGAAATCCGCATCATGCAGGACTGGCTCCTTTCCTACGGCCAGGTCGCCCCTGATACCTCCTCGTGGCGCACAATGCAGATGGCCGGCATGCTCACCGAGGAACAGCTCAAAGTGCTCGACGCCGCACGTGGGGTCGAGTTCGACCGCGCCTTCCTTAACCTCATGATCCAGCACCACGAGGGCGCCCTTCAGATGGTTAAGGACCTCTTTGCCGCACCGCGCGCCGGTCAGGAAATCGACCTCAATGTCCTCGCCAACGACATCGTCACCGTGCAAACGGCCGAAATCGGTGTGATGAGGCGAATGCTCTCGGAGCTCCCGGAGTCGCGCGGAAGCTGAGACTTCAACAACTCCGGCCAACGCCCGCCTGATCCCTGACGTATGCAGGAGAACAGGGGTCGGGGAGTTCCTGACGGGCCGGGCCGCCGAGGCTTGCTCCAGTAGGACTACTTGGGTCAATTCCCTGACACACAGTCGTACAGTATCCGCAACCCTACCAATCCCATGAAACTAGCCCGTAGGGCCGTTGCGCTTGCCGCAACCCTCCTGATCCCGTCGCTGCTCGCGGCGCAAACCTATCCGAGCAAGGAAGACCCGCGCACCAACCTCAAGGCCGGTAAGCGCGACGCTGGCGTGGCCGCCAAGAACATGCGCCTCGTCTCAAATACGCCCAAGCCGGCAGACTTTGACTCGACGCGCGGGCTGACCTTTGCCAACTCCGACCTCGCCTTCCGCGACAAGTACGTCTACCAGGGCAACTTTGCCGGCTTCACCATCTGGGACATCAGCAATCCGGCGAGCCCCAAGGT
>CAZYTS010000228.1:0-4973 GCA_964649855.1 uncultured Gemmatimonadaceae bacterium
CACCCCGGATCGCGCTCTGGGACCGGTACGGTGGATCGATGCCCTCGGGCTGGATGCGCTGGATGATGGAGCAGTTCGAGTTCAATAGTGTGAAGCAGGTGTTTGCTCCGGAACTGGATGCGGGCAACCTGGCTTCAAAGTTCGACGTGCTGGTCTTTGCGGACGGTGCCATTCCCGAGGCTGACCGGAGTGGTGGAGGGGGAGGATTCGGTGGGCGCCAGCCTGAAGCAAGCGAGATCCCTGCGGAATATCGCTCACACCTTGGTCGCGTGAGTGTGGCAAACACGGTTCCTCAGCTCAAGCGTTTCCTTGAGGCGGGCGGCACGATCATCACGATTGGTTCCTCCAACTCGTTGGCGACGCATCTTGGCCTCCCTGTGACAAACCATCTGGTGGAGCGCACTGCGGCCGGCGAGCGAGAGATTCCACGCGAGAAGCTGTTCATCCCGGGTTCGGTGCTTAGGGCGACGGTCGATGTTACGCATCCGCTGGCGCAGGGGATGAGCGCACAGACCGACGTCTTTTTTGACAATTCACCGGTCTTCAGACTTGGTCCCAACGCTGCCAGCAAGGGCGTTCGGGCAGTAGCGTGGTTTGACTCTGCTACTCCGCTGCGTTCAGGCTGGGCCTGGGGGCAGGGATATCTGCAGGGTGGAGTTGCTGCGGCTGAGGCCAGCGTTGGAAAGGGCAGGTTGTTCATGTTTGGCCCGGAGATCGCAAATCGTGCGCAGCCACACGGCACCTTTAAGTTCCTGTTCAATGGTATCTACTATGGCCCGGCCGTGAGCGGGTCACAGTCGTCCGTCATTGGGATGGATCGTTAGTCAACCAAATTCAATTTCAGGAAGAACGAATGCGAAGAATTGCTCCTCTCGTCGTTGCCACCCTTTTCGCGGCTTCGGCCTCAGCACAAACGTGGACGACGGGCGACGAGGTTATCAGACGGATGTACGACGAGGGGATCAATCAATCGCAGGCTGGAAAACTTTTGCAGGTATTGAGTGATTCAATCGGTCCGCGCCTCACGGGTTCACCCGGGATGAAGCGAGGCAACGACTGGTTAGTCAGTACCTATTCCTCATGGGGCGTCCAGGCTAAGAATGAGCAGTACGGAACCTGGAAGGCCTGGAGACGCGGCTACACTCACATCGATCTCCTGTCACCGCGCGTCAGAACTCTGGAAGGTATGTTGCTGGCGTGGAGCGCAGGTACAGGGGGGAAGGATGTGGAGGGAGAAGTTGTGGTCCTTCCGGAATTCACGGATTCCTCCGCGTTCGTAAGGTGGCTTCCGGAGGCCCGCGGAAAGTTTGTGCTTGTATCGATGCTGCAGCCCACATGCAGGCCCGACGACAACTGGGAGGAGTTCGCGCTACCCGAGTCATTCGGCAGGATGCGCGCACAGCGCGACAGCGCTAACCGGCGCTGGCAGGAGAACCTGAGGCGCATAGGGCTCACCACGAGCCTTGGCACTGGAACACTTGGCGTGCGGCTCGAACAGGCTGGTGTGGCGGGAGTCGTTGCATCGCGCTGGTCCAACGGGTGGGGCGTGCAGAAAGTGTTCGATTCCAGAACGACCCGCGTTCCGTCGGTAGACATAAGCTGCGAAGATTACGGCCTGCTCTACCGCCTGGCGGAGAACAAGCAGGGTCCGCGAATCAGGATTCGTGCCGACGCCGAGTTCCTCGGCGAGCAACCGGTGTTCAACACCATTGCGCGCATCCCCGGGAGCGAGAAGCCTAACGAGTACATCGTGCTGTCTGCGCACTTTGATTCGTGGGACGGAGGCTCCGGTACGACAGACAACGGAACGGGCACGATTACGATGCTCGAAGCGGCTCGTATCCTCAAAAAGCACTATCCAAATCCCAAGCGCACCATCATCGTTGGTCATTGGAGTGGAGAGGAGCAGGGACTGAATGGTTCGCGCGCCTGGGCGGCTGATAATCCTGACGTCGTCAAGGGTCTGCAGGCATTGTTCAATCAGGACAATGGAACCGGCCGCGTTGTGAACTTCTCGGCGAGCGGGCTCACAACCGCGAGCGGAAACCTCGCGCGCTGGATGACAAACATTCCCACGGACATTTCCCGTCACGTGAATATGTCATTTCCCGGTGCGCCGTCTGGTGGTGGATCCGACAACGCGTCGTTTGTCTGTTATGGAGCACCTGCCTTTTCGCTTGGTGCGCTCAACTGGTCATACGGCACCTATACGTGGCACACGCAGCGCGACACGTACGACAAGGCGGTCCTCGACGATCTCAAGAACAACGCGACCCTCACAGCCATGCTTACCTACCTGGCGAGCGAGGACCCGACGTTCCTTTCCAGGGATCAGCGCGTTTTTGACCGAGGTCCACAGCCTTCGGCTGGTCAGGGCGGCTTTGGTGGCCAGCAGCGCTCGTGGCCGGATTGCGTCCCTGCAATCCGCGAGTCATCCGGCTATCGGCGCTAGGCGAAACTGAAAATCGCTGACAGCCAGCGAGCGACAAAAGCAAAGGAGAACACGCAGATCGGTAGGGCAGTCAGCCCTACCGAGAAGGCAAGTCCGTACCTGAAGAGTGCTGCACCTACCACAGGGGTGCGCCGCCCAAAAAGTGGTCGTAACGCCAGCTCAGCTATCCAGCCGCCGGTGAAGCAGACGTTGGCTGCCAAGCCGTAGATGACCGGAAGGAAGAATGGGATTCCATCTCCGCGGGGACCAGGCGAAGAGAGCATGAGGAGGTTGGCGGCTACGAGGGTGAGCACGCCGGTTCCTCCCACTACCGTGTTGTAGAGAATGCGTCGCGACTCCCACCATCTGATGATTTCGCCGGTAGTGGTCGAGTCTCCGGTGTGCCTGAAGAGTAGCCGTCTGAGGTTAGAGGGCTCGTCCAGCAGCTGCAGCTGCGCGGGTTCGGCGAGGTCCATACAGAGTACTCTATATCATAAAGTGACGCCGCGCAAGGGCGGCGGGGGCTTGACCTTTTAACCCAAGCTTTGCGTTGGCACTTCACTCGCGATAGCCTTCGCCCCGGCACAACCTGCAAGGCCGAATTCGGCACCCTTTTCCACAAGCGACAGAACGGAAGTGGCTCAAAACCAGGCACAGTGCATCAACCTCAGCGACTACGAAGCGGCGGCCAGGGGATGTGTGGACGAGTCGGCGTGGGGCTATCAGAGCGGCGGAGCCGACGACGAGTCCACGCTGCGGGCAAATGTCGAAGCTTGGCGCCGAATTTCGATCAGATACAGGACCATGTACGACGTTTCGGAGCGGTCCACGTCCACGAGCGTTCTTGGAACGCCGATCACCACTCCAGTACTGATTGCACCTACAGCAATGCAGCGGCTCTGCCATCCCGACGGTGAGTTGGGCATGGCCCGTGGAGCGCAGGATGCTGGGACAATAATGGTTGTGAGCAGCACTGCCACAACTGGCCTGCAGGAAGTCATGGCCGAGACGCCGGCGCCCAAGTGGTTCCAGGTCTATGTGTACCGCAACAGGGAGCAGACGCAGGAAGTAGTTAGTCGTGCAGCAAAAGCGGGCTACAAGGCACTCGTCCTTACGGTAGATGCACCAGTGCTAGGTCGCAGAGAGCGCGACATCCGCAATTCCTTTACCCTTCCACAGGGTATGCACATCGCCAACGCCGCAGTGGCCGGCATGGACCTCGTACCTCAGGCGACTTCAGACGCTTCGGGGCTAATGCAGCATTTTCGTGGGCTCCACGATCCGGCGCTTACGCCCGCTGACATCGGTTGGCTTTCCCAGGTCTCCGGGCTTCCGGTTGTAGTAAAAGGAATTGTCCGTGGCGACGACGCACGACGGGCAGTTGATAACGGCGCTGCCGCAGTGATCGTGTCAAATCATGGGGGCCGGCAACTCGATACCTCCGTTCCAACGGCGTTTGCGCTGGCCGAGGTCGCCAAGTCCGTAGGAGGATCGGCTGAAGTCTACGTGGACGGTGGAATTCGGCGCGGCACTGACATTCTCAAAGCGCTCGCGCTTGGAGCACGCGCTGTTCTTGTTGGTCGTCCAGCGCTATGGGCGCTCGCGGTAGCAGGCGCGGCAGGTGTGAGCCACATGCTGTCACTACTCACCGACGAGTTTGATAGGGCCATGGCCCTTGCAGGGTGTACCAGTGTTTCGGATGTGACTTCTGATCTGCTGGTCACAGATCGATAGCAAATGATTCGATAATCTGCATTTTGTAAGCGACTTTCTGACAGGGTCGAGTAGATCTACCCTCAACCGTTCTCTAAATGAAAAACATATCTCGTCTGTCACGGCTGGCCCTGGCTTCACTACTCCTCACCGCGTCCGGCTGTTCACTGGATTCACCGGTCGATATCCCTCCGCCGATAGCGCTGGAGGATCAGGTCTGGGCCCCGGCGCTGGGACTCGATCTTTCAGCGATGACCAGGCTGCAGTCGGGCGTCTACTACCTGGATATCGAGGTGGGAGATGGCGAGACGATAACCACGGGGCAGGAAGTCGAGTTTTTCTATACGGGCTACCTCGCATCTGGCTTTGTGTTCGAGTCCAACGTTGGCGGCGTTCCCGCTCGCCTCGAAGTAGCGGACCTGATTCCTGGTCTCATTGACGGGTTGGCTGGAATGCAGGTCGGTGGCACGCGCCGTATCGTCGTGCCTTCGCACCTGGCCTATGGTGGAGGTTCGAGCTCAGTGATACCAGCCAACGCAAACCTGGTGTTCGACATCGAACTTGTTTCGATCATCTAAAGGGTTCGACCGCGGACGCGTGAAAGAGCAAGCTCCACTCTGGTCGCCATCGGCTGAGCGGGTGGCCCGCAGCAACATCGTACACTTTGCACAATTTGCCGGTGGCAGGGCCGCCTCAGCACTAGAGAAGGACGGGTCTCTCGACTACGGCAGGCTTCATCGCTGGTCGATCGAGTCTCCCCAAGAGTTCTGGGGCGCGTTTTGGCGCTTTAGTGGCATCGTGGCAGAATCCTCCGAGGAGGGGGCCGAGC
>CAZYTS010000229.1:0-4947 GCA_964649855.1 uncultured Gemmatimonadaceae bacterium
TTGTTTCGGCAGTCACCTCCGAGTCGAAGCCACCCATGACGCCAGCTATGCCCGTAGGCGATTCTGCGTCACCAATGATCGTCATGCCGGCCTGCAGCTCGCGCTCTACTCCATCCAGAGTTCTAAGTTTCTCGGACGCTCTCGCCTTTCTTACAACAATTGTGTTCTCGGCGAGCTTTGCCGCATCGTAGGCGTGCATTGGTTGACCAACAGCATGCAGCATGTAATTGGTCGCATCGACAACGTTGCTGATGGGCCTTAGACCCAGAGAATTCAGCCGACGTACGAGCCAGTCTGGGCTGGATCCGATCTTTACCCCGGCAATGACCGCCGCGGTAAAACGTGGGCACCCTTCGCTATCCTCTATCCTCACGGTCAATCCACCAGACGAAGCACTGCTCTCTCCCTTTTGAGCATCCGGAAGCTGAGCCAGTACGGCCAGGCCGCACTCCTGGGAAATCACCTGATCCAATGGATTCAAAGACAAGTCCAGCAACGCAGACAACTCCCTTGCCATACCTCTGTGAGAAAGGAGATCGGGTCTATTGGCGAGGACATCGACCTCGAGACAAACGTCTCCGAGCGGGAGAGCCTGGAGCAGTGGCGTACCCGGGGCCGCGTCGATGTCCAGCGCCAGAATACCGTCGTGGTCTTCGCCGAGTCCGAGTTCTTTAGCCGAGCATAGCATGCCGTTTGAGACTTCTCCCCTGATCTTTCTGCGCTCGATAAGGATGCCACCCTTGTTGCCCGTCGGCATAACAGTGCCAACTCTGGCGAAGGGATAGAGCGCACCTTCGGTCACGTTAGGCGCTCCGCAAACCACATCGAGCACCTCTCCGCCACCGTCGTCGACCTTTGTCACCCAGAGGTGGTCCGAGTTGGGATGCCTGCCGGCCTGGAGCACCCGGGCAATCACGATCGGTGCGAGGTCCGCTCGCAGTTGGCGCATTTCGTCTATCGTGGCGACGTGCCTCCCAATTAGCGATGCTATCTCATCGGGAGATCGATCGTGGGGTACAAATGCGTGTAACCAGTCGTGCGAGTATTCCATTTATCGATAGTCAGTGGCGGATTTTCGGCAACGTATAGTCAGCTCCGGAACTGCTGTAAAAAGCGCACGTCGGAGTCGTAGAGGAGGCGGATGTCGGGGATTCCGTATCGCGACATGGCAATGCGACCCGGTCCCATGCCAAACGCCCACCCTGAGTACTTCTCGCTATCCAGGCCGGCCGATTCGATGACCGCAGGATGTACCAGACCGCACCCCATGATTTCAATCCAGCGCCGTCCCTTTCCGTCTCCCAGGTCGATTTCCACGTCCATCTGCGCCGACGGTTCGGTAAAGGGAAAGTACGAGGGACCAAAGCGAGTGCGCGTTCTGTTGCCATAGAAGGCTTTGGCAAAGTGCGTCAGCGTCGCTTTGAGATCGGCAAAGGAGATACCTTCGTCGATAGCCAGTCCCTCTAACTGCGAAAAGGCGGGGGCGTGCGTTGCGTCAAAAAAGTCGCGCCTGTAAACCATGCCCGGGGCCAGAACCCTGATGGGCGGTTGATAGCGCTGCATGGTTCGAACCTGAACCGGCGATGTATGGGTACGCAACAGAGCCCCATCATTCAGATAGAGCGTGTCGTGCATGTCCATTGCCGGGTGGTCCACCGGAAAGTTGAGCGAACCAAAGTTGTACCACTCCGACTCTGCTTCGGGGCCTAATGCTATGGTGAAGCCAAGCTGTCTGAAGATGTCCGAGATCTCGTCGATGACCTGAGAGACCGGATGCACAGCACCCGACCAGTTGGTTCGAGCGGGCATGGTTGCATCGAACGACGCGGACGTGGACAACCCTGCCGAAAACTCAAGGCGACGTGCTTCCAGTGCTGCTTCGATCTTTTCCTTGAGTTCGTTGATTGCAGCACCAGCTGCGCGTCGTTCTTCTTGCGGGAGCGTGGGGATGACCGCCATGAGTGCGGTGAGCCTGCCACTGCGCCGTCCGACGAGGGTATTCCTGGCCTCGTTCCACTCATCGAGCGATGACGTGGATTCAATCAGCGAAATGGCTTCTGCGAGCAGTTTGTCGCGGTCTTCAGTCATGAGCGAGATTACAGAGAGGCTGGGGGCTGGAGGCTGGGGGCACGTGTGTAAGAAAAAGGCGACAGAGCGACCTGTGGTCGCGCTGTCGCCTCTGTTGTAACCAGCGAGACTTAGTGTCTACGCCGCGAGCGCTGCGCGAGCCTTGTCGGCAAGCGCGGTAAACGCCGCCGCGTCGTGTACGGCCAGATCCGCCAGGATCTTTCTGTCCACCTCAATACCTGCCTTGTGCAGCCCATTCATGAACGTGGAGTAACTCATGTCGTTCAAACGCGCCGCAGCGTTGATGCGCACGATCCAGAGCCTTCTGAAATCACGCTTCTTGTTGCGACGATCGCGATAGGCGTAACGCCATGCACGCTCTACCGACTCCTTGGCTGGTCCCCACAGTTTGCTGCGCGCGCCAAAATAGCCGCGTGCAGCCTTCATGTACTGTTTCTTGCGCGAAATGCGCTTGGGATTTCCCTTGACGCGAGGCATGAGTTCTCCTTACGCCTGAATCAGGCGCTTTATCACCTTGACCTCACCATTGCGAGCGAGCGTCGTGGGACGACGCAGGCGCCGCTTACGCTTGGCGTCCTTCTTGGTGAGTATGTGGCTCTTGTTGGCCTTCAGGCGGCGAACACGTCCCTTTCCAGTCACGGAAAAGCGCTTTCTCGCCCCCTTGTGAGTTTTCATTTTTGGCATGTCGAGTGTCCTCGCCTATTTAGGCGCGAGAATCATGGTCAATGCTTTCCCTTCCATTCTGGCCGGACTCTCAACCTTACCTACATCCGCCAGTTCCGTCGCTACCCGCGCTACCACAGCCTGCCCGAGTTCCGGATGCGCGATCTGACGGCCCCGGAACATCAGTGTCACTTTAACCTTGTTGCCCTCACCCAAAAAGCGGCGCGCATGCCGCGTCTTTGTTTCAAAATCGTGCTCCTCGATCCCAGGGCGAAACTTCACCTCTTTGAGCTCGATAACGTGCTGCTTCTTCTTGGCAATCCTCGCCTGCTTGGCCTGCTCGAATTTGAACTTCCCGAAGTCCATTACACGGACAACCGGAGGCCGCGCCGTTGCAGCAACTTCAACAAGATCGAGTCCGGCTTCTTCAGCCAGGGCCATGGCTTTGTCCACTTCCATGATCCCAAGCTGCGATCCGTCCGCCCCGATCACGCGCACCGGACTGATACGAATCTGCCGGTTTACGCGAATGCGCTTTGTTGTATCCTGAATAGTCTATTTACCTCTGTGCAAAGTTAGGGGGCCGCAACCACGATCCCCGAAAACACAAATCGCGAGCCCCTAAAAGAGCCCGCGATACACCGCACACCCCTGCTTCTGGGGCGTCGGCAACTTTCGAGGACTCGACCAGCACCCCTTAAAGGGGGCCGGAGGGTGAGAGCCGGATCTCCGACTCTGCTTGAGCAAATTGTGGCCAAGAACGTTAGCAGCTTGAGCTTACAAGATCAATGGTAAAGTCCCACCTGGCCCCCGCAACCGCCCGGCGTACACCTCAGCCAGTGGTATCCGCCAGCACAAACGCCTTGCCGTCGTGCCCGATTCTGGACCAGGTCACTTGAGCGTCGTGCTCGAAAACCATAACCCAACCCTCCTCCTTTCCTCGAGTCAAAAGCCGGCGCTTTGACTCGAGCGTTACAAGAGGCTCCACGTCATAGCCCATGATCCAGGGCAACGGCAAATGGGCCGCCGTCGGGCAGACATCCCCCAGAAAAAAAGCTACGCTCCCGTTCCCCCCATCTATCAGGAATGACTGGTGAAATGGCGTGTGTCCCGGGCTCAGAAAGCTGCTGACCCCAGGAATGATCTCCCTCTCTCCCTCGATGAGGTCGAGACGTCCAGCCGCGATGACCGGATCCCAGTTGTGGCCAAAATAGCTCGCCGCAGTTCTCTCATTCGTGTGCGTGGCCCATTCGAGTTCGCCCTTCTGAACCACATAACGGGCATTTGCAAAGGTCGGCAGAACCTGTCCGTCTTCGGCGCGCCAGGTGTTGCCGCCGGCGTGATCGAAGTGGAGGTGTGTATTGAGCACAACCTTTACGTCGTTCGTGCCAAACCCGAGAGTGTCGAGGCCGTCTTCAAGCCAGGTTCGCCCCGACTTGCCGTTGTTGTCGATGCCGTAGATGTCGCAAAACTTTTCGTTCTCCTTGTTGCCGACACCGGTATCGATGAGCACCAGTCCGTCATCATGCTCTATAAGAAGACAGCGCATGCCCATTGGTATGCGGTTGCGCTCGTCGGCCTTGATGCGCCGTTCCCAAAGAGGCTTGGGAACCACACCAAACATTGCCCCACCGTCGAGTTTTTGTCCCGCTGCCTGAATCGCGTGGATGCGAAAACGGCCCAGCGTTCTTGTTTGAACCGAAGGAGTGGCTGAGTTCATGACCCTGGATCAAAGTCCATGTATTGTGGCATCGCACGTCGCTTTTTCCGCCCTCGCCCTCGCTGCCGTTCCATCTTTCGGCGCAACTCGTGCAAGGTGCTGATTCCCTCGTCCTGTGCAATTGAGAGCATGCGGGTAAACGCCTTGGCAGTAGCCACCGCGTCGTCCCCAGCCCGGTGTCTGTTCACTATCTCTATCCCAAAATAGCGTGCGAGCGCGTCCAGGTTTCGACGCCGCAGCTGTGGAAGCACCGCCTTCATCATGCGCACCGTGCAAAGAGTCGCGCCGGTGAGCATCGCGCCATTTGACCGCAACACCTCGCCTCGCACAAACTGCCAGTCGAAACGGGCGTTGTGCGCCACGAATACCCTCCCCTTGAGTCTCTCGGCGACCCCTGGTGCAACGCTTTCAAAACTCGGTGCCCGCGCCACCATCTCCTGCGTGATCCGCGTAAGAGCAATGACCGCCGGTGCAAT
>CAZYTS010000230.1:0-1579 GCA_964649855.1 uncultured Gemmatimonadaceae bacterium
CCGGGCGAGCCTCCGACAACTGGTGTTGGTATCGAGGATTTGCCACCCGTTCGCATCATCATCACCCACGGAAAGAATTCCAGAGGACAGTCCTTTGAATCAGGCGCAATACCTGGAGCTTCGGACGCAGCGCTCTGGAAGGACTACTTGATGATTCTGTTCCGTGGTCAAACGGAGTTCAAACGGCGGATTCTCGATGTGTTTGATCGCTCCAGCATGGAGTATCGTGGCTCTGTACTCCTTCCTTTCGAAGGCGCCAAGATAGCAGCACGTGGAGACACGCTCGCCGTTGTAGGCGAGGGCGACCTCGAACCCGTGGTCGCAGTCTTCCTTCTCAATGAGGCCTCGAGATAGGTCGGCATCTATTTCCTGAGTGTCAGGAGGAGTACTCCAGCTCCCACAAGAGCAATCCCGGACCACTCACGCATGCTTGGCCGCTCGCCAAGGAAGGCCACGGCAAATACGGCCACAAGAACTACGCTTAGTTTGTCGATTGGAGCCACCAGCGATGCGTTGCCGATCTTGAGTGCCCGGAAATAGCAGATCCATGAGGCTCCAGTTGCCAGGCCCGAGAGGACGAGGAAGAGTAGCGACCGACCGGGGAGCGTCATGGGATCTCGCCACTTTCCAAAGGCAAAGATCAGCGCGGTGAGCACCACAAGTATTACGATGGTGCGAATGAAGGTAGCGTAGTCGGAATCGATGCCCTCCAAGCCGATCTTGGCAAAGATTGCTGTGAGCGCCGCGAATACTGCGGAAAGCAGGGCCCATGTGACCCAGTCCTGTGACGTTGACATAGGTGCTTTAATGAGAGGAATGGCTCGCTGGCCGTTGAGCCACGATGGTGAATCACCTGCGCCATGGAGACGATGCCTCTAAGCTACGCTTGCGCAAGTCACGAAGTCCCGAGGATTTCCTTGTGAACCACTGTTAAAGGGCGAGTGTCGACGACTTGTGTCAATACAGCGGGTCAGGGCAGCAGGGCGACCAGAGTCAGGGGTGATGAGACTCCGCCGTGTCGCTAGTCGGGATCTCAAAGCGAGAAGCAATGAAACCTCTGGTATTGGCCATGGCCACGTTGGCACTAACGGTTGCCTGTTCTTCGGACCGCGTCACCGAATCCGTTTTGGAAGTGCCGACACCCGATGTATTCGCCGGGACATGGCGTTCGGTGACGCCAAACCTCGAGTTCGTCCGCCTGACAGTGCAATCGAAATCGAGCGAGCCCGGCGGCTTTGGTGCTCGCCTGACGTATTCCGGCATCGCTTGGGAGGGGAGCGGTCGCATCGATGGAGATTCACTCGTCGTCATGATGACGCCCATCGGTTCGGATGGACCTGCCAGCGCGCTCGTTATGCGCGCGTCGGCCGACGAAAAGTTGCAGGCGCAACACCGGGCAGGTGAAGGCAATCCAGTGTTACTCAGTCTCGTTCGCGACGATTGAAGTCGAACGACTCGGCCGATCGAGAAGTCGGTTCGAGGAATCTGCCGTTGGACGTGCCGCATGTCCCGAACGCAGCTCGCCACGTTGGCGTCCCCAGGAGCAAAAGGATGTCCTTGATGGGATAGGAAGCATCGA
>CAZYTS010000230.1:1589-4922 GCA_964649855.1 uncultured Gemmatimonadaceae bacterium
ACACCAGATTTGCCCTCAAAATGGTGTCGATGTCGCCATGCGCGCTTTTGGCGTGGGTGATCCGGCACCATAAACTTTCTTGTGAAAGTACAAGAAAATTTGTACTGACTTAGCTCACCACTCGTTCTCACCGTCAGGATTCAGCTCATCCAGCAGGGTCTGCTGCTCCTCATCGGTGAGGGCCGGAACATCGGGGATCAGCTCGTCGACTGTTTGAGTTGGGTAGACGGAGACGGCGATGCGCTCGTGCGGCTCCTTTCGGAGCCAGGCGAGCCAGTCAACCACCTGTTGCACGCCGTGTCGAACCCACGTCTGGTGGCCCGGATTGCTCGGATCCAGCCCAACGAAGTTGCGCAGCTCCTGGAGTTTCTGTTCGGAGGCGACGATGAGGTGCTCTTTGCTCATGAGGAGCTCCATGGGACTAATCACGGAGACCTCGGTGTACCTGAGCTCATCGTCAATGAAGTCGTCGCCGCGGGCTGGATCGGGGAACGGGTTTGCGTCGGACAATTGAGTGATCTCGTGAGAGGGTGCTGAGGCATATGGCACACAACGTGCCAATGATTGGCGCGTGCAACTGCCGCGCCGCGTCCTCAGTCGTCCATAACATGCGGGCTGCACGACCGCATTTCCAACATAGGCTTATTTGACACGCTTTTGCGGAAAGCCTGACTCCCTTGCGATTTCTGTCGTTAGCAGATCCTAATGAGACTTGCACCCGACCACGAATTCGTTCTTTCGGCCACTGACCTGGTCCGCTTTCTGAGCTGCAGGCACCTCACTGCGCTCGATATGGGAGTTGCGCTCGGGAAGCGTGAACTGCCACCCATCCGTGAGGATCGCCTCCTCACGATGTTGACGCAGCGCGGGCGAGACCACGAGGCGCGATACGTCGAGTACCTCCGCTCCACGGAGCAGACAGTCTTTGACGCGCAGGGCGCGAACAATGATCTCACTAGCGACGAAAAGCGTGCTATCGCTCGCGACGCCATGCGTCGCGGCGAGCATTACATCGTGCAAGCGGCACTCGGCGACGGACGTTGGTTCGGCATAGCTGACGTCCTCCAGCGCGTCGATGCTCCCTCTGCATTTGGCGCATGGTCTTATGAGGTCGCCGACACCAAACTTGCCCTGGACACTCGAGCTGGAACGATTCTCCAGTTAAGCCTCTACTCCGAACTCCTGACATCGATCCAGGGCAGGACTCCCGAGCTATTCCACGTCATTACGCCAGACCCGGAGAAGGTCGATAGTCCCGAGGGCGACCCATACGCATTCCTCCCGTGGTCGTACCGGGTCAACGACTACGCGGCGTATTTTCGTCTTTCGCGCACGCAGATGGTGAAGGCCATGAGTTCCGGTGACGACGCTTTAGGCGCCTCCAACTATCCTGATCCCGTTGAATACTGCTTGCTCTGTCGCTGGTGGAGCGCTTGCGACAGCAGGTGGCGTGAAGATGACAATACGTCACTCATCGCTGGAGTCAGCAGACGGCAGCGGCGTGAGCTCGCCGAAAACGGTATCAGCACACTCACTGCAGTGGCACAGCTTCCCGATGCACTGCCATTCAAACCCAGGCGATCGTCTCGTAAGACCTACGAACGCGTTCGTGAACAAGCAAGCGTTCAGTTGGAGTCGCGCAATACTCGGAGTCCAGTGTACCGGTTGCGGGCACACGAACAGGGACGTGGCCTCGACCGACTCCCCGAGCCTTCACCCGGTGACGTTTTTCTTGATCTCGAGGGCGATCCCTTTGCACGTGAGAGCCGTGGCTACGTGAACGGTGGTCGGGAATACCTGTTTGGAGTGGTGGCAATCGGGGCCAGTGGTGAAGCTGAGTACACGGAATTCTGGGCCCTCGACGATCAGGAAGAAAAGGCTGCCTTCGAGCAGATGATTGATCTGCTCATGGCGCGCTGGAAGAACAACGACGGGATGCATGTATATCACTACGCCCCGTATGAGCACGTCGCCTTTCGGCGGCTTGCTGGTCGTTATGCCACACGGGAGGACGAGCTGGACCGGCTACTGCGAGGTGGTCGCTTTGTAGACCTGTATGCCGTCGTACGCGAATCGATGTTTGTGGGTGTCGAGCGATACTCGATCAAACAGCTCGAATCACTCTTCGGATTTGAACGTGAAGAAGATCTGCGTGAAGCCGGTCGTGCCAGGGCACGAATAGCATGGGCACTTGGGTCAGGACTGCGACATGCGATCACAGACAAAGTGCGTGAGACGATAGCCCGGTACAACAAGGATGACTGCATTTCCGCACTCAGGCTTCGCGACTGGCTGGAGACGGTCCGTAGCTCCGCTATCGAGTCGGGCGTTCCGATCACTCGGCCCACTGTTCAGGCCGACGAACCCTCTCAGGCCCTCGATGAGAAGGCACAGCGCGTGGATGAGCTGCGAGCACTTCTTCTCAAGGATGTGCCAAACGACGCAGCACATCGGTCTCCCGAACAAGAAGCACGGTGGGTACTTGCGTACCTGATCGATTGGCACCGACGCGAAGCACGCTCGCAATGGCGTGAGTACTTTGAACTATGTGGTATGGCCGAAGAAGACCTGCTCGACGCTCGCCGCGCGGTAAGTGGCTTGGAGTTCGTCGGGCGACTTGGTTACAAGCCAGGTAAGAATGGCAAACCGACAAAGACAGTAATTGACCGTTATCGATATCCTGAACAGGAGATCGAGTTGGATGCTGGCGATGAGCTGCACACACAGGATGGCGTCAGGTTCGGTGACGTAGAAGACACAAATCGATTGGCGCGCACCATCGACGTCGCAAAGGGGCCGTCGCGCGCTGAGGATCATCCAGGAGCGCTATTCGAGCATTCATACGTACGTCCTGCCGCTATGGAGGATGCTCTTCTCGACATAGCCGGTCGAGCGGCGGCTGATGGACGACTTGTTGTCGAGGATAGGTCGAAGGATCGTGCTGCACGTGACCTTTTGCTTCGGAATCCGCCGAGAGTGCTTCGAGGAGAATTTTCTGGAAGCCAGACGACGGTGCCGGCGTTGCAGCGTCTGGCTGTTGAGCTTGACGGGACGACACTTGCTGTTCAGGGCCCCCCGGGTTCGGGTAAGACTTATCAGGGAGCTCGCATGATCTGCGCGCTTGTGGCGGCAGGCACGCGTGTGGGTGTCACTGCAAACAGCCACAAGGTAATTCGGAACCTGCTCCAAGGAGTGCTTGATGCTGCTGACGAAGCGGGTGTGAAGGTGGTTGCAGGGCACAAGGACGGCAATGAAGCCAGCGACACCAATCAGCGCATCCTGGGCTTCAGGTCCAACGCAGAGTCTCTGGATGCTTTGACCACACGTGCTGTG
>CAZYTS010000231.1:0-4909 GCA_964649855.1 uncultured Gemmatimonadaceae bacterium
GAAGTACTGTGATTGCCATTTTTGTATTCGGTTTCAGTTCGATTGGTTGTCAGACGGTTTCCCAGAGGGTTTTTACTTCCTTGAGTCTGGGTGAAATCGTCGGCACAGAAGTCAGGTCAGATGCGAGCGCTTCGGCTGTTTTGAGTCCATTACCGGTGATGCAGAGGACGAGTTCATCATCCGGAGAAAAAGCGCCAGACGAAGCGAGGGCTTTGGCAGCGCCGTACGTAACACCGGCGGCTGTCTCACCAAAGACGCCTGTGCGAGCGGCCAGCTCGCGAATGGAGTCGAGTATCACGCCATCATCGACTGCTGCTCCGCCACCACCACTGCTTCTGAGTACGCGCGATGCAGCAAGACCGTCGGCTGGATTGCCTATGGCCAGAGAGCGCGCGACAGTATCCGGCACTTCGGGTACGAGCTTTTCGTCTCCTCGCTGGAAGAGTCTCACAATTGGAGCGCATCCACTGGCCTGCGCCCCGTAGATTCTGGGACCGCTACCACTCACCAGGCCGGCTTTGCAGAATTCCCCAAAGCCCTTGTGCAGCTTGGTGACAAGAGAGCCACCGGCCATTGGTGCCACCACTGCAGTTGGCTGACGCCATCCCAACTGCTCCGCGATCTCAAAGGCCATCGTCTTGGAGCCTTCGCCGTAGTAGGCCCGAAGGTTCACGTTCACAATGCCCCAGTTGAAATGATCGGCAAGCTGAGCGCAGAGCCTATTCACGTCGTCGTAGTTGCCGCGAACGCGTACGAGTCGAGGGCCATAGACAGTCGTTGCTAGGAGTTTGCTTGTCTCGAGGTCGTGCGGTACAAAGATCCATGCAGGGAGCCCGGCCCTGGCCGCTGCCGCTGCCACTGCGTTCGCCAGGTTGCCAGTCGACGCGCATCCAACAACTCCAAGCCCAAAGGCGTGCGCAGCATTTATTGCAGTGGTAACAACTCGGTCCTTGAATGAAAGAGACGGAGTCGACAGTGCGTCGACCTTTAGCCATGCACGGGCGACGCCGAGTGTTCGAGCAACGGCCGGGCTCTCAATGAGTGGAGTCCAGCCCACGTCCGTGGCGTGTACCGGATCGCCAGAAAAGGGGAGCCACTCCCTGTAGCGCCAGAGCGAACGCGGCCTTGCTTCTATCGTGTGTTTGTCTGGCAGATAGCGGTCGGAAGGATAGGCGATCTCCAGCGGTGCAAGGCAATTGGAGCAGATTGCTGCTGGTGTTCCCTCGGCCGCTGCCTGGCCGCAGAGGGAGCACGTAAGGGGTAGGGGAGTGAGGATTTCCGTTTCGATTGCCGTACTCATGCTGCTACTCGCGTCGTGTGGTTCGTGCGCGTGACTGAGCGTTCGCCCGCGAGTGCACGAATTGCTGTAAAGACGTCACCAAGGAGTGCCGAAGCGGTGCGATCGCCGCCGGCGCCAGGACCAAACCATCGCAGTTGTCCCGCGAGCGCCGCGTGTAGCTCCACGGCATTAGTCACTCCGGTGACGTTGGCGAGGGGGTCATTGGCGTCGAGGACTCTTGGCTCCACGGTGAGGCTGAGTTCTCCGTCCTTCCACGCTTCGGCGACAAGTCGCAGGCGGCGGCCGTTGTCAAAAGCGACGCGGGCAGGATCGGCCACGTGCTCATCGATTCCCTTGACCGCGACTTTGTCGACGGTAACTGGTGCGCGCCAGGCGATGGTTGCGAGGATTGCCAGCTTGGCTGCCGCGTCCAAGCCGGAGAGATCAGCGGAGCAGTCGCGTTCGGCGAGGCCAAGTGTAACGGCGGTGTTCAGGGCTTCGAAAAAGTCACCGCCCTGTTCGACTTCGGAGAGGAGGTACGTGGTGGTGCCGTTCAGGATTCCTCGGAGGTCGAGGATTTCTTCGCCGTCGAGGGAGTCGCGGAGTGCGCGGACAATTGGAACGGCAGCCGCGACCGCGCCTTCGCAGAGGAAAAGTGGGTTACGTCTGGCGAGTACATCGAGGAGGTAGGGCGACGATGCAATCGTCTGTTTGTTTGCGGATATGGTAGCGGCGCCGCGTTCGATGCTGGTGCGGAGCCAGGATGACGCGACTGGATCACCGGTGGCCTCCACAACGATATCTATGGAGGGGTCGGCAGCGACCTCGGCTGCGTCACCGGTGACTCTCGCGTTGCCGGGGTTGCGGAGGCGGTCGGGACGCCGCACGGCGATTCGTGAGAGTTCGATCCCTGCTGGGAGACGTTTAGCAATGCGATCGTGGGACTCAGCCAGGGCGCGAGCGAAGGCGTGGCCCACGGTACCGTACCCGATTAGTCCGACGCGGAAGATAGGGACAGCATGCGCCATGTTTTTTTTCTCTCCTCCGACCACTCGTCCCGGAGCTTCCGGACACAAAGAATCCCCGGACGGCAAAGCCTCGGGGACGAGTGGGCTTTTTAGCGAATTGTTTTACGTGGCCGCAAGTTGCCGTAAATCGCCACGCGTTTCAGTTGTCCGCGGATTATGGGAGGGTGTTCGGGGCCTGTCAAGGGGGGCCAGAGGGGTGGAGGGCCGAGGAACGCGTCTCGAAGTGCTGCGGTAACTGCAAATGCAGCGGAAGAGGGCGGTTTGCCAAGAGCATGAGCCACGGAAACTGCAAAATGCAGCTGGACGAACGCGACACAACAAAGAACGAAGCTGTCGTGCCGCTACGGGCGAAGCCACTTTTCGTCGAAGCGTCGAAGCGTCGAAGCCCAGCGTGGAAGCTGCAGCCGAGGGTTTACGATACTCTTCGGGTTTTCTTCCTTAGAAAATCCATCAGGATGTACTGACCCAGCGTCATGGTATTAGTGAAGTACGCCTTGCCGCGACTGATCGACGAAACGTGCTTCACAAACTCTACCAGGGCACGGTCTCGTGCCAGCATAAACGTGTTGATCACGATTCCAGACCTGCGGCAATCGGCGACCTCACGCAACGTCTCTTTGATTACGTATGCATCCAGGCCCATGGCATTCTTGTATATCTGACCATCCGGCATGCTCAACGCACTTGGCTTTCCGTCTGTGATCATAACTATCTGACGCATGTCCTTTTTCTGCGCTAACAGGATGCGCCGAGCGAGCTTTAGCCCCTCTGCTGTATTGGTGTGGTAAGGACCAACCTGGGAATGCGCCAAAGCGGCAAGCGGGATCTCTTCCGCCGAATCGTGAAAGAGGACCACACGAATCGTGTCGCCAGGGAACTGCGTTCGGATGAGGTGCGTGAGCGCAAGCGCGACCTTTTTGGCGGGCGTAAACCTGTCCTCGCCGTACAGAATCATGGAATGTGAACAGTCCAGCATCAGTACCGTTGCACAGCTCGAACGGTATTCGGCCTGGCTCACCATGAGATCGGGGTAGTCCAGGTCAAGCGGTACGGATAGCGAGCCCGAGCGTACGAGCGCGTTCTTGAGCGTCGCGTTCACGTCCAGGTTGAGCATGTCGCCAAACTCGTAAGGCTTGCTTCCCGCGTCGGCCTCCACGCCTGTAGCGAGATGTGGCGTCTCGTGGCTCCCAAAGCTGGACCTGCCTAACGACCCCAGTATGCCGCGGAGTGCCTTGTAGCCCAGAAAGTCGATGCCCTTGTCGGTGAGTTTGAACTGGACGTCGCGAGCAGCTGCCCGCGCCATGCCTCCGGGTCCAGTCACTTCCTGATGAGAGTCAGGGAGTTGAGGTGGAGCTTCGACGTTTATGTAGCCCTGCTCCTTGAGTTTCTCGACGATCTTATCCAGCAATTCCGCGAGTGAGGCCTGCGACTCCGCGTCATCCTCCCCACGAAGCGCCTTGAGCATTTCAGGAGTGAACTGCCCCGAATCCATCAAGGCACGCAGGATTGCTTCCTTGAGCGCTTCGAGCGAGCGGTCGGCGTCGTCGCCCGTCTCACCCCAGTAGGGATGCCAGTTTGGTCCTCCGGCAAAGCCCGACTGAAGTAAAAAGTCCGAGAGCTGCTCGAGCAGCGACTCCAGGTCCACGGCATCGGCGGCTTCGGGCGAGAACTTTGTGTAGGTATGGAAGCGCATAACAACTCCGTGGGCGTAGCGTTCCCGGCCGGAATGGATCGGGGGACGCCATGGCCATACTGAATAGTACTACGCAGAAACGTCGGGCCGCGATCCTGCTAATTTCAAGGCTGTGAATCTCGCCCAGCGACCCCGGAATCCGTTTCGCGTCCTCGTCACGCACCCCAATTTCCGGCGTTTCTGGATCGGCCAGACGATATCGCTCATTGGCACGTGGATGCAGTCGATGGCGCTTGGCTGGCTCGCGCTGCAGCTCTCCAACAGCGCTTTTGTAGTTGGAGCCGTGGCGGCGAGTTCGGCGCTCCCGATAGTGCTTTTCTCGCTTTATGCGGGGGTGGTCGTGGACCGGAGCGACAAGCTGAGCCTGGTGCGCATGGCGCAGTTGCTCCTGGTGCTCGAGGGGACTGCACTCTGGTGGCTGACGTGGACGGGACACATCAGCATCCCTATCCTGATCACGCTGGCGATCTTTGGAGGGATTGCGACGAGCGTCGAGATTCCTGCGCGTCAGTCGCTGATGATCGAGCTCGTGGGCAAGGACGATCTGCGAGACGCGATTGCGCTCAACTCGTCGGGCTTTAACCTGGCGCGCATCTTTGGTCCCGCACTTGGCGCCGCTGTCATAGCCGGGTTTGGGATCGCGTGGTGCTTTGCAGTGAATGCTTTGAGCTATGGCGTGGTTCAGGTGAGCCTGGCTCTTATCAAGCTCCCCAGGCGCGAGATCGTGCCGTCGACGCAGTCGCCCTGGCAGGAACTGCGCGCGGGAGTTTCGTACGTGCTTGGTGATCGCAGGTTGAGAGGTCTGGTGGCTGTGATTGCGGTGTTGTCTATCCTCGGGATACCGACGATTTCGTTGATGCCGGTCATGGCGCGCGATCAACTGCATCTGGCAGCCGATGGTTACGGCAT
>CAZYTS010000232.1:0-4877 GCA_964649855.1 uncultured Gemmatimonadaceae bacterium
GAGCGCGGGCTGATGACGCAGCAGATCGTGAAGGTTCCGGGCGAGAGCGACCAGATCACGAAGTATTTCTATGGTACGGAGATCTCTGGAGGCTCAAGCGGAAACGAGATTGCCACAGGGTATCTCCTGTCGCGCGTCGAGTATCCCGACAAGGACTCCATGGACGCGACGGATGCGATGTTTCTTTACTACACTTTGAAGCGACGCCTGAAGCACACCACTGATCAGGCGTCAAACATGTTGTGGTTCGAATATGATTACATGGGCAAGCTCGTGACCACTCTTGCAGAAGCCGGAGATGCTTCCTTCGACAACACGGTAGCCTCGATCGATCGCGTGTACGACGACCTTGGACGGCTCAATCGCGTGCATCAGAAGGACATCGGCGATGACGTCATCGATGAAATCGAGATCGCCTACGACGGCTGGGGAAACGAGCTTTCCTTCGAGCAGGACCACGACTCGCTGATCGGCGGCTCACTCCTCTTCGACGTGGATTACTCGTACGAGAAGGCCGCGGCTGGCGGCACACGCCAGACCGTCCGCAGGACTGGTATGACGCTGCCCAACGGAACTGCCGTCGGCTATGCCTACTCAGAGCCGACGATGGATGTAGAGCAGGCGATGCTCTTCTTCAACAACATCAGCCGCGTGAGACGTGTAAATATTGGTAGTGGCGGAACAGCGGTTGCACGGTACGACTGGGTATGTGCTGGAGCGTGTGGCGTACACCCCGTACGGCGTGCCGCGGGCCTATCCTGGCGTGGACGGGGATTGGGACGCCGACGGCGACATCGACCAGGACGACCTTGATGACTATGCGGGGCTGTGGCTCTTCGACGATCCCCTGGCGGACGTGGACGGGAACGGCACGGTCGAGCCGGAAGATTTGGCGTACTACTACGCCTCGTGGACCAATGGGTGGACAGCTTCGGGTGGCTTGTCCGTCGTGGCAGACAATCGGTTCGGGTACGCGGGATACATGTGGGACCGACACGCCAAGGCGTACCATGTTCGCAATCGCGTATACGATCCAGCACTAGGTCGCTGGATCAACAGAGATCCAATTCTATATTGGGGTGGAAGTATCAATCTGTTTGAGTACGCCTTTGGAAATCCGGGGCAGTACATTGATCCTCTCGGACTCTATGGACTTCGCGATTACTGGAGAGACGCAACTGATGGTTTAAAGGAACTACGTGACACCTGGAAGGAAATTGGTGATGACCCAAGTAAGTATCGCGACTGGGCGGGCGATGATGGTGCGATCGATGAAGTACAGGATGCGTTAGCGGTATGCGAGTGCATACCAGGTGCAGAACAGATCGTTGCGCCCATTAATATCGGACTTGATCTGCTTCAAGGGGATTGCAAGGGCGCTGCAGTTACGTTCGGGTGTTCTCTCGTGCCCGGGCCGGGCGGACCCGGGAAAAGCCTTCCATCGCCCGGCCTAATTCCAGTTGTACCTCCAAAGCCAACGCTTCCAAATCCATATCCGAAGAATCCCCTACCCAAACATCCTCAAACAGGCTACCCTATCCCGGATCCAGATAAGGCTGGGCGGCCGCACGTACAGTGGGGCGAACGCGAAGGACGAAAGGGACCATATACTCAGGCCAGAGAATGGGGGGAAGACGCAGAGTGCCCCGTTCGCGACGTTGATTTTACCGACCATGGTCGACCTAAAGATCATACGAATCCGCATCAACACCCGTGGACGAAAACGCCGTCTGGTCCCGAAAGAGGGCCTGCGCGACCGTACCCATAATGACGGCAGAGGTGCTTATGACCGTACATAATATTACGATTGACTACACCTCCAGGATCATGGCGCAAGGTCGTACGCTGTGTACAGGCAGCCAGGTCGCAACTATTCTTCAAACGATCTGTGATCTGGGATTCTTGCACAATTGGTACGCGTTCGATGTGGAAGCAGCTTATGCCGATGGTTGTCAGACTGTACCGTTCCCGCACTCATCAGTAGTTGAGCGAATCGGAGACTGCAGAGACATCGTTCGAGCGTGTGGTGGTGTTAGCCAATTCTACGCTGGAGTGCTGGCAGGTGCGGATGCGGCTGCAAGCGTGACGGAGCTTTTTATTCATTGTACAGAGGATGTGCCAACACACTTGCGACCGCCTGTTCTCTTGGAGATGCACCTTGTAGATACTACTAGCATTGAAATTTATACTGTCATGCCGACTATTGTGGAAGCGCTCGTCAAGCGTTGTGTGTAGTCGAAGTGCTATTTTGATCTGCGCGATGTAAGGCGTTCGGCGCTTCGATCGCGACCTCTTTCCGGAGGTCTGGAACACGAAGTAGCCGATGTTCACAGGGGAATAGCTCGCGTTCGCGCTCATGCAAGCTGAGGGGGTCATGTCGATCGTCGAGGTGTCCCGGAAGATGGGCGACAGGGAGCAGACATTCTCGCGGACAAGAAGGAATGCGTGGGGAGGAGTGTCGCGAGAGTCCGTCGACGGAAGCAACTTGGGGAGGCAGGTCGACAGATCTAGTTACCGGTGGTGGGCGTGGATGGCTTGGGGCCGAACATCGGCCGACGCAGGAAGTCGACGGATAACGGTCTGGCCGAGGCGTTCGACCGGCGGCTGCATGCCGTGTGCCTGAACGAGAACTAGTTCATGAGCCTGGAAGATACACGGGAGGGAGAAGGTCGAGGTCTGGCGTCGGCATTACAATGAGGAACGACCGCACAGCGCCTTCGGCAACCTGAGCCCCCGGGAGTTCGCTGCGTCCAAGGCTCAGGAATGCCCGGCCGGATGAATCCGAAAGCTCACCCTGCAAGTGGCACAGGATCGGGGAGAAGCGCACCTCTCCCGCTGCTGATGCGAATCCGGGAGTACGGAGAAGCAGCAGCGGTGCCGGTCACGCCACCGCCGTCACTCCGCTCGCCAAGCGCCTCGGCACAGGCACGGATCTGGGCCATGCTGAGCGTGACGTCCACGTGATCCAGGGCCAACACGACGCTCTCGATGATCTCTCGCACCCAGTGGTCCCGGGCGCTTGGCTCGACTCTGTCGAGCGTGAGGCCGTGCGCGGCTTCCAGTCGGGCCAGCACCATCGCTCGGATGTCCCGCGCGGACGCGTGTTGGCGTCGTGGATCGCGCTGACTGGGATCTCGTGAAAAGCGAGCGCGTCGCGGCCTCGGGTGTCGAGCGTTTCCACCCGCCTTACCTGCCATCACCCGCGGGAGCGATGTCTCGAAGGCGGGCCTCGGCCTCAGCGAGCAGCGATTCAGCGTTGCGCGAAGCCGGAGCTGGCAGGGCGTTGCGAATTTCCTTCGCACGTTGAAGTGCGGCGCGGGCGGGCTCATCCGCTCCTTGCGCGGCTTGTGCGAGGGAGAGAATGGACCACGCCCATACCAATCGCTCGTGTGGGGTGGGCTTCGCGCGCTCGATGACCGTTCGGGCGGTCGCCGCGGCCTCTGCGTGCAGACCGGCGCGGAGTTCCGTGACACCGAGCGTCACGCGGAGTCCCGCATCGTCCGGGAGCACTCGTACGGCCGTGCGCATCTGCTCCACGAGCGGGACCCACGCCGGGCCGTGCGGTGTAGTGGACATGCGAAGAAGTGTCGCGTTGTGGATCTGATTGGGGTCGTCTCCCCGTGCTCTAACGAGATCCAGCGCGATGGATCGCAGGTCGTCGGAGAGTGCGGAGCTCTGCTGAACTATCTCTCTGGCTCGCTCCGCAACAAAGTCGGAGCGCAGGAAGGCGAGATCGACCAGCTCCTTGACCAGCGCAACGCCGAGTCGGCGTTGGTGATGCTCGATCGGCGCGCTCTCATAGACGATCACCGGCGAGGATGGGTCGGCGACGTGCAGGGTGCGTCCATCAGGGCTGAAGGTTGCAGCACGCCTGTTCGACCATGTCACGCACCTAAAGGACGCGACGAGTGTGAGTTCATCGGCAGCGAACACGCGGACACGTTCATCGTTGCTGATCACTGCAAGCCGGTCGCCGTCGGGGCTGAAGGCCATCGCCTCGCCCGACTGGGGTGACTCGGTCCTGGCGAGAACTCGTCCCGTTCTTGGATCGATCCGCTTGATGCTCGTGTCGGTCGACACCACGATCGAGCGCCCGTCGGGTGCGAACGCGGTGCCGCGGATGCTCGTCGTGACCGGGAACAAGGTGATGGTGGCGTGCCCGGCGCGAGCGTCGCGGATTCGCACGATCTGTTCGACGCCCGGGGTCGGTTCATGGATGTCCTTGAGCTTCATGCCGGCGCGTGCGACCGCTGCCACAAGATTGCCGTCGGGGCTGAACTCGAGCGACGTGATGGCGCTCGAGGCCGGCTCCGGCCACACCACGCACGGAGAGTCCGGTGTCCGCGGATCAAACTCGATGATGCGCCCGTCGAGAAGGCCGGCAAGCAGGCGATCACCCGCGCGGGACCAAGCGAGAGCCGTGACCGTCACCGGGTCCGGGATCGCGAGCACGCGGGTCGTGTCACCGGTGGTCACGTCGAAGACCGTGATGTTCGGCGCGCGTCCGGCCACCGCGAGGCGCAGGCCGTCCGCGCTGAACGCGGCGGCGTACAGGGCGTCGCGCGCCGGGTAGCGCGACCAGAGATTCTCCCCGGTCTGCGTGTCGAAGAGGCAGACCGAGCCCCAGCCCACGAGCGCACTGTGACGCGCCGTTGGGCTGATCGCGGCGCAGTAGCCGCCGCGCCATACGACCTCCGCCCGGAAAGGCTGGCCGTTCACAAAGGTGCGGGCCTGGGTGATGCCGCCATCATTGATGACATACGCCGTGGTCCCGCCGGGGTCCACCGCGAAGGCCGAGCCCGTGTCCTCGGGAATGTTGACCTGGAACAACGGTTCACCACCGGGCCAGGCGAAGGTCTGCACGACGCCCTGGGTGG
>CAZYTS010000233.1:0-4861 GCA_964649855.1 uncultured Gemmatimonadaceae bacterium
GCAACGATTCTGACCGGGAGATGCGCGGCAAGGCCATTTTCTGGCTCGGTCAGTCCAGGGATCCTCGCGTCATAAAATTTCTCGAGGAGCTTATCTCGAAATGACAAACTATAAAATGATCTCCGCGGCGCTCTGGGCCAGCGTTGCCTGCGCTATCATCCTGCCAGCCCAGAGCGCACAATCCCGCCTCGCATCTGTTAGAGACGGACAGCTCAGATTCACCTTCCAGATCAGACCCGGAGTCTGTGGTTCCGGCCGCAACGTCTGGTACAACCGCAACAACGTTTCCAGCACGTCGTCGTCCCGTACTTCACGAGACGTGGAATACGACGTCGATTGCGACGTTGGACCAGGGAGGATAGTGGTAGACAAGGATCGCGGCGAGATCATCGACCTGCGAGTCTACGTGGGCGGGAGGTGGCGCAGCAATCCAAACGCCACGGACATAGGACAGATCAGCACGCGCGAAGCAGCCGACCTGTTGATCGAGATTGCACGAACCGAAAACAACAAGGCGGGCCGCAACGCCATCTTCCCGCTCACGCTCATTGACAGCGTAGACGTAAGTCGCGAATTGCTCAGAATCGCCCGGGATGACAACCGTCCCAGAGAGACACGCAAGCAATCGGTCTTTTGGCTCGGCCAATTGGCCGAGGGTCCCGCAACCGAGGGACTCACTGCCCTGGTTGGAGATGATGCTCTGGACCGCGAAGTGAGAGAGCAGGTAGTCTTTGCACTCTCTCAAAGACCAAAGGACGAAGGTGTGCCCGCTCTTATCAACGTAGTGCGCACTCATCGTGATCCCGAGATCAGAAAAAAGGCGCTCTTCTGGCTGGGCCAGTCCGGCGATCCGCGCGCCCTGGACCTGATCGAAGAGTTGTTGACTAAACGATAAAAGGGCCGGCTGGTCATTGCCGGTACAGGAGTCGTCGGAGCTTTGAGTGTTGAAGCTCTCGACGGCTCCTTCGGTCCTTATGACCGAATCATTGCCTAATTCGGGGCCTGGCAGCAACAGACGAGTTGCAAAGACGCCCTATCTGTTCGTCCAGGATGGCCTGGTCGTGAGCGCTTGAAGCAACTCGCACGCCCGGCGCCTTGCCGGCCTCTTCCGTTCTCCCTGTCTCGGCGCCATCCTCGCCAGCGTCTCGCATATTCGTTCGTGCGACCGGCGGCACAATACTCGCATCTCTATCCATGGCGAGGCGCGCAGCCGATCCCGATCATGCGGACCCGGGAGATCACTACCCCTCTGCACACCCCGCAGGATTGCACCCCAAGTATCTGGTAATGGCAATGCGAAGTAGCGAAGAGCCGTCGTGGTTGTCCGACACCCCCCAAGGCCCGGCCGACACCGGAGGCAGTGATTCCGGCAAGGTCGAGAAGATTCGTGACATCCTGTTCGGGTCCCAGATGCGGGATTACGAGCGGCGCTTTGCGGACACAGAAGAGAGATTGCAGCGCGAGGCAGATATCCTGCGTGAGGATCTTGGGCACCGACTGGCGGCGTTGGAGGAGTACCTGCGGGTGGAGATCGAGGTGCTGGCGGGTGGGCTTAAGGCCGAAGAAGCGGAGCGCGTACGTGGCTTGAGACTGGCTGGTGACTCGCTTGCCGCGCTTCACAGCGAATTGTCTGCGCGCATCGGAGTGTTAGCCGACGAGAGCGCGAGACAACACCGCGAGCTCAGGGCGCAATTGGCTGAGCTGCAGCGCATGCTGGCCGAAGAGATGGAGCGCCGTCACGAGGAGCTTACTTCGACGTTAAGGCGCGAGGCCATGGATCTTCGCTCCGCCAAGGCAGATCGCGCAGTGCTGGCCGCCGTTTTTTCGGACTAGGCACAGCGCTTTGCAGACCCCGATAATCGTTAGGCGCAATGGCGCCGGAAAACAACGATCCCGGCAAAGAGCAAGACGACGCAGCCGACGAGGCTGCCGAAGCTTCGCCACGCGACTCTGAAAAGGCGCAACCAGCTGCCTGGCAGGAGTTGCGGTCGCTCCTCGTAGGGCCCGAACGCGAACGGATCAGGGAGGTCGAGGAAAAGCTCGACACTCCGTGGCTGCACGCAGACGAAGTGAGCCAGCTCCTGCCCGAGGCAGTCTCGCGCAGCGTCGCCAGAGACGACGAACTAGGCAAAGCACTCGGCCCCGTGGTTGGTGAAGCCATTCGCACGTCGGTTCGCAAAGACCCGCAGCCGCTGGTTGACGCCATCTTCCCGATTATCGGACCAGCGATTCGACGCGCCATAGCTAGTTCCTTTTCGGAGTTAGTGCAATCGATGAACGCCGCGATGGAACACTCACTCACACCGCGTGGCATCAGGTGGCGAATCGAAGCGATGCGAACAGGACGCTCCTTTGGTGAAGTCGTTCTGAGCCATTCGCTGGTGTACCGCGTTGAGCAGCTCTTTCTCATCGATCGCGAAAGCGGGCTTCTCATTTCACATCAGACCGCGCCAGGTGTAAAGGCACAGTCCCCGGAAATGGTCTCGGGAATGCTGACGGCAATTACTGACTTCGTTCGCGATTCCTTTGAGGTAGAAGAGAAACAGGAACTCGATTCACTGGCCCTTGGGGACGTCACGGTGTGGGTTGAGCACGGGCCACGCGTAGCGCTTGCTGCTGTAATCCGTGGTCAGGCGCCGGTCGCGCTGAGAACCGCCATGCAGCGCGCAGTGGAGAATCTTCATAGATACCATGCCGCGGACATTGATGCTTTTCGTGACAAGGGAACAGGATTTGAGCCGCGCACGGGGTTGCTGGAACCGCTACTTCAGTCGCAGGCAGTACAACGCGAGCAGCACTCCGGCTGGCGACTCGCAATTGCTGGCTTGATCCTTTTAGGTCTGGCGGGATGGTGCGTCACCCCGAGTGTCCTTGCAGCGCGCAAATTCAATGCGTATGTAGCTGACCTCCGCGCTGAACCCGGCATTGTGGTAACCAGCGCGGAGCGCAGCGGCGGCGTCTATCAGTTAACGGGGCTGCGCGATCCGCTGGCAAGAGATCCCGCGGAACTGCGGGAACTGCACGGACTCTCTACCAGTGAGCTTAGCGAACGCTGGGAACCGTACGTGGCGTTGCGCCCCGAGTTTGTTGTGGAGCGGGCACGGCGTTCCATTTCACCGCCGGCAACAGTTGAGCTCTCTGTGCGCGGTGATACTCTGGTGGCCACTGGAGTGGCCGCCGAGGAGTGGCGCAGAAACGCTGCCCGTACGGCTGCGCTGGTGGCTGGAGTCTCGGCGCTCGATACCAGCGCGTTACGAGACTCGGTCGAGAATGTGCTCACCCAACTCGCGGATCATGTCGCCCTGCTCGAAGTCCGGTTCCCCTTAGGGGAGATCCTACCCGAAAGTGCGTCGGTCGCGGTGGTTGACTCGATGTCTCAGCTGTTGCGCCAGCTCGCGAGAGTGGCCTTGGCCAACGGACGGCGCGTTTCGGTGCTGCTTCGCGCCGCGGCCGATACGACAGGGTCCGAAGAGGTCAATGCGGCACTCCGGCTGGCCCGTTCCCGGACTGTTCGAGCGATGCTTCTGGCACGAGGCGTCCCTTCACCCGATCTTTCGGCTGTTCCCGACAGCTCACTGCGCTCCAGGGTCGCAGTGGCACGCGTGACCATAAGTCCTATCCCGTAGCCATCGTGCCGGTAATACAAAAGAAAGTCTGCATGCTGGGCGCCACCGCGGTCGGCAAGACGAGCCTGGTGCGCCGTTTTGTGGAAAGCCTTTTCTCCGAGAAGTATCAGGCGACGATTGGAGTAAAGATCGATCGCAAACTGATGCAGAGTCCTGAGGGTCAGGTGAGTCTGCTCCTCTGGGACCTCCAGGGTGAAGACGATTTCAGAAAGCTGCGGACCTCCTACCTGCGGGGTGCATGCGGGCTCATCCTCGTAGCTGATGGCACGCGTGAGGATACAGTGCGTACCGCTCGCGCGGTTCACGAGAGCGCACTAGAAACCGTCGGCGAGGTGCCTGCCGTTCTTTTGCTCAACAAGTCCGATCTCGACCACTTCTGGCGGGTTGACGAGGAATACATCGATCTCAATGGGCCCAAGGACGTGTCGGTCCTGCGGACCTCGGCCAAGACCGGTGAGAACGTGGAAGCCGGTTTCAGCAAGCTTTTGGAACTGATGCTTGTCTGATTCGCACAAACTCCCCTGACAAAGTGGTCGGCTTGGGTGCGCGTAGAACCTCGAAGATTCTCCGGAAGTTCGTCCCAACCACCCGACTTCCCCACCTCCCAACGTCGCAGCCCACCTGCGTGAGCGGCTCAAGCCTCGCCCTCGTCGCCCCCCGTTGCTAGCATTCCAGATCACGTTCATTACCCGCACCTGGCAGTCATATGTCGATCATCTATCTCAACGGTGAGTTCCTACCACGCGCTGAGGCGCGGCTCTCGATTGACGAGCGCGGCTTCATATTTGGCGACGGGATTTATGAGGTCACGCGCGTAATAGACGGTACGCTTTTCGAGAGTGGGCGCCACCTGCGCCGACTGGGCCGTGGGCTCGCAGAAATGCGTCTTTCGCCCTCCGAATCACTCGCCGACATCGAGGAGATATCGATGAGGCTGATTCGGGAGAACGACATGATGGAGGGCGAAGGCACCGTCTACCTGCAGATCACTCGCGGCGCGGCTCCGCGGACGCACTACTTTCCTCCTGCAGGGACGCCGTGTACGGTCTTTCTTTCTACGTCGCGCTTCTCGGTGCCGCACGACAAACGTGCCACTGGCGTATCGGCGGTAACGTATCCAGACACACGCTGGGCACGTTGCGACATAAAGACGGTGAATCTCATTCCGGCTGTACTGGCGCGTCAGTTCGCTGTCGACAACGGAGTTTTTGAAGCAATCTTCGTGCGCGACTCGG
>CAZYTS010000234.1:0-4821 GCA_964649855.1 uncultured Gemmatimonadaceae bacterium
TGTTACGCAAGCTGGCGGTGCAGAAGAGCTAGGGGGTGAGGGGGTGAGCGGGTGAGGGGGTGAGCGGGTGAGCGGGTGAGCGAGTGAGGGGCTGAGAGGCTGCGACGGGCGACGCGGATACCCCGCTTCTCCGGACGAAGCGCGCGTAGCGCGCGAAGATCCGGAGCCCAGTGTCGTTAAACCTGATTGACGAAACACCACGGACGCTGGCCCCCGCCTGCGCGGGGGTCGCACTTTTTGTCCGCTTCTCCAGCCAAGCTCGCTAAGCGAGCGCGAGCCGGAGCCCAGCGTCGTTAGTTACAGCCTCCGCGATGCTGCCCCCCGGGGTCCCGCAATAACCAAAGAAAGAGCCGCCAGGCACTCGCTTGGCGGCTCTTTCTGCATCTCTGCACCTCCCAACCTACGTCAAGCATCAGTCACACGACACCAGGTATCCCGAGAAGTGATCGATCGGGAATCTGACCCAACCATTCGACTTCCTCGCATTGATGCTTTCGTCAATAAGTGCTGTCTTCTTCTTGACGTTGATCTGGCTCTCATCCTTAAAGTAGCCGCCGCCCAGTTCCTGCCAGGGCAACTGAAGGGTGAAACGCAGATCCTGCTCAAACTGCGCCGGAACCTTGAACTTGAGTCCGTGCGGTGCAAACTCGTAGGCCACCACCGGCCCGCGTACGGCCTTGATGGTGATCTTTACGTTCTTGTCGAGTGCACCGGGGGGAATCACGAACCGAAGCCCATGGCCCGGCATTTCAATCACACCACCAGCCCGCCCAACAGTCTTCGACACTTCCTGTGGCGCAAGAATATTGAGTGGCAGTCGTGTCAGTACGTTTACAGTCTCCAGCGTTCTCTTGACGGTCTTGCCAAGAAACCCGCCGAGGTCCGAGATCAACCCGGCGTCCGCAGAAGGCGCTACCGTCGCCGGCGGCGGCGGCCCAACTACGTCCCCTGCTCCACAAGCTGCCGATAACAGCAACCCGGTGAGCAACGACGCCCGGCGCAACCTGTACTTCAAAGAGCGGAACATGAGTGGGGGGAAATGGGACAAAAACAAAAGTGAGCGTACTCGTCAGGCCCAGATCGTGGACCCGCTATAAGGAGGCAGCAATTGCATGGTGAGGGGTGGAGTGTTGAAAGCCTCGCTACTGCAATGCGGTGAACGCACCTACAGAAAGCAAAGCGTATTCCACGTCACGTCGGCAGCTTGTTCCGTATCTCAGCGGGAATGTGACGCGGCAAACTCGTCCGGATTTTCCCCTACACGAGCGGCAGACTCTGCCTGCTTAAGTCCCTTTGTCCGGTCGGCCGATTGTCACTCTCCCGGACCACATGGTCACGCTGCAGGCACGCACAACTGCCACACACGCATGCTACAGGCACTTTGCAATGATCGGCGCGTTTTGAGATACCTGACAAGCCGGCCCTCTATCGGTTAACCGCCCCTACCGGGCCTCAACTGCCACAAACGCCCAAAAACGAATCGGGGCCCCGGCGAGCGTTTCAGGCCCGCTTGCCTAGCGATGGCAGTGGTTCGAGCGCTGAAACGACCTTAAAGGCGGCCGATAACCGCCTTACAAGGGGTTCGTAACCATGACGCTGCGACTCGGTCAATGCACGCTGCACGGTCGATCGGTAACCCTGACCGACCGGGCCGAGTAGCGGAACACACTCCGAGACCAGCCATGCACTCGTGTACGGATCAACGCGCGAAGCAGCGATCCCCCGGCTGAATACCTGGGTTGCGCGCGCCATATCGCCGACAGACGCGGCGTATCGCACCAGGAAAGCATCCACCACTTCGCGGCCAGGAACCCAGTCGTTGCCATCGCGTTCCACCGCGTACTCCAGTCGTTCAGCCATCTCGCGCGCCTCGGCCGGCCTGCCTAACGCCAGGGCCGCGATCCCTGCGCTCGCTACCGAGGCATCGTGGATGCCCAGTGCGCCCAACTCCTGAGCCAGGTCTCGCGCTGCCAGAGAAAGGTCGTACGCTTTGGCGGGATCCCCCTGCTCGCGCGCGTGATGAGCCTGATTGTACAGCGTTGCCAACCGCCTAGGCTCATTCTTGACCTTTCTGAATGCCTGCATCGCATTGCTGTACTCCACGTCCGCCGCCTGATACCGGCCAGCCCGAGTCAGCAACACCGCCAGATTCAGCGCCGCCAAACCGCCGAGGTCAACCAGGCGCGCACCCTCGGCCATTGCTGCTGCCTCTCTGTAGGCCAGCTCGGCGGCTGGTGAATCGCCAAGCCTTGACCAGGCGATTCCGCAATTCACCATGCAACGCGTCTGACCATGCCGGCTTCCTGCTGTTTTATAGATGACGGCAGCCGCCCTGAAGTGCTCCAGCGCCTCCGCGGGCGAAGTATCCAGCAACGCGGTGCCGAGCCTGATGGTTGTGTCGGCGTGCAGAAGAGAATCTGGAAGCTTTGTCGCCGCCGTCCACGCCTCGCGAGCCAGTGACTGCGCTTCGATTGATTCGCCGCGCTGAGCATGCAGGTCTGAGATCATCGTCAACAGCCTCACTACTTCGCGCTGCGCATCCTGGACCCTGGCTTCGGCTAGCAAACTACGGGCAGCATCAAGCGTACTCGCCAGCGGCTCACCACGATGCGCACGAACTTCGAGCCTCACGCAAGAAGCGCTCAACGCAATCTGTGAAGCGGTACCTGTCTTTCCTGCTTGCCTGGCGTCGCGGATGATCTCATCGCACAGCGACTCGGCGTCACCATACTGAGCCGCAAGCTGTGTGACGCGTAATAGCCGCATCCGCGCATCCAGACTTTCCTCACGTGTAACCGCGTGACGAGCTGCCAGCTTGTAGGCCCGCATTGCGTCTTCCATAGCATGCACTGCCGTGGCGCTTTCACCTGCAAGGAGCGCGTGACGATAGGCGCGTTCGTCGTCACCGCCGAGTTCGAACAGGGAGGCAATCTCAGCGTGAGCGTGGGGTCGCCTCTTCTCAACCGTCTCGGCTACTCTCAGGTGAACGCTCTGCAACCTGCGCCGGTTCATCCCCTGCTTGAGCAATTCCAGGAGGAGCACGTGCGCAAAGGTGTACTGATCCTCGTCGCCAGGGGCCAGCGGCTCGATCACCCCCGCTGCAACTCCTTCGTCAATCGCGTCGAGGACTTCGTCCTCGCTCATATCCACCGACTGAGCTACGTCATCTACGTCAAAGGTGCGGCCGAGTATTGATGCAACGGCCAGAGCCTTGGTTGCTTTAGGGGAGAGGCGCTGCAGCCGTCGGTTGAGCAAATCATCAATGGCCGTAGGTAGCGCCATGCGTTCGAGGTCGCGCCACTCCCATCCCGAAGCGCCTAACCAGAGGAGCCCCTCGTCAAAGAGCGCCTGCAATATCTGCTTGACAAAGAGCGGATTGCCTTCTGTGTATCTATACAGAATTGCGGCGAGGTCGGCGTCAATCTCGGGCTGATGCAGAGCACCTCCTACAAACGCACGCACCTCCGCGGGCATGAGCCTACCCACCTGGAGCTGGTGATAGTGCTCGCTGCGCGAGAGTCGGCGCCTGCTGCGTTCGATCCGGTCGGCGTCTTCTCGTCTGATAGTGAGACAGATGAGGATGCGTTCGCGCTCCAGCTGACCGACGACGTGTTCCACCACGTCCCACGAAGCGTTATCGCCCCAGTGCATGTCGTCCAGCATTATGACCAACGGACGTTGAGCCGCGGCTGCCTTGAGAAACTCCACTATCTCTTCGAGCAAAGCATACTTGCTCCCCGGCGCTGATTCATACCGGTCGCTTCTTGTATTCAGCGACGGCACAAGGCGTTCAAGCTCGGGCCAGCGTCGCGCCGATATGAGGCCCAGGGCGTGAATTTCTGCAATGATGTCCATCCACGGGCCGTAGGGCGGGCGAACGTCGGCTTCGTGTGAACGTCCGATTACCAGGATTCCCGTGCGGAGCCGCACGTCGGACTGGATGCGCCTGACGAGAGTTGTCTTGCCGACGCCTGCTTCACCGATGATGGATACGACGCGTGGGTGCCCCTTGACGACCGCGTCGAAATGTGACACGAGCCTGGTGAGTTCAGGAACACGGCCAACAAACCGTTCGAGGTCTAATCGGGGCTTGCCAGCAATGTCGTCCGACGCGGCCACGGCCACGCAGTTGCGCCCGCGACGCTTGGCATCGTAGAGAGCGCGGTCGGCGGCGGCAAAGAGAGAATCAAATGTTGTGGCATGCTCGCTCAACGAACTAAGGCCGATCGACAGCGAGACCGACACGGCTCCTTCCTCGGAGCCACGGAGCGGAATCCGTAGCGAGTACACCGAATGCCGCAGACGCTCAGTAATCTGCAAGGCCTCGTTTGTGTCTGCCTCCAACAGCAACACGAACTCGTCACCCGCGTACCTGCCTGCAACGTCCACCTCTCTGATCCCCTGAACAAGGGCGGCAGTCACTTCTCTCAGGACGTCGTCGCCCTGCAGGTGGCCGAAGGTGTCGTTTACCGATTTGAACGAATCCACGTCAACGACTGCAATCGTCATTGGTGTGCCGGATTCGACTGCTGCAGCAATGCGCGGCGCTACCTGCTCCATGAAGCCACGCCGAAGAACCAGTCCTGTCAGTTCGTCTCGTACCGGTCCCGTTGTACGATCGGGAGCGTCCTGCGCAGCAATCTCCCCGGCCGGCTCCTGCAGAATCTCCTGTTCGATCCCCTGCATCCTCATTGCCATCACTTCGTCGAAGAGTGCAAAGAGGCGGGGATCAAACTGACGGCCCACGTCGCGTCGCATGAGCTGCATTGCCTGTTCGTGCGACAGTGCTTTCTTGTAGCTGCGTTCCGATGTTAGTGCATC
>CAZYTS010000235.1:0-4800 GCA_964649855.1 uncultured Gemmatimonadaceae bacterium
ATGGTGGCGTTGGCGAGGACTTTCTTCACATCGCGGGGCTCGTTCAGGTGTCCAGCGGAAACGGCACCATGCGTCCCTTTATTCTGGTGGGGATAGAAAACACCCAGCGTCGCCGCGACATGACTGGACCAACGACTCGCGAGGACGACAAAAAGATCGCGCCAGTCGTTGGTGGCTCCGCAACGTTCAGGAGCTTTATCCGCGACGAATTGATCCCGGCGATCAATGCTCGCTACCGGACCACGGGTGAGAAGGCAATTGTTGGGGAGTCGCTGGCTGGACTCTTTGTTATAGAAACGCTACTCGTGGAGCCCGAACTCTTTGGTACCTACATAGCCTTTGATCCAAGCCTTTGGTGGAATGGCGGCAAGTTGGTACAAAACGCAGAAGCTGCACTTGAGAAAGCGCGGAATCGCAACGTTTACGTGGCCACGGGCAGCGATGGCGATGTGGACAGCCTCATAACCCGTTTTGCCAGCAAGCTTAAAGACAGCGCAAGCCTCGGCCTCAAGTGGCACTTTGAACGAATGCCCGGAGAGAAGCACGCAACGATTTATCACCCGGCTGCGCTGCTTGCCTTTAGAATGATGCTAGCTCCCGCTCCACGTGGCGAAGCATTTCCGCGCTAGCAAAGGGCAGCTGGCCTAGACCTGGAGCCTATAGCCCGCCTTACGTACCGTAAGGATGTGTCGCGGCCTCGCCGGATCGGATTCGAGCTTGCGGCGCAGCTCCAGAATGTGCGTGTCAACTGTGCGGCTGACCACAGTGGCTGAGTGTCCCCAGACCTCGCGCATAAGGTCGTGACGCGAGACTACAGCTCCTTTGCGGTCGAACAGCGCAATCAATAGTTGGTACTCCAGGGGGGCGAGGCTCACAGCAGTGCCCTGCCTGAAAACCGCGTGCGACGCGCGGTCCACTTCTATCTCTCCAAACCGATCACGGAGTGCCGCACTCAAAGGTTCCTTGCGAGCCGTGCGCCGTAGCAGCGCCTGAACACGCGCCAGCAGTTCGAGCACCCCAAAGGGCTTGGTCACGTAGTCGTCTGCACCCAGCCGAAAGCCGGTGACCTTGTCGGCCTCCTCACCACGCGCCGTCAGGATCAGGACAGGTTGCTGAAAACCTTCAGCCCTTAGAGTGCGCAGCACCCGGTAACCGTCGAGTCCCGGCAGCATCAGGTCCAGAATCACCAGATCGGGCTGCGAGTCGCGCGCCCTATCCAGTCCGCGCGGACCATCCTGCGCTACCTCAACCTCGTATCCCTCTATCTCCAGGTTGTTGCGAAGACCAAATGCAAGGTCAGGGTTGTCTTCAACTACAAGTATGCGTGCACTCATCAGGCCAGGCTCTCCTCAACTGCTTCGCGGGAATCGTCTTCTCTGTTTCTCGAGATCGCTGGAGTCTTTCCCACCGGAAAGCAGGGCAGTTCTACAACAAAGCGAGCACCTCTTGCGCGTCCTTCAACCCAGACGCGACCTCCGTGTAGCTCAACGAGTTCCTTGACGAGCGAGAGCCCTATGCCAGATCCGGCAACTGCAGACGAAGCGTCGCGCGGAAGCCTGAAGAATGGCGCCCAGACGCGCTCACGTTCCGCGGCTGGGATTCCCGGGCCTTCGTCGTCTACAGTCACCCGCGCAGAGTCACCGTTGCGCGCGGCTACAACGCGCACAGTCTGCCCGTCGGGGCCGTACTTGACGGCGTTATCGAGCAGGTTCAGAAGGATCTGCCTGAAGGCCTCAACGTCGAGTGATGCATAGAGTCCGTCGGCAACCGATGACTCCAGTAGCACTCTTCGCGATCGTGCAATGGGTGCAAAACATTCGATGGTGTCGCGCACTTCGTGCGAGAGGTCCGCATCCTTGAGCGAAAGCTTGACGGCATTTCGCTCGGCTCTCGAGAACTGCAGGATATTCTCGACGAGATGAGTAAGCCGGCGTGCTTCCTGATCGATAATGGAAAGCGATCGGTCCCGTTCGTTCTCGTTTCGCACGCGGCCCAGCCGCAGCGTTTCGGCAAACATGCGTACCTGTGCCAGAGGAGTGCGCAACTCGTGTGACACGGACGCAATAAAGTCCGCGCGCAGCCTTGCCAATTCACTCTCACGTCGAAGCTGCGCTAGCCCTACAACCACGAGAAGTCCCGTGAGGCCAAGTAGCGCGACCTGGAGCGGTAGTCGAGAGCGCGGTAACCCGCCTATGAGAAGGTCGCCGACTATCGCTGGGTTGAGTGCAACGGCGGTTACCAGGCCGCCGTAAGCGTCCAGAACGAACTTTCCAGCAAAACTCGGTTCGTATGACATAGCCGAGCGGTAAAGCTCGCGGCCGCCGCCATCTTTCACTACAACGGAAAAGAGGGAATCGTTAGGTCTGTTGCCAGTCAGAGAGGGCGGCAGGATCTGGTACTTTCGCATGACCGACTGAAACGACCCCGCCGCAAAAGATTCGACGCAGAAGCGCACGCCGTACGCAGCAGCTGGTGTGCCTCCTTCGTGCCATTTGAGCTGATAGACTATGCTGTAGGCAGGCCGGCCATGCATCGGCCACCCTGTCAGCGCTGCATACGAAAGGTCGCGCTTGTAGTGCTTGAGGTCAGCCAGAATCGTATCGCGAATCCAAGCTTGCTGCTGAGCATTAGGCGGAGGTCCTGCAAAAGTCAGTGTGCCCTTCTTGAGGTCGAGACGAAATGCGTACTGGGCGGAGTCGCCCGGACATAGCTTGTGCTCTGCTTCGGGACGCAGGAGCACCCCTGGATCCTTGAGATGCTCGCCCTTTTTGAGGGGGTACTCATGACCGATTGGCGTAAAAAGCCAGGCAATGTTGGCGTACAGGGCCTCCTTGATCGAAGAGCTGTACTCCCATGCAGCAAACGTTGCGTAGTCACGGAGCGTGCGTTCCGCGGTCACCCGGTGAGAGTGCGCCGCGAGCCATGCCTCATAGGCAAGCACCGCTGCCAGTACAACGGTTAGCAGCAGCACTGCCACCAGCATTGTGGAGCGGGAGCGTGGCGAGCGAGAGCGCATGGGCACAGCCTAGACGAAAGGCTCTGGCTAATCAAGCGCTTGGAAAACCACGCCTTGGGCTACAACTCCTATTGTCAGGATGAGGTCAGGAACTGGTAGGCGCATCCAGGTGCTCTCGCTTGCCTGAGAGGGTCGGCGCAAGGCCAGGCGTGCCCTCGACCGCAAGCGGGCCCGGCCACATATTAGGCTTTCTGGAGTAGTCCCTACTACCTAGCCCTGCCCACTGTGCGCCTGCGTCGCTGGCTACTGACGCTCCTCTTAGCGCCTGCCTCACTCGGTGCCCAAAGCGGCTCTGCCTTTGCACTCCCGGGCAGGACCGTCGCCCTCCTCATTGGCACGGACAGTTACGGCGCCTCCGCCGAGTGGCAACGACTATCCAGCCCGGTATTCGACGCCACAACTCTCGCACAGACACTGGCCAAGGACTTCACCTTTGACACTACGGTTGTAAGAAACGCCACCAAATCGCAGTTCGTCGATGCCATAGTCAATCAAGGCAAACGAGCTACTGGCGAAGACGACTGGGTTCTGATCTTCATAGCCGCACACGGATTTTTTGACGACGACCGAAGCCAGGGATATCTGGTCTTTAGCGACTCAAAGCCTCGCTCGCAGGATGTTGCGCGAAGCACCTACCTGTCGCTCACTGAACTTCGGGCGATGGTCGAAGGATTCAAGGCAGGTCATGTTCTCCTTGTGATCGACGCCTGCTATGCTGGTTCGATCGATCCCGATATCAGAACCGGCACGAGCCGAGCTGCACGAACAAACGGTCGGCAGCTGATAAACTCGCTGTTGCAGAGAAGCCAGCTCAGGTCGAGGCAGTATCTCACGTCGGGTGGCAAGGAGTACGTCTTTGATGGGAAACCTGGAGATCACTCCCCATTTGCCGGCGCGCTGCTCGGAGCCCTGCGTGAAGCAAGCATAAAGGGACGCCCCATTGCGTTCAGCAATATGGTTGGCCACATGGTTGATGCAGGGATCAATCCGCTGCCCCGGCACAACTACCTAAAGGGGCACGAACCGGGAGCCGAATTCGTTCTCGTCCCCAAGAGCTTTGACGCCGACGCAGTGGAACCGGCGAGAGCTTCGGAGGCCGATACTCGTGAGCCTGCTACACGTGGCGCCTCTGGAACCGCTGCAAGAAGTAACAGGGGAGGCGGCAGTTCAGTAGCCAATTCCAGCTTTCTGGTCAAAGTCAAAGTGGCAGGCTCTCAGCGTTCGGGAAGAGGAGGAGGGGGAGGGGGAGAGGTAGACCAGCTCTCAGAACTTGCCGGTGCACGAATACGTTCAGCGTTCGAGGCCGCCGGGGCTGCTGCGGTTCTTGATGTCGACTCAGATTCAGAAGGCTTTGCCGTGAGCAAGGCACCGACAAACTGTACGCAATCAGACGGAGCGAATGGCGAATGCATCGAGGTTCTTGCAACACTCACGCGCACAACCATTGGCAACCAGCGTCACTACGTGAGTGTTGTGCTGACTGCGCGCTCTCGCGCCAGCGGCCGGAGCCTTGGTTCTGCGGATGCACGCACAAACCCGTATCTCACCGAAGTCCCAATCGAACGCATCGCTGAACGCGCGCTCGATTCCGCACTCAGCACCTTTGTGCAGACTGTTGTTGGTAACCTGGGGGGTTCACAATGAACCAGGAGCACACGCGAGACGCTGCTTACCGCTGCAAGCACCCTCTCGACCGAATCGCGAATGGCGTCTTCTTGTTGTGCAACAAGCTCCCTGCTGCTCGAGTACGGTGGCTCTGCCTCGGCGTCGCAGGCTTCCTCACC
>CAZYTS010000236.1:0-4758 GCA_964649855.1 uncultured Gemmatimonadaceae bacterium
CAACAAGGTCCGCCATGCGAGCGACTTTGGCGTCAACGTCGGTGACGTCAAATACGATTACGGCACCGCTATGAAGCGATCCCGCTCGGTGAGTGCTCAGAACTCCAAGGGAGTCGAGTTTCTCTTCAAACGGGGCAAAATCACGTGGCTCAAAGGCACGGGAAAGCTTGTAAAGGGGAAGTCGGGGATCGTCGTGTCTGTTAAGGGCGCAGACGGCAAGGAAGAAACCCATGAAGCCAAAAAGGGAATTGTGATCGCAACTGGCTCTCGTGTCCGAGGACTACCCCAGGCCGGACTCGAGCTCGACAAGAACTCCGTGATCTCATCCGACGAAGCGCTGACGCTCGAAAAGGCCCCCAAGTCGATAGCTATTGTTGGTGCGGGAGCGGTGGGCTGCGAGTTCGCAGACGTTTTTAACGCCTTTGGTTCCGAAGTCCACCTCATCGAGGTACTACCGAGGATACTTCCCCTCGAAGACGCCGATGCGTCCGCGGAACTCGCCAGAGCTTTCAAGAAGCGCAAGATCGACGTGCACACGGGGACGCGCCTCTCCGGCGTCAAGGTCTCCAAAAGCTCGGTGAAGATGACGCTTGAGGAAAACGGGAAAAAGAGCGAACTGGAAGTCGAGAAGGTGCTGGTGGCGGCGGGGCGTGCGCCTAACGTGGACGGCATCGGTCTCAAGGAGTGCGGCGTCGAACTCACTGAAAAGGGCTTCGTAAAGGCCGACCCTGTCACCTACCAAACCACAGCCAAGGGCGTCTACGCCATCGGCGACGTGATCGGGGCACCAATGCTGGCGCACAAGGGACAGCGGGAGGGCCACAACCTTGCCGACATGCTCGGCGGTCACAAGCCGCATCCAGTCAACTACGGCAACATCCCGAACGCCACGTACTGCCACCCCGAAGTCGCTTCCATAGGCCTTACCGAAGAGGCGTGCAAGGAAAAGAAGCTCGACTACAAAGTTGGCAAGTTCCCCTTCTCTGCCAGCGGGCGGGCGCGCACATCGGGTGAGACCGAAGGTTTTGTAAAGATCATACGCGACACCAAATACGGAGAGATTCTGGGAGCGCACATAGTTGGCGCGCACGCCACCGAACTCATCCACGAACTCCTGGTGGCGAGAGAGAACGAGTTTACCGTCGAAGAGATCGACCTGGCTATTCACGCCCACCCCACACTTTCAGAGGCCATTGCCGAAGCGGCCCTGGACACGATGGGCAAGATGCTGCACGCGTGAGAAGAACGCTCGCAGCAGGGCCGCGTGTAGTGCGACGAATTGCTGCATCCGTCGTCCTTTTGGCGCTCACCCTGCTGCTGGCCTCGTGTAAAGACTCCCCTGCTCCGCCAAGCGGAGTATTGCAGGTCAACGTTGTAGGACTGGCCTCAGGGGTGAACGCGCAGGTATTCGTAACCGGTCCGGCAGATTTCGCTACCGTTGTGGGAGCCACCACTGCGCTCACCGCACTCGTCGATGGCGAATACAGCGTGCGGGCCAGGACGGTCACTACCGACTCTACAACGTATGCGCCCTCTGACTCCGTACAGACAATACTGGTTTCGGCGCGTTCCACTGCATCTGCCTCGATCCCCTACGCACTAACGACAGGACGCCTCCGCGTCGCCCTCGGCGGACTCCCTCCCAGCGCTACGGGTAAGATTTCGGTGACCGGACCGGGTAACTATACAGCGACGTTGATTGCCGCTGGTACGCTCAATCATCTCAAGCCCGGAACGTACGAGATCTCCTCGGGAATCGTGACGGTGGGCACCAGCGTCTTTGCCCCTGAGTTTGCGCGAATCGCAGCCAGTGTAGGCAGCAGCATTTCTCCTTCCATTGCGACACTGACCTTCAAACCTGTCTCGGTCGCCCTTGTCGTTTCGGTGAACGGGCTGCCCGAGTCAGCCGATGCTCGTGTGAGAGTCACGGGCCCCAACGGGTTTGACCAGGTCGTTGGAGCCTCGGAGACGCTGCCCAATCTCTACCCCGGCACCTACACGATCGCAGCAGATACAGTTAAGGCCGGCAGCGACTCCTGGGCGGCGCAGCCTGCGACGCAGAAGGTTACACTCACTACTGCTGGCAACGTCACGGTATTCGTCAACTATCAGGGGATTGGCGAAACAGCCACGGGTCAGAACATTTTTGTTGCCGGAGCGCACCTCCAGCAGGTCGTGCAGTCGTTTGGCGGAGCGGTGCCAATGCTTGCGGGACGCGATGCTCTCCTGCGGGTCTTTGTGCTTGCGTCGAGCGCAGGTATGACTGCCCCTAAAGTGCGGGTGCGTCTTTTTGATGGCCAGACAGAGGTCTCGGCCGTTACCATCGACGCACCAGCCACCACCGTTCCCGTCACGGTGTCTGAGGGCGACCTGGGATCGAGCTGGAACTACACGATCCCTGCAGCACTCGTAAAACCCGGACTCGGCATTTCAGCCGAAGTAGATCCTGACGGAGAGGTCATTGAGTCGGTAGAGACGGACAACAGCTGGCCCTCTTCGGGCGCGGCGTATCCGATCGAGGTCCGCGTTGTTCCGCCACTGCAGATTCGATTTGTCCCGATCATGCAGCCGCCAACTGGGCTCATGGGCCGCGTAACCGCACAAAATGTAGAAGGGTTCCTGACGACGACGCGCCAGCTTTTGCCCGTGGTTGGTGTAGACGCCCAGATTGCTCCCCCTTTTACGAGCAACGCTCCTCCGGCTCTGCATAACGATGCGAACGGCGCCTGGAACCAGATACTGAGCGAGATCAATGCGCTGAGAGCTGCCGAAGGGGGCACGGCGCACTATTTCGGCATCCTGCAGACTACCTACACGTCTGGCATAGCAGGACTCGGCTACATCAACGGCAGAGCCGCGATCGGCTGGGATTTCCTCCCCCGATCGTCGGTAATGGTAGCTCACGAGCTGGGGCACAACTTTGCGCGCTTTCATGCGCCCTGCGGGGGCGCTGGCGGTGTGGACGCGCTCTATCCATACGATGCCGGAGCTGTTGGCGTATACGGCTTTGATGCTCTGTCGGCGGCGCTGGTGCCACCGACCGCTGCCGATCTCATGGGTTATTGCCCCAATGTCTGGATCAGTGACTACAACTTTGCAGCGATGCTGGACTACAGAGTCACGCATAACTCCACCTCGGCGCTTACCGCGCCCTCGCGTGGCGCCCCGGAGCCGGGCTTGCTGGTCTGGGGTCGGATTGGCCCCGAGGGAATAGAGCTCGAACCCGCCTACGAGGTAACTGCACCACCGCTAATGCCTGGACGACCAGGACCAGAAAGGCTGGAGATCGTGGGGACCGCCGGCAGAGAGATAGTGAGTGTGGGCTTTGATGCCTTGCAAGTCGCCGACGGTATAGGTGCGAACGAAAGACATTTTGCCTTTGTTATACCTACAACGGGACTGCAATTGACCGACGCCAGGTCGATTCGCCTGCGCGATCGCCAGGGTCGGACCGCGGTGAGGACGCGCGCCGCTGCCCCACGCACTGCCGGGCGCACCAGTGCCGTACGTGATCAGGGTGGCGCAGTGAGACTCAACCTTGATCCTGCCGAAGCACGTGGGGCGTTGGTGAGAGATGCCGCCACGGGCCGCATTATTGGCTTCGCGCGGGCGGGGAGTGCCGTTATGCGCACTGACGCCGATTCGCTCGACGTGGTCGTATCAGACGGAATCAGAAGCCGACGCGAACGCATATCGGTCGGCGGAGCACGTTAGGCGGAGTAGAGGCGTGACCACAGCTGGCAGGCCGACGCTAAGGGCAGTTTATCTGGGCGAGGTCCCTTATGGCGCAGCGCTCGAGCTACAGCGAGATGCTGCTCGGCGCCGCATCTCGGGGGAACTCGCCCAGGATCTGCTGTTGCTCCTGCAGCATCCCCACGTGATCACGCTCGGCAGGTCCTTCAAGAAGGAGAATCTCGTTGCGTCGCAGGCAGAGATCGAGCGACGGGGGGTGGAGCTTTTTGATGTGGAGCGAGGCGGAGACGTGACCTATCACGGGCCGGGGCAGCTCGTGGGCTATCCGATCTTTGATCTCAAGCGCCACAAGCAGGATCTGCACTGGTACCTGCGTCAGGTGGAGGAGTCGCTGATTGTGGCGCTGGGGGAGCTGGGGATCTCAGGCGGCCGCGAAAAGGGGTATACGGGGGTGTGGGTTGAGGGGTTGGGAGGTTGGGAGGTTGGGAAGTTGGGAAGGGCTGACGGTGAAAGGTTGGGAGGCTGGTAGGTTGGGAGGTTGGGAAAGACTCGCGGTGAAACGTTGGAAGGCTGGGAGGTTGGGAGGTTGGAAAGCGCGGAGATGGAGCCTTCGAGGTCAGGTGGTAGCCTTGGAAAGCGCAAGATCGCTAGCATAGGTGTGCACGCACGGGACTGGGTGACGTGGCATGGATTCGCGCTCAACGTGACTACGGATCTTTCTTTTTTTGAGCTGATGGTGCCGTGCGGAATCAGCCAGGTGGACATGACGTCGGTCGCGCGGGAGCGGCCGGAGTTGGTTGTTGGGGTTGAAGAGGTGGCTGAGGTCGTGTCGCGCTCGTTCGGGCGAGTCTTTGAGCACGAACCTGGTGTAATTAGTTTGGAGTTTGCACACGACCCGGGTTTCCGGTCTGCGAGCGAGTTCTGGCGTCGCATGGACGGGAGTGACTGAGCGGGTCGTTCACCTTAACAATTCACAACACACATGGGCACACGGAACGTACTGGCTGCCGTGCTTTTGATTGGCGCTGCCGGCTGCGGTGATGCCACGATCAAGAAGCTTTCGGC
>CAZYTS010000237.1:0-4753 GCA_964649855.1 uncultured Gemmatimonadaceae bacterium
CAACGTGGACGAGCGAGACAGGTCCGTGTTTTTTGGCATGAGCGCGCAAAAGGGGTGGTGTCTGATACGATACCGGAGAGCGCGATGACGGCGATTTCGGTGGTTCCACCGCCGATGTCGATGACCATGTTCCCAGTTGGGGTCTCGATTGGCAGCCCGACCCCGATGGCAGCAGCCATAGGTTCGGCGACCATAAAGACTTCCTTGGCGCCCGCGCCTAACGCCGAATCGCGAACGGCGCGTTTTTCGACCTCGGTGATACCGGATGGCACGCAGACGATGACGCGTGGCTTGATCTTGAACATCCGGTTCTTGATGATGAGCTCCAGGAAGTAGCGGAGCATTTTTTCGGTGACGTCGAAATCGGCGATAACGCCGTCCTTCATTGGCCGTACAGCGACGACACCGTCTGGAGTGCGGCCGAGCATTCTTTTGGCTTCGAGGCCCACACCTTTGACCTTTTTGGATTCGCGGTCCATCGCCACAACGGAAGGCTCGTTGAGGACGATCCCTTCACCTTTGACATAAATCAGCGTATTCGCCGTACCTAGATCCACGGCGATAGCATTGGCGGGAAAAAGCTTGCCCGCTTTTGGGAAGGGCCAGCGCATGTATGAGGACATCCCTGGCGCCCTCGTAAGGCGCCGGTTCGACGGAAAGGCGGTTGAAGCGGTTCTAAGCTATCGCTGCACGTGAATGCATGCAAGGTATTGGCAAATCACAACCTACACGTGGTTTGACCGATACTTCGAATGTCCCCCGGGCAGGCGAATGCGGGACTCCGTTGTCATGACGCGCCGCAGTGTTTCGCGTCACTTTGACCCCAACGGTGATCGCAGCGGAAACTCCTAACCGGTGCTGCCAAAACCACCGGTTCCCCGGGCGGTAGCACTCAGCTCACCAGCCTCCTCCAGGACGGGAGTCTCGAACCGAGCAAAGACCAATTGCGCAATGCGATCGCCACGACGGATGGAGACGCTTTCGCTGCCACCGTTCATCATGATGACTTTGAGTTCGCCGCGATAGTCAGGGTCAATGGTACCGGGAGCGTTAGGCAGCGTTATGCCGTGTTTGAGAGCGAGCCCCGAGCGCGGACGCACCTGCATTTCGATTCCCTGCGGGAGTTCAAATACCAGACCCGTTGCAACTGCTCGGCGCTCACCCGGCTGCAACATGAAATCAGGCTCGGCGCTGCAAACGTCATATCCCGCAGCACCTGAGGTCTGCCGCGATGGCAGCGGCAAACCGTCGTGTTGGGGAAGTCGAACGATACGAACGTTTAGAGTGGAGTCGCTCACGATACAAATTGTGCGGGCGCGTGTAGTTCCATTCCAAAGGCTTCTGCCACGCCAGGATAGGTGACCTTGCCTTCTGCGATGTTGAGGCCCTTGAGGAGAGCATTGTTGTCGCGTAACGCTTGCTTCCAACCCTTGTTGGCAAGCTGCAAGGCATAAGGCAAGGTCGCGTTGGTCAAGGCGAGCGTCGAGGTTCGCGGTACTCCACCCGGCATGTTGGCTACACCGTAGTGAATCACTCCCTCCACAACGTACGTAGGATTTTCGTGTGTTGTAGCCTTGATTGTCTCGACGCAACCACCCTGGTCGATTGCTACGTCCACGATTACCGAACCCGGTTGCATGCGCTTGAGGTCGTCCTTGCGCAAAAGCTTTGGAGCCTTGGCACCCGGAATCAAAACGCCACCAACAACGAGGTCCGCTGTCACAACCTGCTCGAGAATGTTGTGCCGGTTGGAGTGGATCAGCTGAACGTTTGCCGGCATGACATCCGAAAGGTAGCGAAGACGCTCGAGCGAGATGTCGAGAATTACTACCTTGGCGCCCATACCTGCCGCCATCTTGGCGGCGTTGATGCCAACGATGCCACCGCCAAGAATCACAACCTTGGCTGGCGCTACACCAGGAACCCCGCCAAGCAGCACGCCGCGCCCGCCATAGAGCTTTTCCAGATACTTGGCCCCCTCCTGCACCGCCATCCGCCCGGCAACCTCCGACATCGGAGTGAGCAACGGAAGTTCGCGCGATGGCAGCTCCACCGTCTCGTAGGCAATGCACACGGCGCCAGAATCGATGTGCGCGCGCGTCAGACGCTCGTCAGCTGCAAAGTGGAAGTAGGTAAAGATCACCTGATTTCGCCGCATGTGCTTCCACTCGGGTTCAATCGGCTCTTTGACCTTCATGATCATGTCAGCCTTGGCCCAAACAGTTGCTGCATCCGGAGCGATTTTGGCACCAACGTCAACATAGGCCTGGTCCTCAAACCCGCTTCCCTCCCCGCCACTCTTTTCCACCAGTACGCTGTGCCCCGCCGCTACCAGCGCTTCTGCTCCCGCCGGCACGAGCGCAATACGATTCTCGTTGGTCTTTATCTCCTTCGGAACGCCGATCAACATGGGATGGCTCTCTCTATCTGTTGTTGGGGTTGTTCAGCCGCTTGTACCTGCCGGGCCGAGCGTAAGAACGGTAAGCCGGTCAGGGTCAAAAAACGATCGAGTCACCTGCGCAATGTCTTCCGGAGTAATGGCGTCGATCAGCGCCAAAACTTCGTCCAACTCGCGAAACGGCTCACCGTACAACTCTGTCGCCGCTGCGCGATACAATCGCGACGATGGGCTTTCGAGCGAAAGGGTGACCTGACCCTTGAGCTGCCCCTTTCCAGTCCGGAGTTCCTCGTCGGTTAGACCATGCCTTGCTACATCCGCCAGCTCAATGCGCGCGGCATCCAGAGCCTGGCTTTGTGTAGCCGGTGAAGTAGCAAGATACACCCCGTGCATCCCCCCTGCCGCGTAGTAACTATGAAAGGTGTACGTGGCGTAAACGAGTCCCAGTTCTTCGCGAATCTTTTGAAAGAGCCGCGAACTCATGCCGCCTCCCATCACGGCACTGGCGAGGGTCATCGCATAGCGCCTGGGATCTCCGTAAGCCAGCGTTCCACCTCCAAGGACAGCGTGCGTCTGAGCTGTGTCGCGCTCGACGTGCTGCATCCGAGGAACGGGGGCAGGAACGGGAGACACCACTACAGGTTCCGACGAACCTGATGGCACATCCGCCCAACCCGTCTTTCGCAGCGTCTCTACTAAACGCGCATGCTCAACGTGCCCGGCTGCCGATACCACGATTTGCTGCGGCTGATAAGCACGGGAATGAAGGGCTCGCAGATCCGCTCCCGCAAAAGAAGATACGGTCTCGCGTGTGCCGAGTATCTGGTAGCCGAATTCGTGCCTGTCCCAGAGCAAAGTGTTGTGCAGCTCAAAGACCATGTCGTCAGGCGTATCCTCCACCATCGAAATCTCTTCGAGCACCACATTGCGCTCGAGAGCGAGATCTTCGTCGCGAAGTGACGGATGAAAGATCAGATCGCAGAGAACGTCGGCTGCCTGCTCGAGGTGCTCATCAAGCACGCGAGCCTGAAACGCCGTGTGTTCTCTCGTTGTGTAGGCATCGAGCGAACCTCCCAGCCTTTCGAGCGACAGGGCAATTTCACGGGCCGCCCTATTCTGCGTGCCTTTGAACACGAGGTGTTCGAGCATGTGAGAAATGCCCATTAACTCGCGCGACTCGTGAATTGACGCCGAGCGGACCCAGGCGCCGATAGCAACCGAGCGCACGTTAGGCATGTACTCGGATACAACTGTGAGTCCGTTCTCGAATACGGTGCGTTCGATGTGACTCACGACGCTCTCGCTCCCTGACTCCTTTTCTTAGCTGCGGTCGCCGCCCCCACCACCACCACCACCGCCACGACCTCCGCGGCCACTGCGAGCTCCACGGCCACCGGGCCGGCGATCCCTTCGCTCCCGCTTTTCGGAGTCGCCGCCCTTTCCTTCTTCGTCGTTACTGTCCGATCCATCTTCACCCTCCGGCGCAGCCTCGCCTTCGGGCTTGGCCACCAGCGCCTTCATGGAGAGGCGGAGCCGGCCGCGCTCGTCGCGGTCGATGAGCTTGACGGTGACGCGATCACCCTTCTTGACCACGTCCTCAGTCTTCTCCACACGCGTGTGACGCATCTCCGAAATGTGAAGCAGTCCTTCGGTGCCGGGGAGAATCTCGATGAAAGCACCAAACGCGGTCGTGCTCTTGACGGTGCCTTCGTATGTCTCACCAACAATCGGTTCCTGCGTGATTGCCTGCACCATCTGGCGCGCTCGCTCCATCGACTCGCCACCCACGGCCGCAATCGTCACCGTACCGGAATCGTCCACGGTGATCTCAGCACCCGTCTCCTCCTGGATACCACGGATGGTTTTGCCCTTTGGACCAATGAGGTCGCCGATTTTTTCGGGGTTGATCTGGACCGTGACAATGCGCGGAGCATACGGCGAGAGGTCGGCGCGCGGAGCTTCGAGCGCCTTCTTCATCTCACCCAGAATGTGCAACCTTCCGTCGCGCGCCTGGGCCAGAGCTTCTTTCATGATCTTGAGGTCGAGTCCCTGGATCTTGATGTCCATCTGGATCGACGTGATACCAGCCTCAGTGCCTGCGACCTTGAAGTCCATGTCGCCGAGGTGATCCTCGGTTCCAAGAATGTCAGTGAGAATTGCGTACTTCTCGCCTTCTTTGATCAGGCCCATGGCTACACCGGCAACGGCAGCGCGAACCGGAACACCCGCGTCAAAGAGCGAGAGCGACCCACCGCATACCGACGCCATCGACGACGACCCATTGGACTCCAGAATATCGGAGACGATGCGAATCGTGTAGGGAAAGCTGTCATAAGCCGGCAGAATCGCCTGAAG
>CAZYTS010000238.1:0-4750 GCA_964649855.1 uncultured Gemmatimonadaceae bacterium
TGTCACCAAGCCGGTCACGCCTGTTGACTATGGAAGCAAACGAAATGCGCCCTTTGTCAAAGTACACGCTGCCGAAAGCGCTACGGTGTGTGACCGAGAGGCAGCCTGACTTCTTGCCCATGGCAAGGAGCTGGAGCACGTCCGGCAGGCTCGCTTCGCGCAGGCTTCCACGAATAGCCATCAGATCCAGTCCTCGATGATACGTCCCGATGCATCAGACCAGTCAGCAATAACCTTTTCCGGGTCGAGGAAGAACGTGTCGATGCTCCCCGCCGCTGGTGTGGCAATTGGGGTGTCGCTGGAGAAGTCCATTGGTTCCAGCAGCGGTACCGATTCCGGCACATCGATTGTAGGCGCGGCGGCCTCGTCTCCGTCAGGAACTGGAGTAAGGCGACCCAATCGATCCACCGCGGGTGGTGCTGATATTTCTACAACCAGCCCTCCCTCGAAACGCGATCTAAGCCGTGCATCCAGACTGGCAAAGCCCGCAGGCGGCCGGTCGCTCATAAAGACCATCTGGCGTCCGCCCTGATGCAGTACGTTGAAGAGATGGAAGAACTCTTCCTGTGAGCGCTCCTTGCCATCGAGAGCCTCAAGGTCGTCGACGATCAAGACGTCGACGGCGCGATATCGTGATCGCCAGCGTTCGACGCTGTCGGACTGCAGAGCCTGGATCAGTTCGTCCACGAATGCGACGGCACTGATGCAAGCCACCGTAAGCGACTCCCCGTCGCGCGCCAGCAGTGAGTTGCCGATTGCGTGGGCGAGATGTGTTTTTCCGGATCCTGAAGGACCGCATACAAACAGCGGATTGTAGCGGGCTCCCGGTTCACCCGTGACCGCCGCGGCCATCTGCAGAGCGACTTCATTGCCCGAAAAGCGCACCAGGTCGTGAAATCTGAGGCCCGGTCGTGGGCCGGGTGGCGGGTCCGAGCGCGCAATGGAACGAGCGGTGAGATCTTCGGCTTCATTGAGCCGTTCCGGATCTCGAAATGCCGGGTGACCCGCCAGGTGCGAATCGGCTTTTATCGCCTCGGCTTCGAGGCTCCGCAATCGTTCGGCAACGGTCGAAAAGGATGCGTCGAGTTCGGTAACGTCCTGCGGTTCGTTTGCTTCGAGCGCCTGTTCGAGTATCTCGGTCCTGAATCCCTGACCCGACCACCAGGCGATCCTCTCACCGAGACGCAGACGCCAGGAGTCCACACTCTGGGCGACCGTAGTAGCAATGTCGCTCAGGAATGACTCAAACTCGTTAGGCGTGGACGGCGCGCGCCGTGTGCCCAGTACGGACCACACATCTGCCGGCGACAGAGGTGCTCCCGACACGGACTGGTGCGCGACCAGCCTGTTGAGATCACCCTCGAGCTCTCTCACGTTGGACGTCTCGCTGCGGGCGAGTTCTTCGATCACGCCATCGACAAACTCCAGAGAGCGCGCCTGCGCTTTGTAGCGCAGGATAGCGACGCGCGTTTCGTAGTCCGGCGCGCCGATGTCCACGATCAATCCGCCCGAGAGCCGGGTCAGGAGTCGCTCGTCCACGTCGGCGATGTCCGAAGGCGCGCGGTCCGAAGCCATGACAATCTGTCGTCCGCTGATTTGGAGCGCGTTAAAGAGCCTCAGCACTTCGCTCTGCGTCTCCACACGACCGGTGAGGAACTGCACGTCGTCCAGGAGCAGCATACCCACTCCCATATAACGCTTCTTGAAAGCGTCTGCCTGGCCCGAGGCTATGTCGCTATGGAGCTGCTCTACAAAGTCGTCCAGGGTGAGATAGCGTACCTTGAGCTCGGAATTGATGGACGCAGCATGATGCCCGATGGCAGCGAGCAGGTGAGTTTTGCCCAGCCCCGAATTGCTATAGACAAACAGAGGGTTGTATACCACCCCGGGGGATTCGGCCACTGCACGCGCAGCCGACACGGCAAGGCGGTTGGATGCACCGACTATGTAGCTCTCAAACGTATAGCGACCGTTCAACATCTAGACTTCAGCTCCCGCTGGCGTGCTCAGCCGCTGAAGTACCTGCTGCGAGACCTTGCGCAGAGTCTCAAAGACTCCGGTTCCATTGAGCGCATCGGCGGCAAAGCTGGGTATGCCGCGAAAGTTGAGGGCAGCATCCAGTTCGTCCGGAGTGTGAATCAGTTCGGACGGCAGGTCCTGCTTGTTGTACTGTAGTACGATGGGGAGCGATCGCGCGTCTACGCCCTGCTCTGCCAGTACTTCGTGCATGTCACGCAGGCTCTCAATGTTTTCCTCGCGTTGGCGGCGCTGGCTATCGGCCACAAAAACGACTCCATCCGCACCCTGAAGCACCAGCTTGCGCGTCGATCTGTAGTAGATCTGGCCGGGGACCGTATAGAGCTGAAAGCGGGTGGTAAAACCTGAAATGCGTCCCAGATCGAGGGGGAGGAAATCAAAAAACAGCGTCCGCTCGTTGTGAGTTGCGAGCGACACCATGGACCCGCGTCTTGAGTCTGGAGTGCGATCATAGACGTAGTGCAGGTTGGTCGTCTTTCCCGACCTGCCGGGTCCGTAGTAGACGATCTTGCAGGTGAGTTCACGCGAGGTGTAGTTGACTACAGGCATACTGCAACTCCGGAAATTCGAGAACGCCTCATCGCGCCACCTGTCCGGCAAACGCGTCTGCTACCTTCTGGGCCGTGACTCTCACCAGGCCTTCGTGTGCCTCCTCACTCGTGAGTACAAGGACGAGAAAGTCCTCGCGAATGGCGGCGAGAAGTGACCCTCCCTCGGCTTCGAGCGCTGCGCCCACCGGCCCACCGGCGCCGATTTCGGCGCCCGCAACACGTGCCCGGCGCACTATCGAAGCTCCAAAAGCTGCCAGCGCATCGGCGTTCACGTCGACGTGCGTCGATGACGCGACCACCAGGCCGTCTTCCTCCGTCGCTACTACGGCTGCTCTGACTCCGCGCAGCCTCATGAGACTCTTCAGGAGATTGTCGGTCATTCGAGTCCTCGCAATTGGAGAGCTCGCCGAGCATGTTGCTGCGCCAGTCGCAGGTATCGACGGGCAAGGCCAAGCGGCACGCCTGCCTTGACCGCTATCGCGGCAATGTGTGACTGCGAAGCTGCTGCGACACCGATCGCGCCGGAAGTGCACTCCACGCGAAGTGTACGGAGTTCGCCCAGTCCGAGCCCGCCTAACGTTGCCGTCGCATCCTGAGCAAGGCTCGAAAGGAGCGCTCCTAATGTCTGGCAGGCTGCATCACCCACACCCTCAGTTGCGTACTGTGTCACCACCATGCCATCGGGATCAGCGAGTATGGCTGCAATGACGCGCGGATCCTCGAAAGCGGGCATCCCCGGCGCTTCGACTCTCCCTCCGGAGCTGTTTTCCACAGCGGGATCCGTTACCGCCCGCATTCCGTGCGGTAGCGTGTCTTCGTCCTCAAAGGCGCGTTTTGCCTGCAACCGCTCCAGCGCCTGGATCGCTTCTGCGTGCTCAGGATCGAGACGCGCTGCGGTTTCCCATTCATCGCGCGCACGCTCGGCGTCTCCCGAAGCTTCGTAGATTCCCGCCAGTACATGGTGCCCCTCTGCGTGGTAAGGGTGGTCCACCAGTGCTACCAGCGCCGTTCTCAGCGCGAGTTCCACGTGTCCGCGTGCACAAAGCTCCTTTGCATTTGCAAAGAGCGTCAGGGCACGCTGCTCCTGTGCCGTGTAGGTATGCGCCATGCTTACCTCACGCATCGACGGCCTCCAGTACCGCAGCCAGCCGTGAGGCATAGACCGCTGCGTCGCGCGCCTGCCCCGCAAGCACCGGATCATTTGCCACTGCGACGACCTGCTGCCAGTGACGGATTGCTTTTCCAAACTGTCCGCGGCGCGCTGCTATTCGCGCCGACTCCATGAGTGCGTTGGCGTTGAGGGCATCAACCGCAAGGGCCTGCCTCAGCTCTTCTTCCGCCTCCGGTTCGCGACCTGATTTAAAGAGTACACGAGCCAATAACGTGCGCGCGTCAGCATCTTCGGGTGCAGCCGCTGCAGCTGCCGCAGCCGCAGATAGCGCCGCTTCGATGCGGTCACTGGCAAGAGCCTCACGCGCTTGCTGCAGCGAAGCTGTTGGGTCTGCTACACGTGGCTGAGATGACTCAAGGGCTGTTACATGGACTATTCCCGTTGTCACCAGGCCAAAGACGATCTTGGCCACTTCGAACTCTCCGCGACCCAGTGCCGAAGCAAGGGCGCTCACGTCGCGCTGGCCGTCTATCATAGCCAGCACTTCCCACTCATTGGGCAGGAGATCGAGCACCGGGCCGGGCTGGACGTCGCTCGTTCCGGCAAGTTGCGGTATTACGCCCAGGTGCGGGATCCTCTGCTGGATCTGCGCCCATTCGTCCAGCCGTCGAGCGCCCTCCATGAGCAGACTTTCTGTAGGGATCGACGTGAGTCCCTCTGCGTTCTGTTCGTCGACCTCGCCTTCCACGAAGGTGAAAAAACCTTCTTGCCACGACAAAAGCTCGAACACCACCGTTTCGACCTGACGACGTATGAAGCGCTCCAGGTCGCGATGGCTGATGATTCCTTCGCTTACAAGGACCTCACCCAGCCGGCGTGCGCTCTTGGACCCCTGCTGAACCTCACGTGCATAGGCGAGCTCGTCTTCTGTAATGCGACCGGCACGCAAGAGTACCGCGCCTAACGGGTGCGGGTTGGATCTGATGTTGGCAGAGACTATGCGGCCGTTTTTGAAATAGACCATGCCTTCGTTGTCCCGCATGGCCGACGA
>CAZYTS010000239.1:0-4721 GCA_964649855.1 uncultured Gemmatimonadaceae bacterium
ACCTCGGCAATTGAGGCGCAGGTTCGAGACTGCTCTCAGCAACCACCAAAATGTGAGCGCCCAATGACATCTCTCGCAGGGACTGAATGAGGATACGCATTCGCTGCAGCTTTGCGGTAGCAACTACAATGACTGCTGCAACGGACGCAACTCTTTTGCTGGGTAGGTCGCTAGTGGTACCAAGCGATACGATATGCGCGTCGGCCCTATTCTCCGCCGGTACCAACAGCGTCAGTAGCCCTGCAAGTTGCTCGTCGACCACAATAGTGAACGGACGCACGCGCTACCCCCACGCACCTGCAATATATGATTGATCCTTAGATATTACGGTCGTGGCTCGAAAGTACAAGGAGCGGCGCGCCCTGCTGAAGAGATCACCCGCTCGCTATATGCCGGGCTCATCTATGCGAGCCAACTGGCCTCGTCGAGAATTGCCAGTACGACGCTGGGTTCATTTGCGAGTTCGGTACAGGACCTGACCTGCAATTTCAAGGAGGAGCGCGGCCACCAATCTCAGAGATCCACAATGGCAAATCCAGTCACTAGACGATGGAGAAGTCAGGAGTGACTGGTCCTCCCTGGGTAGACGCTCTGTGTGCGACTGAACCGTAGCCGAGATTGCCTACCAGTTGTGGCGTGCCAGGGACTCAAGCCCATCGGCGGACTTCATCACTGTATAAATGTGCATCGCCCCCGAACCAACAATCCTTTCGTTCGGTTCCATTGTTAGTTGAAAAGTCCGCCGACCAGTTCGGTCGATGACGTCGTAGACCGTCTTTTTCGTCCGCGCGCTTACGAGCCGTTTTACGAGCAACTGTCCATCGGGCGCGGGAAACAGAGCATCATTTGGGAAGGGCGGAAGTTCCGTGGGCCACGCAGGAAAGGCATCTGAGGGCCACTCAACTCCCTCTGCTCCCCTCCAGTGATGCCGAATGACGCTCTGCTTCTCATTTTCGTCGACGACGACCTTTTCGACTGGAAGTTCTTTTCCCTGGATTCTCAGTCCGTTTGGTGAGAGCCAGTCCACGCGATATGGCTCAGTGTGGACCACGGCAATCCATCCATCCGGAAAGAGAAGCGACTGCTCCTCGACTGCGAGTGGGTTAGTGAGGTGAAAGGTGATGCTAGTTCCGCGCACGGTTCTGTTGACCACTCTCTTTCCACGAAACCGCCCTCGCAAGCTAACGACTGTATCAATGCTCCCATTGTGTAGGTTGATCAACACGAGAGCAATTGAATCCGCCGTTTCAACTGCTACGTGCCCTGTGATCCCACGTCCTTCGACCTTCGGTCCAAGGCCAACTGCCACCAAGACGTTACCGCGTCTATCGCCACCGCGTGAGTGCGTTCCAAGAGCGCGTACAGTGGCTGCAATACTTCGTAGACTATCTACAAACGATGCGTTGTCGAGTAGCAGCCATCGGCGGGAGGTACCATCAAGGAGCAAGCTAGTGCCGGGGGCAAGTGTCACCAGCCCGCTAGCTGAGTTGTATTCTCCAGGACCATCGCCATTGCGTCCGACGCTAGTTATACGCAGTGGCGACCACCGGACCAAAGCTAGTCGCTGCTCTCTCCGATCCGCGACCAGTACTCGATTATCATCGACTTCAGATATGCCCGTGACTGTCGAGAAGGCATCACTAAGCATGCGATCCGGTGGCTTAAGAGGTCGCGGACGGCTTTGTAGATCCGCTTCCACACCAGAACCCTTGCCGCTCCCCATCGCAAAGAAGAGAAGAAAGGCCCACAGAGCGAAGGCTTCACTGTACCTCATTCTCGGTGGATCAACTGATTTTGACTGGAAGTGCAAAACGGTGCCTGCTGAGTGGATGGTGTATCCACATTGCATTGCTGGGACAGTTAGGAACCCCTTGATCGGAACACCCCGGGTAATGAAACGGACATCCCGCTCCCATGCCAGCGATACAGATCGGAGAGGTGCCCTTACAGTATCAATCGCAGACTGGCTGTAGGCCTCCACTGCCGCCAACGCCCCTCCAACCACGCACAGACGATACGCGTATGTCAGTCTGGACACGAACGCTCGGGCCGCGCGATCCCCTAACCTAAAGCCCTAAGATCAGGAACGACAGCTCGAGGCTCCTCGCCCTATTCCCGCAACGCTTCCACAGGCTGCACTCCCACCGCCCGCCTCGCCGGACCAGCCGCAGATACCACAGCCATCGCCACCAGCAACAACGGCACAACTGCAAACGTTACCGGATCTGCAAAGGGCAACCCGTAAAGCATGGACGACACCACCTTTCCAACACCCAAAGCGACCAAAAGACCACCTACTGCGCCAATCGCTACGGTCTTCCACGTCTCACCCAGCACCGCCCGCAACAAAGCCAGAGGCTGAGCACCTAGCGCCATCCGTACACCAATCTCACGACGCCGCTGCGTCACGCTAAAGGACGCCACTCCTGTTATTCCAACTGCCGCAAGCAGGACTGCCAGTCCACCGATGGCTCCCAGCATCCCCGCCGCCAACTTCGCCGGCAAAAGCACAATCCCCTGCATCTCAGTCAGCCGCTGGACGCGCGGCGGAGCAAGACCAGGCTCCAGCTTGCTCAACACGGCCGAAATCTGTTCACTCACGGCCCGCTCCGACGCCCCCGAAGCCAGCCTCAACTCCAGGCTCGATGTCGACACGTACTGCTGAGCCTGTGGTACCGTGACGAATGTCTTGGGCCCTTCGCCTAACGTGTGGTACTTCACATTCTTCGACACCCCAATCACTTCCGCGTAGTCGCGCGAGCGCGTGCCATCCTCGGCCACCTTATCCTCACCCGACCACGAAAGCCGCTTGCCTATCGGATCCTCCCCAGGCCACTGCTGAGCCGCGAAAGTCTCGTTTACTATTGCGACGAGAGGAGCACCCTCAATATCGGTTGCAGCAAAATCCCGGCCCTTCACCAGCGGAACACCGAGGTTGGCGTGGTAGTTGGGCCCTACGATGTTGAAATAGGTTGAGGTCCCGCCACGGCCCTCCGAGTCGAGCGACTCACCCTCTCTAAACACCTGCGTCTCAGCGTTGGAACCCGTGAGCTCCGGAGTGCGCGACAGCGACACCGACTGCACTCCCGGAATCTGCGATGCCTCCTCCAGCAGACGTGCAAAGAAGATCTTCCCTTCATCTTCACCCAGATTCTCAATATCTATGTACGGAGCGATGAGCATTCCGTCGGCGTTGAATCCGGGGTCGATCGTGCCGGCACGTCCCAGACTTCGCGCAAAGAGCGACGCCGTGACAAGGAGCACCGTGCAAAGCGCAATCTGAACCATGAGAAAGCGTCGTCGCAATCGCGCCAGCGCACGCGTGCCCGTTCCGCTGTCCTGTTTTATTCCCTCCACCACGTCTACCCGCGTAGCCTGTAGCGCAGGCACCAAACCGAACAACGCCAGTGCTCCCAGCGACACAACGCCTGTAAAGGCCACCACTCTCCAATCGGGGGTGAAATCGAAAAACACTGGCACATCTTCGGGAAGGACCCTGGGAATGAGTCCGGTTACCCACCACGCCAACGCCATCGCACTCAGCCCCGAGAGCCCAGCTATCACTACACCTTCCAGCAACAGCAGGCGCATCAGCCGTCGGCGGGACGCGCCGAGTGCCACTCTCACCCCCAGTTCGAGCCGTCGCGCAGCATTGCGCGCCAAAAGCACATTGCCTGCGTTCGTAGCCGCAATCACCAATATCAGAGCCGCGAGCACCATGAGGAACGCCGACGCCATCGTGGCGCCAAGCCGCGCTTCTTCTGTGATCCCGCGCGCCGGCTTTACGTTCACGATAAATTCGCCCGACTTGTAGCGCACCTTGTCAGATTGAGCGAGCTGCTGACCCAGCACTTTGAGCTCGGCGTCGGCATCGTCCACAGTCTTGCCGGACGCCAGCCTTCCCGTCACGTAGAGGCTGCCACTCAATGTCTCGGACTGACGCCCCGATAGCGCAAAGAAATCGCCCATCGGGATGAAGAGGTCAGCGCCCCAGCCCTGCTGTGTGCTGTGAAAGCCTTGCGCTGATACTCCAACTATTCTGAACGTGCCGTTATTGATGCGCAGCGTTTGTCCCACGATCGAGGAGTCAGAGCCAAGCCTTGCGTTCCAGAATCCAAACGAGAGCACCGCTTCAGGTTCAGCTGCGGGCCGTTCGTCGTCGGTCCTGATGAACAGCCGTCCCAGGTAAGGCACTGCCTCCATCGCGGCAAAGGTGTTGCCTGTGAGGATACCTACCTGAACCCGCACCGGCTTGTCCATGTTCAGGGACGCTACCCTGTTGGTCTCGGCAAAAAGCGCACTCACGGTCTGAGTGTGCTCCTTGAACCAGCGATACTGTGCAGGCGTAAAGGGAGAGTGATGGCCGCTATAGACCCGAACCATTTCGCCAGGTTGCGGCACCTTCATGGGTTCGATCAGCGCCGTGTTAGCGGCTGAAAAGAAGGTCGCATTTACTCCCACCCCCAGGGCCAGCGATAGAACGGTGGTGAAGAGAAAGCCGGGCCGGGAAAAGAGCTTTCGGAGGGTGTAGCGCAGGTCGATGAGAAGTGCTGCCATCTTCTCTCCTCTATGGAGTCGGCTGTGACTACGCTACTTAATCCCAAACGGTGTCAGGTCCGTCGTGGCCGATCTCCTACGCTCCCGCGCTCACTAAAAGATCGACAGGGTTATGTACTTTCGGGGGTTCTTCCGGATGTCCAGCGTGAGAGAATCCAGACGGG
>CAZYTS010000240.1:0-4695 GCA_964649855.1 uncultured Gemmatimonadaceae bacterium
CATGCGCTCCACGGGATAGTCCTTGGTATAGCCGTAACCACCATGAATCTGAATGGCCTTGATGGTGGCGCGCATCGCCAGTTCTGAACAAAAGAGTTTGGCCATCGCTGCGCTGGTCGTGACTTGCTTTCCGTTCTGCAACATTCGAGCGGCCGAATAGACGAGATGCTTTCCAGCTTCGATCTCGGTGGCCATGTCCGCGAGCTGAAAGCCAACGCCCTGGAAAGTGGCAATGGGTTGTCCAAACTGTTTGCGCACAGCGGCGTACTTGAGCGCTTCTTCAAACGCGCCCTCGGCAATTCCCAGCGACAGGGCGGCAATCCCAATGCGACCCGCGTCCAGGGTGCGCATGAAGTTCACAAACCCCTCGCCTTCGTTCCCGAGCCTGTTTTCGACCGGGACTTCTACGTCCTGAAAAATCAGCTCGCGCGTATCGGATGCCCGCCAACCCAGCTTGTCTTCCTTGCGTCCGGAACAGAAGCCAGGCATTGGTTTGAGAGAAGGGTCGTGACCGATGCCGTGCTCGTTGGCCCGTGCCAGGTCGTCGTTTTGCTTGGTGAGGATAAAGGACGAGATGCCGTGGGTGCCTTTGGAAGGATCCGTTACAGCGGTGACCACAAAGATCTCGCCGACTCCCCCATGGGTGATGAATCGCTTGGAGCCGTTGAGCACGTAACAATCGCCTCTCCTTACCGCTGTTGTGCGAGTGCCTCCGGCGTCGCTTCCAGCGCTTTCTTCAGTTAGGCCAAATCCTCCCATGACTTTGCCCGATGCGAGCGGCGGTACATACCGCTCCTTCTGGGCCTGCGTGCCAAAGTGGACAATTGGCGACGTGCCGAGTGTCGTGTGAGCGGAAATCGTTAGGCCATGACTCGCGTCTACCTTGGCGAGTTCGTGGATCACGATCATGTAGCTGGTGAGGTCCAGTCCTGCTCCACCGAGGGACTCCGGCCAGGGCACGCCAAGGAGTCCAAGCTCTCCCATGCGGCGTATGTTTTCCCACGGAAACTCAGCAATGGCGTCGTAGTGCGCTGCGACAGGGGCAACCTGTTCCCGAGCGAACTCACGCACCATTTCACGAACCTGGAGGTGTTGCTCCGAAAAATACTGGCTGTCTTCCATGCTTAAGCCGCAGATGAACGCGGAAGGAGTCGAATGGGGTGCTACCGACTACGGGATAAACTAATACCTCGGGGGGCGGAAATGCCGTGAAAGAACGTTGAAGAGACCTTCTGGGTCCGCGGAAGCCAAAAAGCGAGCGGAAAGATCTTTATGGCCGCAGCCCTCTGTTGTTTGCCGTTTCCGCGTTCGTCCGCGCCCTTATGCAGTTTGCCCGTTCCGCATTCGTCCGCGGCCCTAGACCGGCCGCGCAAAATGTCCGCGCGTGAACGAACTACCCACCAGTTCGCGCACCGTGTTGTGCCTGACGCGTTGCCCAGAAGCCACCTCCTCAAGAAGCTCGCGGTAGCCTCTCACCAGCTGGGCGACCGGATCACCAGGAACATTGAACAAAAGATGAAAACTTCGTATACCGGAATCCCAGAGCGTGCGCAGATACTCTGATCCTTCGATCGGTCGGGAGTGCAGCAGCCGATTTCGGCAGGCGCTGTCTGTAGCGACCGGAAAGGTGTAGCCGGCAGGATCCGTAATCTCGACGCGAGTGTGCGACTTGACGCACAGGTCTCGACAGGTCGTCGCGACTCTATCGAATGCAGCTGACAGAACACAGTGCTCGATTGTCATCCCCTCTGGTCGACCGTAAACGACGGTCCTGAAGCCCCTACCTCGCCATGGCGCTACAAGTTCGCTGATCTCACCAGTCGTCAATTCGACCGACGCAACCACCTCGGCGACGCCCCGCGAGAATAGCTCCGCGGCCGTGAATTGATTGAAGCAATTGACGGCGTAGTCAGCCACAACGTCGCGCCCTGCCGCTGCAAGCTCAGCGACTAAGCCCCAATGACCAGACAGGAAGGGAACATCAAGTGCCAACCACTTTTCGATGCCGCGGCGTTCTTCGGGCCTAACGATGGTGGGAGTTCTCAGGCGAAAAATCACGCCAGCTTCTCTTGCCCTGTCCTGGAGTCGCTGCACCCGTGCGAGAGGAGGGACTGGGTGCCGGAGGAACGGGTCGAAAACGATCTCTGTGGCACCGGCGACAAGCGCCTCAACGGCTTCTTCTTCACTGGAAACTTGAGCCGAGAGAGTGAAATCGGTGCGCGTCTCGAGTCGCTGCACCGCGGGCACGCTTGCGAGCACTCTCGCAATCGACTCCTGCCTCCTGGTCAGAGCCGAATTGGGGTCAGATTCGAAACAGGCTGACAGCTCAGCGATTGCGCGAGTTCTGAGTCGATTTATCTCGCTGACAGGCACAAAAAGCCCTGGAGCAAGACGGGAGATGTCAAGCGTGCCTAGGGAGAATGGCGTTTCGCCCAGTCTCGATAGCTGCTCGCGAAGCCTGGAGTAGCCGAGTCCTTGATTGTGGGCGCGTGTTAGCGCGACCTGGGTTTGTGAAGTTGTCTCCATGCCGTCGGCGCGCCACTCTGCCGTCAGAGGCGTACCCTCCTGGCCATGGAGTACCACGTCGACGCGAATGCGTTGCTCTTTGTCAGCAGGAAACGACAAGTCAGAGAATGTCGCTCGCGCCTGTTCGGTGAGAGCCGCCTGTGCACTACGAACGATGCGCCAGCCGATCGGTGGCTGTACGCGTCCCCTGATCAGTTGCTGGATTCTACCGTCGCACTCCTCGATCGTACGCACGCTCTGCACAGAGCAACCCACGCTAGCATCCGTACTACCATTCCTGGTGTTGTGTAGTGTTGTAGCCGAACCGTTCCCCGGAGGTTCGAAGCCGAGTCCATCTCCTGCACTCACTGGGTAACGCACCTCGATCAGAGTCTCCGAGCCTCGATGCCCGATTACAACTCCAATTTCATGTCCTCTGTTGTCCGGCTGCGTTCTCGTTATGTACGAGCGTCCTGCACGCCCGCCCGCCAGCATTCCCGCTGTAAAGCCGCGCGAATAGATCTGAACCAGAGGACGTACCTCTTCGAATACCGGAGCCTCGACGTGCCCCTCGGCGAAGCGGTCCAGGAAGCTTCTATATGATTTCGTGACGGTTGCTACGTACTCCGGCTTCTTCTTGCGCCCCTCAACTTTGAGGCAGGTGATGCCAACTTCTCTCAGTTTGTCGAGCTGGTCGTGGCCGGCCAGGTCGCGTGCCGAGATGAGGTATCCTCTGTCCAGCTCCTCGCCCGTTGTGGAGTCTCTCAGCACGTAGTCCTTACGGCAGGACTGTGCGCAGGACCCTCGATTTGCGCTCCGTTCAGATATCATCCCTGACATCAGGCACTGCCCTGAATACGAAATGCAGAGCGCACCGTGGACAAATGCCTCGAGTCCCAACTCGGGCACAGCGCTGTGAATCATACGGATGTCTTCGAGCGTGTTTTCACGTGCGAGCACTACACGTTCAATGCCGAGTGACTTCATGAACTGCGCGCTACTCACGTCGTGCACGGTCATCTGCGTGGAGCCGTGGATTTCAAAGCCGGGATAGACTTTCTGAATCAGCCTGACGAGTCCGATATCCTGGACTATGGCCGCATCCACGCCTGCATCTATGGCTTCACCCAGGAGGCCCAGCGCATCGCTGAGTTCGCCGGGTTTGACGAGGATGTTCAGCGTGAGATAGACGCGGACCTGGTGCGCATGTGCAAGTGCACAGGCCGTGTGCAACTCGCCCATTGTGAGCTGCGCGCCTTCGTCGCGCGCATTGAAGCGTTCGGCGCCGAGGTAGACGGCATTGGCGCCGTTGGCAACGGCAGCTCGAACGGCGTCGAGCGAGCCTGCGGGGGCGAGCAGTTCTGGGACGGCGGTGGGCACGCCCTGAAGATAGTGCTTGGACGACTGTCGATTGCGATCGGTCGCTAGCGGGGAATGACAACGCCCGCGCGCGACACCATCACAGCACCTCTATTGGACGTGCCCTGAGCGTTGGTACGGCGGCCGGTGACCCGTCCAAACCCACAACCTGCGTGGCCGCAGGCAGGAGCGGGCGGAGACGCACCAGGAGCCTCTTGAGCTCCACTCTTGCCCGCATCAGTCCCCAGACCTTTCCCAGTGTGGCACCCACAAACAACGCACTGAGGCTCCTCCAGGTCATCCCCCAAATACCAACCGCCGGACCATACAACAACCCGTAAACCAAATAACCACCAAAAGCAGCAAGCGACGCTGCAGCACCCTCACCACACCCACAGGCATCGACAGCCTTGTCGAGCTCCGCGCGATACTTCTCCGTCACGCCGGAATCGGAAAGCGCGCTCTCAGGCAGTTCGAAACGCGGCAAGAACACACGACGCCACGTTCCCTCGGCCAGCACTCTATCGATGACAGCTCGGTCCGAGAGACGAACTCGATCGCCCATAATCACGGGATCCTCACAGTTACAGATAGATCCGTCCTCCACTCAGCTCGCCAACATGGCGTCTGAGCTGTTCGAGCACTGGCCCAAGCACGTTGTCCTTTTCCGCATCGCGCAACCAAAGCTTGACAGATGTGCCATCTCGCTTGACGCGCTGAAATCTCACGACAACGGTCGCCTCATCCGGGATTCCGGGACGCTGAGGAAATCTCCGGTCCCACTGCGCCAACGATACCTGCTCCAGAATGCGAGCCGCCTCCTCCGAAGGG
>CAZYTS010000241.1:0-4657 GCA_964649855.1 uncultured Gemmatimonadaceae bacterium
GGATCACGCTTATAGGTGTACTGGCCGGCGCCTTTGGTGGCGCTACAATCTCAGAGGAAGTCGCAGTTGTATTTGAACGCATTCCTGCGATTGCGCGCTACGCAGATGCACTGGCACTCAGCATCGTTGTTGCGGGAATCACCTACCTCTCGCTTCTGATCGGGGAGCTGATCCCTAAACGAGTAGCGCTTTCCAATCCCGAGCGCGTTGCTTCACTGGTGGCGCGGCCCATGAAAGTTCTGGCGCGCATTGCCGCGCCACTTGTCACAGTACTGACTCTTCCGACCAACCTCGTACTGCGTCTCTTTGGAATCAAGATGAGTACTGAACCCTGGGTCACGGTCGAGGAGATAAGAGCGCTAGTAGAGCAGGGCGCAGAGAGCGGAGTCGTTGAATTCACGGAGCACAATCTTGTCGAACGCGTCTTTCGATTGGGAGACCGGCAGGCGCGAGACGTGATGACGCCACGCGTCGATCTGGACTGGATCGACATTAACGATCCTCCCGAGATCATACGGCGCAAGCTCGCCGCAGAGGCACGCTCGCAGCATTTAGTCTGTAACGACGCGATAGAGAATATCCTGGGCGTCGTCTATGCCGAAGATCTTCTCGCGCAGTTGCTTGCCGGCGAGGCTCTCGACTTGCGTGCCGTGCTCTGGAAACCGCTCTACATTCTGGAAACCCTTCCTGCCCTCGATCTGCTCGAGCGATTCAGGAGGTCACGCGAGCAAGTTGCTGTTGTGCTCGATGAGTATGGTGGCCTGCAGGGAGTCATTCTCCTGGACGACCTCCTCGAAGACGTCGTGGGAGAGATCAATCCGGGGGCGGATGGAGAGCGACCGGAAATCGTGCAACGTGATGGTGGAACGTGGGAGTTTCGCGGCTCGATCCCCTTGGGGGATATGGAGGATCCCCTTGAGATCCAGATACCGCCTAACGAGCGCAAAGGTGTGCGCACGCTCGCAGGGCTAATAATGACGCAGCTCGGCCGTATACCTCGGCAGGGAGAATCAATCGATTGGCGCGGTTTTCGTTTTGAGGTCGCCGAGATGGATGGGCGAAGGGTGGAATGCGTCGTGGTTAGACGTATATCAAGGGACAAATTCTCAGAAGCGCCAAGACCTGCATAGTGCGCATGCTGCTCTAGCGTGCGCGGACCAATGGCACAGCTACTGCACTACAGCGGCTCTAACGCTCGTCTCCCAGTCGACGGTCGTGCTGCAGGTACTCCCGCACATACTCGGCGATCGCGTCCGCAAGCGGGGTCGGTTCTTCATTGAACCCCGCAGACCTCAGGCGACCGATTTCAGCCTTCGTAAAGTACTGATAGCGCTCACGCATCGGCTCCGGCATATCGATAAACTCGATCGACGGCGGCAACTTCATCGCGGCAAAAACAGCGTTGGCGAGATCGATCCACGTGTGTGCCTTGCCCGAGCCTATGTTATAGAGACCCGCAGCATCTGGTTCAAAAGCAAGGTGCAGAGTCATTGCGACAGCGTCCTTGACGTATACAAAGTCCCGCTGTTGCTCACCGTCGGCGATGTGTCCGCGGTAGCTCTTGAACAGCTTGAGGCGGTCGGTGTCCCGCACCTGCTCGAACGCCTTGTGCACCAGGCTCCGCATTTCTCCTTTGTGACCCTCGTTAGGTCCGAACACGTTGAAGAACTTGACCCCAACGATGCTGTCCAGCATTCCGTGCGACAACGCGTACTGATCAAAGAGCTGCTTTGAGTAACCGTATGCGTTCAACGGCCTGAGCTTTGAAAGATCCGCCGTGCCTTGAACCTCGTCGCTCATCCCCTGCGTGCCGTCTCCATAAGTGGCGGCTGAAGACGCGTACACAAACCGTACCCCAGAAGACAACGCCCACGTAGCCAGATCTCTCGTTACTTCATAGTTGTTTCGAATGAGGTAGGACGCATTCCGCTCCAGCGTAGAAGAACACGCGCCCATGTGAAGCGCGAGGTCAAACTCGCCCAGATCATTGAACCCGAGGCGTTCCAGGAGATCCTCGGCCTCCACATAGTCCTCAAATCTCAAAGGCGCGAGATTGCGCCACTTGTCGGTAGCGCCGAGCCGGTCGGCTATAACGATGCGTTCGATGCCACGCGCATTGAGCGCCCAGACGAGCGCGCTGCCGATGAATCCGGCGCCGCCGGTTACTAGTACCCGCGGGTTCTCTTTGAGAGCTATAGTCATTGACGAGCGGAGCCCTTGATGGATCAAGAGGAACCGTAGTCAGATGGCTCAAGGGGCGCAATCGCGTAGTCAATGACGGTGCCACGGTTCCAGGCGACCGCACCCCATCGTAGCGTTCAGGGGAGGAACGCTGCCGCGTAGCGCCAGGTGCCATTCACCCGTTCGAAAACGTTGACGGAGTTGTACTCTGCAACTCGCGTCGTGCCATCTGCATTTCTATAGGTCATACGCCCGCGCCCCGAGGCAACGGCAATGTTCCCCCACTGGCGCACCGTAATCAGCTCATACCGGCCCTCGATCATCTCCGGATCTGTTGCCAATCCCGACAGTAGCTCGCTCTTGGTGCGCACTCGACCGCTTGGGTCTGATGCTGTGTAGCTGTCGAGATAGAGGGTGTCGAGCGAACGCGCGTTACGGGTACGGTGGCCGTCAACGATGCCGTTCTTTACGGCGGCGATGGCCGCGCGCGTCCTACCGAGTTCATTGTCCTGACCCACTCCTTGACTGGCAACGAGAATGGGAATCAACAAGGAGCCACAAACCAGGAGCAGCAGCGGCTGCTGACGGAGCCTACGATTGAACTTCATAGGACACGAAGGTCGAGAGTGAGATTGCACCACCACCAGGTGGCGTATCGGGCGACCACATCGCCCCAGGCATGCAGGTTATGTGGACCAACCAATCAACAATACGACGCCTATCTAGAACAGATCGCACTATGGCACCGTCTGCCTCTAAGCGGTCCTGCATGCTCCTTGGCGCAGGGAATCCTAGTCAGCCCGAATTGCCTCCAGCGGGTCCACCCTTGTCGCACGAAGCATGGGAATCACGCAGGCCACAATTGCCACAGCCGCAATTACGGCCGCAACGCTCGCAAAAGTAAGAGGGTCAGAGGGCGACACTCCGTACAACAGCGACTTTGTCAGACGCGAGAGCGCCAGCGCCCCTGCAATCCCTATCCCGATTCCCACAGCGGCGGTAATGAGCCCCTGACGCAGGACAAGCCTCACGATCTGCTGACTCCCCGCACCCAGTGCCATGCGGATACCAATCTCGCGGTTCCGCTCGGTCACCATGTAGGCAAGAATACCATAGGTACCAATTGCAGCGAGCAGTAGCGCCACACCAGCAAAGATGCCCAGCAGCTGGGAAAGGAAGCGCTGCCTGACAAGCGAATCGCCAATCACGTCTTCCATGGTACGCATCTGAATGACCGGAAGGGATGGATCAATCGATGCGACCGCCCGCTGTATTTCCGGGCCAATCGAACTGGCCGCTCTGGCTGTGTTCACGACAACATTCATTTGTCTTGAGGCAAACCCAACCGTGGCCGGTAGCTGTTCATAGTTGAAGTAGAGCTCCGTGCCCGCTGGTGCATCGAGCCCACCCTGCTTCACATCCCTGGCAACACCAACAATCGTAAAGAAGGGAGCCTGGGGACCATAGGGCGGCTGAATCCGCCTGCCTAACGGGTTCTGATCACCATAGAATCGCTTTGCCAGCGCTTCATTGATAATTACCACTGGTCCGCCGATAGCATCGCCTTCGCTGAAGGACCTTCCGTCTACCATCGGAATGCCCATCGTTTCGAAATAGCCTGCCGTAACAACCTGGTAGTAGTCGACGTTGGCCGGCGGGTCATCAGGGCCGGGAGTGTAGCCTTCAAAGTTTGTGGTGTTTGCATTGATAGGCCGCAGCGGTGGCAGGCCAGTCATTGCCGCGACGTTGTTCACCCCGGGGGCTTGACCAAGTTGCTGCATCAACCCTTTCACAACCTGAACGACACGCTGTGAATCGGGATACGACGCCGCCGGAAGGTTTACCGCAAACGTGACGCGTTCGGATGGGTCAAATCCCGCATCAACGCTCGTCAGGTTCTTGAAGGTTCTCAGGAGCAGCCCCGCGCCAATCACGAGCATAACGGCCAGCGCTATCTCACCCACTACGAGTGCACTGCGCACACGACTCCGTGCGCCGCCCACCGTTGTACGCGCCGATCCCTCCTTTATGGCCAGGGTCACCGCCTGCTCCCCAAGGTGGAGCAAGGGAGCCAGTCCAAAGACCACTCCCGTCAGTAGTGCCACAATGATCGTGAAGCCGAGTACGACGGGGTCGAGCGTGATTTCAGCTGCGCGTGGGATGCTGTCGGGATTTGCGGCAAGCAAGGCCTTGAGTCCCCAGAACGCCAAAGCCAGGCCAGCCGCGGCCCCAAGGACAGACAACACCACCCCTTCAGTGACAAACTGTCGGAGGAGCCTTGTCCTTCCTGCTCCCAGCGCTGTACGCACAGCAAACTCGCGGTGACGGGATTCTGCACGCGCAAGCAGGAGATTGGCGACGTTGGCACAGGCAATGAGGAGCACGAGTAGCACAGCTCCCTGCAGCACCCAGAGCGCGCGGGTCACATTGCCTACCACTTCTGTCTGGAGTGGCTGAAAGACTATGCGATGTGTGG
>CAZYTS010000242.1:0-4650 GCA_964649855.1 uncultured Gemmatimonadaceae bacterium
CCTCCTCGCCTTCCTCGCCTTCCTGATAACCCGACTCGGCGTCTTTAAAGGGTTATCACAATGGCCCGCGACTGGTACGTGATCTAGATTCACCGGCTGAATTCAGGCGCTGCCACGTAATACCTTGAGCACGCGCCGAATCGCACTCGTAAATCCAATGGCGGACACGCTTTATCAGATAATTGGCAGACACCGCGCCGAGCCGCTTCCCGAACGGAAGCCGAGCTGGCTCAAGGTAAAAGCCCCCGGCGGACCGGAGTACATACGCCTCAAAAACCTTATGCGAGAGATGAACCTCCATACGGTTTGCGAGGAGGCCCAGTGCCCTAACGTCGGCGAGTGCTGGGAACACGGCACTGCGACGTTCATGATTCTGGGTGACGTTTGCACCCGCAATTGTGCGTACTGCGCGGTTTCCCACGGCCGCCCACCAAAGTACGACATCGAAGAACCCGCCCGTGTGGCTGCGGCCATAGCGACGATGCGGCTGCAACACGCGGTTATCACGTCAGTAGACCGTGACGACCTTCCGGACTTTGGCGCCTGGATCTTTGCGGAAACGATTCGCCAGATCCACAGCCAGAATCCCGGCTGTTCGGTTGAAGTACTGGTTCCGGATTTCCAGGGCAACGAGGACTCGATCCGTGCAGTGCTCGAAGCTCGGCCCGAGATCTACAATCACAATACCGAAACGGTGCCGCGACTTTACAAGCGGGCGCGGCCGGGTGGGCGCTACGAAAGGGTGCTCAGGATATTTCGCTACGCCAAGTCGGTCGCTCCCGACATCCCGACCAAGAGTGGCATCATCCTTGGACTCGGCGAAGCGGTCGAAGAGGTGCTACAGGTGATGCGCGATTTGCGCGAAGTGGACGTAGATATTCTGACTTTAGGTCAGTACCTGCGCCCCTCCGCGGCACACATTCCGCTGGACCGGTACTACACCCCAGACGAGTTCCGCGAACTCCGGGTTGCCGGCATGGCAATGGGCTTCAAGCACGTCGAAGCCGGGCCCCTGGTACGTTCGAGCTACCACGCGTGGGAGCAGGTACAGGCAGCGGGAATGACTTCCTGAAAATCGTAACACGCGGTGACCAAGGCGTAGTTGAATTCAACTGCGCCGGCCTCATCTCACGAGGAATCATAAATGGCTAAAAAGAAGGCTGATACCACAACTACGCCCGATACCGGGGAAACGGACGCTGAGACCAGAGCAAGCCTCCTGCGTTCCATGCTGCTGCAACGGCGCTTTGAAGAACGTTGCGCCGAAGCGTACGCGCTTGGTCGTATTGGCGGCTTTTGTCATCTCTACATCGGACAGGAAGCCTGCGGCACAGGCGTTATCTCCGTGCTGCGTCCAGACGACTATGTGATCACCACCTATCGCGATCACGGCCAGGCGTTGGCGCGCGGCATGTCTGCTCGCGGCATCATGGCGGAGCTCTTTGGACGCAGCGACGGCGTTGCGCGGGGCAAAGGCGGCTCCATGCACCTTTTTGACCGCAACGTCAACTTCCTTGGCGGGCACGGCATAGTTGGGGGTCACGTGCCTCTGGCTACCGGAGTTGGCTTTGCCATCAAGTACCGCGGCGGCGACCAGGTGTGTGCATGCTTCATGGGCGAATCGGTGGTCAACACGGGTGCTTTCCATGAGGCGCTGAACATGGCCAGCCTCTGGAAGCTACCTGTCGTTTACATCATCGAGAACAACCGTTACGGCATGGGCACGGCGCTGGAACGGGCATCCGCGATTCACGACATCTACCAGCGCGGTGCTGCGTACGACATGCCACGCGGAGTCGTGGACGGACAGGACGTGATGGAGGTCCGAAAGCACGTCAGCGAAGCGGTGCATCGCGCTCGCACGGAGTCGATGCCCACGCTGCTCGAAGTACGAACGTACCGTTTCATGGGCCACTCGATGTCTGACGCCGTAAGCGGGACGTACCGCACCAAGCAGGAGCTCGAAGAGTACATGAAGCGCGATCCGATCAACGTGCTGCGTCAGCAGATGGAAGCACTGGGTGAAACGGATGACGCACGGATGGCCGCGCTGGATGATGAGATAAAGGCCGAGGTGCAGGACGCGTGGGATTTTGCCGAGGCAAGCCCGGAACCCGCGCTGGAAAGCCTCTACGAGGACGTTCTCCTCGAGACGAATGTCTGAGGCAATGACGACATCATACATTCTTGATTTGGACAGTCCATAATGCCTGTAGTCACGTATCGCGATGCTCTGAACCAGGCGCTGCGCGAAGAGATGCAGCGCGACGACCGCGTCTTCCTTATGGGTGAAGAGGTGGCCGTCTACCAGGGCGCCTATAAGGTTTCCAAAGGCCTGCTGCAGGAGTTCGGCGAGATGAGGGTGGTCGACACGCCGATCACAGAGCTTGGCTTTGCCGGTGTAGGCGTTGGCGCTGCCATGGTGGGGCTGAGGCCGGTAATAGAGTTCATGACCTGGAACTTTGCCCTTCTGGCGCTCGACCAGGTCGTCAACTCGGCGGCAAAAATGCTCTACATGTCGGGGGGCCAGTACAACATCCCCATGGTTTTCCGCGGCCCCAACGGCGCAGCGCTCCAGCTTTCGGCGCAACACTCGCAGGCATGGGATTCGTGGCTGGCGCATATCCCCGGACTCAAGGTGGTCTCGCCCGGCACGCCGTACGATGCGAAAGGATTACTCAAGAGCGCCATCCGCGACGACAACCCGGTGATAGTCCTCGAAGGTGAGATGCTCTACAATACCAAAGGCGAAGTGCCGGAGGGAGAGTACACGATTCCGCTGGGCCAGGCCGACCTCAAGCGTGAGGGTCAGCATGCCTCGCTTATCACTTACGGCAAGTCGGCTCTCCTTGCCATGCAGGTTGCCGACGCGCTGGCCAAAGAAGACATTCACATCGACGTGGTCGATCTGCGAACCATAAGGCCGCTCGACGTCGAGGCCGTGCGGGCCTCGGTGCGCAAAACCAACCGCGCGGTGGTGCTGGAGGAGGGTTGGGAGTTCTGTGGCGTAGGTGCCCAGGTAGTCGACTACATCCAGCGCGACTGTTTTGATGACCTGGACGCGCCGGTCCTGAGAATACATCAGGCCGACGTGCCCATGCCGTATGCCAAGAACCTGGAGCGTGCGGCAAAGCCGGACCTCCAAAAGACTATTGCAGCAATCAAGAAGGTGATGTACGTGGAGTGATGGCGAGGATGGCGAGGAGGGCGAGGATGGCGATGGCAAAGCAGGTGCTGTAGGTGCTTTGCCTAGTCTCCGTATCACCCGCCTCTGACCTGCAACAACCTTAAATCGTTTGAGACAAACAGATGGCCACCAAGGTCTTCATGGAAGCGCTGTCGCCCACGATGGAGGAAGGGCGACTTGTAAAATGGCTCAAGAACGAAGGCGACAAGATTGCTAATGGCGATGTCCTCGCCGAGGTCGAGACTGACAAGGCGATCATGGAGCTGGTGGCGCGTGGCGAGGGCGTGCTGCGCAAGCGATTGCTCGAAGAAGGTGGCACGACGGCGGTCGGGTCACTTATAGGCGTGATCGGCACACCGGACGAGAATATCGACGCTCTGGTGGCGGGAGCAGGCGCTGGCGGTGGGGCGCCGGCAGCAGCAGCAACTACTCCGGCTCCGAGTGCAAAGGACGAGGCTGGAGCTGGTGAAACCCAAAGCGAGAAAAGCGGTGTGGGGGCCCCCCCTGCTTCAGAATCTACAGCCGCAAAGCCGCAGGCAGGTAACCAATCTGTCCCCGATCGAACCATTTCCCCGCAAACCGCACAACCCTCCGCAACAGGACGTACCAAATCCTCACCCCTCGCTCGCCGTATTGCAGGCGAACGCGGCATTGACCTCGGTAGCGTAAGCGGTTCAGGGCCCGGCGGTCGTATCGTCAAGAAAGACGTCGAAGCAGCGGTTGCTGCACCAGGACGGGCAGCAACGCCAGCTGCACAGCGACCCCGGGCAACAGATGCGGATTTCACCGACCTACCGCTCACCCAGATCCGCAAGACCATCGCGCGTCGGCTCGCAGAATCCATCGGGCCCATCCCGACCTTCTACCTCAATGCGGAGTTCGACATGGAACGCGTCGCCGAGATGCGTTCAGCCATGGCCGAACTTGGCGATGAGTTCAAAGTCTCCTTCAACGACATCATCCTCAAAGCCGTCGCAACGGCGCTCGAACAACACCCGGAGTGCAACGCACACTGGCTCGGTGATGCAATCCGCAATTGGAACCGGGTGCATCTCGCTATGGCCGTCGCCATCGAAGACGGTCTCATCACTCCCGTCATTTTTGACGCCAACCTCAAGGGCCTGAGTCAGATCGCCGCCGAGTCTCGCGATCTGGCAAAGCGCGCCAGGGAACGCAAACTGAAGCCCGAGGAGTACACCGGTTCCACCTTCTCAGTCTCAAACCTCGGCATGTTCGGTATCGACCACTTTACGGCGATCATCAATCCCCCCGAGGTCGGAATCCTTGCCATTGGGGGCATCGAACAGCGGCCAGTGGTTCAGAAGAACGGAGAAATCACGATCCGTCGTCGGTTGCGCGTCACAATGAGCTGCGATCATCGCGTGATAGACGGCGCTACCGGGGCCAGGTTCCTTCAGACGCTGCGAAGACTGATCGAAAACCCGCTGATGCTCGTGTACTGA
>CAZYTS010000243.1:0-4649 GCA_964649855.1 uncultured Gemmatimonadaceae bacterium
CACACGCAATCGATGCTCGCCGGGATTCATGCCGATCTCGTGCAGCAGAAACATGGGCCGGTCGTTCCTGAGTCCAGCGCCACGTACTATCCCCTCGTGAACTGCGCGTTCGTCGACCTCGACACGAAGCGTATACGTGGCGAAACGCCCATCGCACCGCACACGCTGCCGCATATGCTCCGCGAGTTTGGCAAGTTCCTCTTCACTCAGCTCACGACAGACTTCAATCCGTTCCGGAACCGCTTTCCACGAGAGCCGGAGCAAGGCCCCTTCAGAAACCCCTTGCGCCATGGGAACCGACGAGAGCTGGGTCATCAAATAGAGAAAGACGACCGTCCCTGCAACCATCAACGTCAATCGCGCCAAGCGCCCGGCCGTCATGTCTCTTCACCCACTGGCACGACATCACATAGCAGATCAAAGTCGTCATCGACAGGCTCTGGTCGCTGCAAAGCACTCACGCGCTCGGCGAACTCGTCGTATGCCGCCAACGAACCCCTCAGGTCCCCTGGCGCAAGTACGGCCATCGCGACGCGACGTCGATCAACTCGCGCTTGCAGTTCTGCCTCGCGATCGTGATAGAGTCTCGCCTCCAGCCATTTAGGCCCTTCACGATTTACACAATCACGGGGTGGACAACTGCAGACGATCACTCCGGGCGCCCCATCGCGCAGGAATCGCTCGACTACCGAGGTATGCAGGTTGCCGCTGCAGGTGACACGATGCACGTGGGCCCCTCTTGCCTCTATTGCCCTGGTGTGCGATTCCGGAGCTTCGGCACAGCAGATGGCCACAATCGGCACGGAGGGCAGTGTAGACAAAAGAGGCAGAACATCGTCGCGCAATAGCGCAAGTTGATCGCGTCCCGTACGGCCAGCGGGTCCGATTCCCATTGGAGCACAAGAGCCCGCGCAGATCCCACAACTCACGCAGAGCGCAGGATTGACGCGCGCGACGAGTGTGGGTCGATCATCGTCGCGCTTTACCATGGTGATTGCGTCCCACGGGCAATCCTGCGGGCACTGGTTACAACCCGTACATAGGCGCGGATCAACCACACTCGGCGCCCAACGCTGTTCGCGTGGGCGGCGCGCCAGGCGAGGCACAAGCAGCATTGCCGTCGCGAACACGAGCGCACTCGCCCACGCTTGACCTGGTGACAGTCGCTCCGACAGGGGAAGCCACCATGCTGCTATGAAATCAACCGGCGTTGTGCTCTGAATGCGGAATGCATCAGCCGCCGGACCCAAGGTCGCTGGCCACACTAACGATGCAGCCGTCAGGAGCGCTACGATAGTCCAGGTGATTCGACGCGGGGGAAGGAATGCCGGCCGAGCCACTCGTGAAACGTGAAGCCAGAGCAGGGCACCCATCGCCAGCGGCAGCCCTATGTGAATGAAGAGATTCACAAAAAAGAAGGCGCTTGGCACGTCTCGGTCGCCAGCAAAGATCCGGCTCAACGGTTCCGAGAGGACGGGCAACACGTCCATGAGCCGAGCTCCGTCTCGCGCCAGCCTTTCGCCAAACACATCCCAGGCCATGACGTAGCCTGTCCACGAACACACGACACCGGCCCCAAAGAGCATGAGTCCCGAGACCCATGCTACCGCTCGCGGTCCCCAACTCCTTGTCTGTGCAAACATGCGCAGGAGGTGCAGGGCAGCTGCTACGAGAAAGAGGTCGGTTGCGTAGCGGTGGAGGCTTCGAATCCAGCCGCCGAGCCATGGGTCGGCGGCAATTCTTGCGACGGACTCAGTGGGAGATCCGATTCTGTAGAAGAGAACGAGATAGAGGCCGGTCGCGAGGAGCACCAGGAGCATGGCGACGGCTACTGTCCCGCTCTGGTGGATGGGGTTCCAGCGCCATCCGTAGAGCCAGGTCGCGCCGGCGTCCAGGAGGTTAAGCAGTCGTTTGGCCCCTCGTTCGAGGTATCGCATGGGTAATTTGCCTCTTGCGCAGAGTTTATCATATCATCATGATGTTTGCTAGAGTAACCTCGGAGCCTTTCGCACATGTGGCTGTCCAGCACCGCTCAGCAGGCCATTCAGGCCGTTCTCTGCATCGCCGATTGCACCGAGATCGGCCCGGTACGCGTTGACGAGATAACCGCCGTCCTCGGGTGCCAGCGCAACTACCTCTCCAAAACGCTCTATCACCTCACGCGTGCCGGTGTGCTTCGCTCCGAGCGTGGTCCGCGCGGCGGCTTCTGGCTCGCGGTCCCGGCCGAGGATCTGACGCTTTCACGCGTTGTCGCCCACTTCGAACCGGTAGCCGAACGACGCTGCCTGGTGGGACGCCCCACCTGCGGCGACGCCAACCCATGTGCTGCACACGATCGTTGGAAGAAAGTCGCGGGTGAGATCGATCAGTTCTTCACAACGACAACCATAGCCGACCTCGCCAAGAGCAATCCGCGCGCGTCCGCGGACACACGCGCTGTGATCCTTTCGGTCCGCCAATCAAACCCGAGGACCTCCCATGGATCCGTCGCCTGATGGTACCGCAACGTCTAACGACACTGAGCCAATACCCTTTGGCCAGCGTCTGTTCGACAATATGTACCTGCTGTTGGCGCTTGGTCTGGCCGTAATGCTGGTAATCTTTACCGCCTGGGGCGTGTGGGAAGTTGTCCGCATGCCGGCCGGCACGCTTCCATAGGAGCTGCCCATGCTAACCAAGGTCCATACCGGCCTCGACCCGGTACCAGGCGTGTGGTGGAAACCAGCGCACAAGGCCGAAAAACTCTGGGTCGCCATCGCGTTCGCGTGGTGCATCGTGCTCTTTGCCATGATGCCGCTCTGGCACTGGAAAGGTGGACAGAACCCAAGTGGCGTCCGCACCAGAGTCGATCCCAAAGCGTTCTACGCACGCACAGCAGCTTTTGCCCAGCAATACAAGATCGGTGACGACCGTGGACTCCCCATAGTTGCACCACCTCCCGGGGCCGACGTCTATCTCGTCGGCCTTACTTATCAGTGGTATCCGATCCTCCAGCTCGAACTCGGCAAAGAGTACATGCTCCACCTTTCCGCGCTCGACGTGAACCACGGATTCTCGCTCTATCCGCTCAACGTCAACTTTGCGGTTGTGCCGAGTTATGACTACGCGCTGCGGGTGACACCTACAGCAGCTGGTGACTTTCGCATCATCTGCAATGAGTTCTGCGGCATTGGTCACCACGCCATGGTCGGACGCGTGATCGTGGTCGACCCAGCAGGTAGAACAGTATCCGACAACAACACGGCGCGCATCGATTTCGGAGGCAACCCATGACCAGCGTTAGCCTCGATGGAGGATTTGCTCCCCCGACTGCTGGCGCAACGTTCCGGGTTTGTCCCGTAACCGGCCGCCGCATAGACCTGCGCGCAGAACGACTGGTCAAGGCGAATGCTGTAGTCAGCATTGTTGCGTTGCTCATAGGAGCTACCGCTGCGCTCCTGCTCGCGCTCACGCGCTGGCAGGCCGTGCATCTCCTGCCTGCTGAGTGGTACTACCGCATCCTTGGCGTGCACGGCATGAACATGCTGATCTTTTTCATCATCTTTTTTGAGATGGCAGTGCTATGGTTTGTCAGCACTGCTCTGCTCAACGCGCGGCCCGCGGCACCACGCTTTGGATGGTTCAATTTCGGATTGATGCTGGGCGGGTCGCTGATCGTCGAATGGATGCAGTGGAGTGGCAAGGCAGACGTCTTGTACACGTCGTATCCGCCACTAAAGGCGCATCCGGCCTTTTACCTCGGTGTGATTCTCTTTGCAGTAGGCGCGCTTGGTGTCGTTGGGCAGTTTTTTGCCACACTCACCATTGCCAAACGTGAAAAAACATATCAGGGCTCGATGCCGTTGGTGGTATATGGCGCTATGGCCGCGGCCATCATTGCCGTCATCACCTTGTTGCACGGTGCCATGGCTTATATCCCGACCTTCCTGTGGTCTCTGGGATTGATTCCTGTGGTCGATCCACAGATCTACAGACTTCTCTGGTGGGCGTTGGGCCACTCGGCGCAGCAAATCAACGTTGCAGCGATGGTGGCCATCTGGTACATGCTCGGCGCGCTGACCGTTGGCGCCGTTGTGCTGAATGAAAAGGTCAGCCGCTGGGCATTCGTGCTCTATATCCTCTTCATATCGATGGCGTCGGCGCACCATCTGCTGGTGGATCCCGGCTTTGGTCCTGCCTGGAAGATCGTGAACACCTCGTACTTCATGTACATGGCCGTTCTCGCGTCGATGGTGCACGGTTTTACAGTGCCAGCGGGAATGGAGTTGGGAATGAGGCTTCGCGGATACACATCCGGTTTATTCGGATGGCTGAGAAAAGCGCCATGGGGTGATCCAGGGTTCTCATCGCTCATCTTTTCGGTCGTGGTGTTTGGCTTCTTTGGCGGAATCACCGGGGTCACCATTGGAACCGAGCAGATCAACATCATTGCGCACAACACACTCCGTGTGCCGGGCCACTTCCACGCGACAGTTGTGAGCGGTACCGCGATGGCCTTTATGGGCGCAACGTATTACCTCATTCCGTTAGTGTTCCGAAAGAAGGTAGCCTTCTGGAAGCTGGCCAAGGTGCAACCGTATCTCTTTACTGTAGGAATGCTGCTGGTGGAATTCGGGATGACCTTTGCCGGGAGCTTTGGCGTACCTCGC
>CAZYTS010000244.1:0-4627 GCA_964649855.1 uncultured Gemmatimonadaceae bacterium
CACAGTCGGTCGCTGTAACCAAAGAAGTCATGAACTCGGTGAGGCTTGGTCAGGCGCCGAGTATCAAGAAGATCAAGCGAGTGGTGCAATCCATCGTTGACCAGATCCTCAACGAAGAGACCTCGCTCGTCGGACTGACAACAATCCGCGACTACGACGAGTACACGTTTACGCACTCCGTCAACGTTTGCATCTTTTCGGTTGCGCTGGGACGGCGACTTGGACTCAGCAAGCTGCAGCTCTACGACCTCGGCCTGGCCGCGCTCTTTCACGATATCGGAAAGTCGCGCGTGCCGCTCGAAGTGCTCAACAAGACCGAAGGTCTCACCGACGATGACTGGCGCTGGCTCGCAGCTCACCCCTGGCTTGGGGTCCTGACGCTCTTTCACATGCGTGGTCAACAGGAACTGCCATATCGCGCCATGGTTGTCGCGCACGAGCACCACATGAAGACCGATCTGACCGGCTATCCCAAGGCAATCAGACCGCGTGTGCAGAGCATGTTCAGCAGGATCGTTGCAGTGGCCGATGGTTTTGATGCGGCGACGACCAGGAGGGCTTACCAAACGGTTCCACTTTCCCCGGCAGCAGTATTGGCTGGAATGCGTGACAATACCCGACGCGGATTTGATCCCGTGATCGTAAAGGGTTTTATCAATCTTCTTGGGATCTTCCCTGTGGGAACACTCGTTGTACTCGATACATTCGAGTTGGCGCTTGTGCATGCGTCGAACCCAAGACCCGAAGCCCTCAATCGTCCTATAGTGCGAATCGTAAGCGATGACCGCGGTAACGTTCTCTATCCGGGAACGCTGGCCGACCTTACCGAGCAGGTTGAAGGTGGCGCGTACAAGAGGACGATCATCAAGACTGATGACCCAGCTCGCTACGGTATAAATGTCGGCGACTATTTCGTCTGATCTGCTGGGCCAGACCTTTACCGATCTCTCGCGCGACGGGCGGCGCGCGCTGGTGGCGTACGTAACGGCCGGTCACCCCGACCGCGATCGTTCCGTCGAGTTGCTAAAGGCGGTCGAAGGCGCTGGTGCCGACGTCATAGAAGTCGGAGTGCCATTTTCCGATCCGATGGCCGATGGTCCGGTCATCCAGCGCGCCTCGCAGAAGGCTTTGGAACAGGGGACCACGCTCCACGAGACGTTGAGAATCATCCGCGACGCAGAGCTCACGATCCCAGTGGTGCTGTTCAGCTATCTCAACCCGATCCTCGCGGCCGGTCCCGATGTCTTGAGGCAGGCAACGGAGCACGGGGTGCATGGTATTCTCATAACCGATCTTCCCGTTGGGTCCGATCCGGCCCGGGAAAAGTGGTTAGGCGAGGGTGGGCTCTCCTTCGTTAGGCTCGTTGCGCCTACTACACCTACCGAGAGAATGCGCGAGATTGCGCGACACGGTCGAGGTTTTGTGTATCTCATCTCTCGCCTTGGCGTAACCGGAGCGCGAGACGACGTACCGGCGGATCTGGGTGAAACCGTCGCCAGGCTGCGTGGAGTCTGTGAATTGCCGATTTGCGCTGGTTTTGGCATTTCAACGCCCGCCCAGGCCGCCGCGGTGGGAAGAATTGCCGATGGAATCGTTGTGGGCAGTGCCCTGGTTCGCGCCGCGGAAAGCGGTGTTTCCGAGGCAGCTGCTGTGGTTGCCGCATTGCGCGGCGCACTAGACACGATCTGAAAGTGTGACCGCGCAGATGATTACGCGCGCCTTTGGAGCGGCGGGACTGGTAGTGCTGATTTCGCTCCTTGCTTCGGATCCAAGGTGGCGCTCGCACAGCGGTGCCCTTGCTGTCCTGGTCCTGGCCACGATTGCACTGCGCATGCGGCCGATTCCGCTGACCAAGTATTCCAATCTGACAGGAACAGCGGTCGCCTCACTGGCGGGGGCGCTGGTGGTGGGGCTTCCGACAACCGCGTTAGGCGTTTTTGCAGGGATCCTCATCACCGACGTCGCGCTGCACCGCAAGGCGTTCCTGTGGGGACTCGTAAACGCGGGACGCGAAGTCCTTGCGATTGGCGCCGCCTACGGCTGGTTTGCCTTTATCGCGAGACAGATGGGAGACCTCAGCCCGGGTACGCTCTCCGCTGAAATGGTGCCAGCGATATCCGTCTACGGTTTCATGTATTTTGTAGCGGCCAAGGGACTGCAGTACTTCTCGCTGCTTTACAGAGACAAACTGCAACAGGATGAACGCTCGTTGATCCTGCGCTACGAGGTCATTGGATTTGCGGCATCGGCGGCCGCGAGCATAGTGATCCTCTTTACCGTGGCTAATGTCGGGCTCGTGGGCTGGAGCGCCGTGGGGTTAGCTCTGGTTTTTGCGGCTCTCCTCTTTGCCAGGATAATAGAAGAGGCCATTGCTGCAGAAGAGCTCAACAAGTTGCACGAGATCGAGCTCGTGGTTAACAGCGACGCTTCGATGGGTGAAGCACTTCAGCGCATCGCCGAGTTGGCCAATCGCCTTGTGGATTGGCAGAGCTTTAGAATCACGCGGCTCGTGGATCAATCAGTTCGCGAGATCTATTCGAGCGAGCGTGGCTATCACGGTGACAAACCCGCTCCAGCGCGCGAGGAGACGCGCCTTCAGCGCGAGGCGCGTGAGTCTGGCCGCACGGTAGTCGTAACAGACGCCGCGAGAGACGCTAGAATATCGGCGCCTGAACCAAACGTCCGAAGCATGGTCACAGCTCCACTGCGCTTTGGCGATCGTACGGTTGGTTTTCTTGAAATGGAACACCACAAGCGCCGAACCTATATGGCAAAGCAAGTCGCCGTGATCGAACGCTTCGCCCGGCAGCTTGGAACGGCACTTCAGATTCAGGACCTCAGGCGTCCTCTCGTCGAGTCGGTGGCAAGGCTCGAGCGTCAGGTAGACACTCTCAACATCTCGGCAGGGCAGTTGCGCGCAGATGCCGAGTCGGTGGCGCGTCTGGTTGCCGGCATTTCGCGCTCCGTAACCGAAGAGAGCGAGCAGGCTGCTCAAAGTCGCGATGCAGCAGATGCGGTTCACAGTGGAACGGCCAGCATTGCTCGTGACGCACACGAAGCAGCAAGAGCCAGCGAACGCGCCGAAAAGATCGCCGGCGAGCATCGTGATACCATTGGCACGGCCATTGAACGACTCGACTCGGCGCGCGGCTTTGTTGACGAGAGTTCCACCGTGCTGGAGGATCTGGGCGAGCACGCACAGCGCATCAACTCTTTCATCTCCGTCATCAAGGATCTCGCTGAACAGACCAACCTTCTTGCCCTCAACGCTGCTATTGAGGCGGCGCGTGCAGGTGACCAGGGTAGAGGCTTTGCAGTAGTTGCTGAGGAGATCCGAAGACTTGCAGGCGAGAGTTCACGGGCGTCCGAGGACGCCAATCAGTTGGTAGAGACGTTGGCGTCGCAAATGGAACGCGTAACCGCGCAGATGGATCGCGGGCGTGCCCTGGTTGCTGACGTCGAATCTCTCTCCGGAAGCGCTCACGCGGCACTTGAAGAGATTCTCCGTACCAGCGGCGCTGCAGCCACGTGGACAAGGAGAATTGCAGAAGTTTCCAGGACCCAGGAGCGGGACGTGGCGAGTGTTCGAGAACGTGTCTCCCGTATTGCCGACATTTCGGAGACCAACCGGGCAGACGCCTTGCAGGTAGCCAAGGCTGCTGAGTCACAGGCCAGTGCGCAGATGGAACTGGAGGGTGCAACTCAACAATTGCGCGAGCTTTCGTTGTACCTTGCTGACCTGGCGCGCAGGTTGACTCGTTTGGCATAGAGGCCCGGTGGAATCAGCACAGTCCCAGGAAATCACGTTGCCGGAATGGGCCGTAGTGACTCCTCCGCGCCGTGCTCACATCGAGCGTGTGACGTGGCTGCTCGACAGATGGGCCGTGGATATGGAATTGGATGCTGTCGAACGACAGGCATGGCACGACGCCGGTCGTTGGCACGACGCACTCCGCGACGCAACAACAGAGGAGTTGCAGCGAATAGCAGACAACCCTCCGCTGCCGCATGGCGTACTTCACGGACCTGCTGCGGCGCGTATGCTGCGTGCTGAAGGCGAAACGCGTAACGACGTCCTCCACGCGATCGAGTTTCACACCCTGGGGAGCGGCGGCTTTGCGCGCGTTGGAAAGGCCCTATACATGGCCGACTTTCTGGAGCCCGGGCGGCAATTCATGGCGCGCGACCGTGCCTTTCTCGCAGCCGCAGTGCCACGAGACTTTGATGGCGTTTTTCGTCAGGTAGTGAGGATGCGGATCGAGTGGACTCTGCGCGAGGGCAAAGCGCTTTATCGTGAGACAGTGGAACTATGGAACGGCGTACGTTAGGCAGAGCGGCTGGCCTGGGAGTTGTGGCTGCCGTTGCAGTGGCAGGACTCTGGCTCCTGTTACGCGGTTCCATCTTTGACAGCGCAAGCCAGGGACCTGCGCCTTCGGGAGTAGAACGGATAGTGCCGCGCGAAACCAGGATAAGGGTGGAGGTGCTGAATGCCACCAATGTGCGTGGGCTGGCGCGGCGTGCCTCCCTATACTTGCGCGACCTCGGCTTTGACGTGGTGCGCTACGCGCAGGACGATACGATCGGACTCGATTCAACGATCGTAGTAGACCGCACGGCGCATCCTGAC
>CAZYTS010000245.1:0-4606 GCA_964649855.1 uncultured Gemmatimonadaceae bacterium
AACCGCCGGTGCAATGGGTCGGCCCGGGTTTATGAGCGTTACAAATGGTTCACCCACCTCTCCACCGTCTACCGGCACGATAGCGATCTCGGTAATCCGGTCTCCAAGCCTGGCGCTGTTGCCGGTGGTCTCTACGTCTACTACCGCGCAACTCAGCGACGCTAGTTCGGCAGAATCCGGCTCCTCCGTAGCCGCGGGAGACTGCCGCAGCAGCCAACGGCCCGATTCGCTGACAAACTCGGGATAGCTGCCGAGCATTGCGTCAGCCAGACGCTCCGCCACGCGTCTCGGTGCACCCGGAAGCGCCAAAATCCGCTCCACCAACTCGGTTACCTCGAGTGGTCCGGCCGCCAGCGCGTCCCGGGCCCGTGCCACGAGCGTCGTGTCTGGAATGCGGCTCCTGACGCCACTCATTTGTAGCGCGTGGTCACGACCAGGGATCGTCTCGGGAAATCGGGCAAGACATGCAGCGGGGTCCACCACCTCCGCGCACGAGCTCACTGCCAGCAAAAGTGATTACAGCACGGCCATCCGCGCCTATTGAAGTCCCATCCCTGAGAAATTCGTCTGCAGGAATGATGGAAAAACCCATGCTATCCATTTCCCGCAATGTAGCCTCGTTCCGCGCATAAGAAGCAACGAGCCCTGGACGAAGCGCCAGAAAGTTGCACCCCGAAGCCCACTGCTCGCGCTCCTGCATGTTGCGCCGCGAACCACCACAAAATATGGGCTGCATCTTGATACCGCACTCGCTGAGTGCCGCAAACACGTCTGGCATCTCTCGCAACCGCTGCTCCCCCTTTTTCCAGACGAGTACTGAGAGGCGCTCAGGACCAATGAAATGTGGCGGATACACGACACAGAGTTCCCGATCCACTTGAGTAAAGATCATATCAAGGTGGATCGCCGTGTTCTCCTTGGGCATTACCACTACGATCAGGTTTCGTACCGCGGTCTGTGCAAACACAAGTTCCGACAAGCGATCGATTGCCGAAGGGCTCGATCGGTCGGAGAAACCGATCATCAGCGTCTCCGAAGTAAGTGGATGTACGTCGCCCCCTTCAAGCGTGTACGAAGTGCGACGCTCACTCGAGCCATCATAAAGTATCCCCTTGTTGACGAGCAACGGGTGATGCGTGAAGAGCGACTTCATGATCAACTCTTCGGACCAGCGCACATCGTAGCGCATAGAACCAATCAGAACGTGCTCCCCTATGGCCATCGCCGAGTCGCGCGTGAAGAAAAGGTTCGGGAGTGGTGGCAACTGGTAACCCGTTTCGTTCAGTAGCGTTGCGAGGGGACCGAGCGGTTCATCTCGCCCCTCTATGAGCCAGGTCACGACCTTGTCTGCACTCATCTGAGTGAGCTCGCGGGCCAATGGCTCTGACTGGGCAATGTCGAGTGCGTTCCGGATGAGGAGTTCGCGCACCGGTGCCTTTTCGAGCACTTCCAGCAAGAGATCGCGCACGTGGTAGACGCGCGCAAAGCGTTCCAGGATTGCCACAAAGCGCGCGTGCTCCTGACGCGCTGTCTGGACGTGGATGATGTCGTCGTAGAGGTAGTCGTCCCGGGTGTTGGGTGTGACGGCAAGGAGCTCCTCCCCGGGCGGGTGGACGAGCACCTCTCTCAGCTGGCCGATTTCGGACTGTATGTGGACTGGCACGGTAGGGGCGAACGATGGTCAGGAAAGCGGTACTGCCGGCCTAGAGGGCAAGGAAGGCGACGAAGGCGAAGTGAGCAAGTCCCTGCAGTAGCGTCCAATCGATACGCACGTGGCCCGGAAACGGCCCCTCAGCGGGGTGACCGACCTTTTTTTGGGCAATGGGCGACCTCCGGTCCCAGCTGAGCCGTTGTCTCGCTGCCCAAGGGCCAGCTAACTTGTGAATGAATTCACAAGCGCGAACTCCGTGAAGAGAATAGCCGACAGCACCGTACGCCGACTCTCGATCTACCTGCGATTTCTCGAGGACTCATCGCAGCGGGGACTTCGCACGGTTTCGAGCGAGGAGCTTGCGGCGCACGGCGGCACCACCTCAGCGCAGGTCCGCAAAGACCTCTCCTTTTTTGGTTCATTCGGTAAGCGTGGACTCGGCTACTCCGTACCCGAACTGACGAGCTCGCTAAGAGAAATTCTCGGGCTCGGTCGCCAGTGGAATGTCGTCATAGTCGGGGCCGGAAAGATCGGAACAGCTCTGGCGCAGTATCACGGATTCAGACCGCGCGGCTTTAATGTTGTTGCGGTTTACGACGCGGACGCGCGCAAAGTCGGATCCAAGTGGGATGGTCTCGTTGTCAGAGACATCGCCAGAATCGAAGAAGATGTGCCGATCCTTCATCCCGAGATCGCGGTGCTCGCAGTACCGGGCGACGTTGCCCAGGGAGTAGTCGACCGGCTCGTGCGCGTCGGCATTCGCGCCGTTCTGAACTTTGCGCCTGTGCCCTTGCAGGTTCCGACAAACGTTGCTCTGCGATCGGTAAACATGGCGCTCGAGCTCGAAGGGCTGAGCTTTGAGCTTACTCAGCAGGGAGACAACTGAACTCCTGTCCCTTCGGTCCTCACCGAGGGGTGTGCTACTGATCCAGAGGCGTGCGCGCGGCTCTGACAGCCTCATCCGTTGCCGCGACTACAGATCCTGAACAGCAACACGAACTTGCCTGGAGCCAGCTCTTCGCAACGAGAGGACGGGTCGATGCCAATGGTCTCAACTGCGCTCCTGGCGGCAACGGCATCCAAGCCCGTCACCGTGCGCAAGGCGCGCACGATCTGTCGCCTCCTCTGGCCAAAGAGCCCAATCACGAAACGCCTGAAGCCTTCTTCTTCACTCGGCTCAAGCAAGGGGTGCTCCAGAGGCCGGAGCCGCACGATAGCCGAGTCAACCTTGGGCTTGGGATGAAACGCCCCTGCCGGAACTCCGCCTAACGATTCCACCTGTGCCACCGTCTGCACGTTCACGCTCAACGCCCCGTACTCGCGCGAGCCCTCCCTTGCTGCAAGACGGTCAGCCACCTCGCGTTGGACCAGGAAAACAGCCAATTCGGGGCGAGGCGACCTGAGGGAGTGGAAAACGATAGGCGTTGTGATGTTGTAGGGTATGTTTCCAACCAGCCTGTAGTGCCCCCCCGCAAGTGCAGCCAGGTCCATGGTGAGAACGTCGCCCTCTACAACTTCGACGTGCCTTGCAGCCGCGTACTTCTCGCGCAACAGTGCAGCCAGATCGCGGTCCACTTCTACAAGAATGAGGCGTTCGGCGCGCTCAACCAGGAGCTCGGTGAGCGCTCCCCTCCCCGGCCCGATCTCCAGCACTGTGTCAGCGCTCGTTGCTGAGACTGCATCAGCTATTCGCGCAAGCGCAGACCTGTCGGTCAGAAAATGCTGGCCAAACCGCTTGCGAGGAGCTGGGAATGAGGAACGCCGTGGACCGGCGTTGGAGCGCGGATTCACCCGCTCAGTCTAACTACGTGCTACAACCAATGTCAGGTCGTCGCGCCGAGCCGCGTCGACCACGTGTTTGCCCACTGCTTCGAAAACGCGGTCCACAATCGTCTGCGGAGTCTCTTCACGCAGGTTCTTGACGATCTGCAGTACTGGGTCTTCGCCAAGGCGCACGTCCTGCCTGTTCCTTGCATCCGAAACACCATCGGTAAACAACAAAAGGAGGTCCCTTCGAGGATTCCACGCCCACTCGCGAGCGGTAGGCCTGTCGGCGGACATGCCAAGTGGCGGATCAAGGGCGCCAAGCCGTTCGACTGAACCTTCACCCGTTACCACAAAGGCATGCGGATGCCCGGCATTGGCGTAGCGAAGCCGGCCATTCATGGGATCCAGCACTCCATAAAACAGCGAAATGAACATCTCGGTGCTCTCCAGCTCGTCGCGCAGTGTGCCGAGCAAGGCGCTCAGTACATCCGCAGGATCCGGAGAATTTTGCGCATGGATGGAGGATGCGCTCATCACCAGGGCCATAACGAGTGCGGCGCGATAGCCGTGGCTGGAAACGTCACCGATCATGATGCCGGTCTTTCCGCCACCAAGCCTGAAGAGCTGGTAAAAGTCGCCGCCAACACTTTCCGCCGGTACAACACGGGCAGCGATTCTTGCTTCGGGGGCAAAGAGCGAAGCGTCTGGGAGCAACTTCATCTGCAGATCGCTGGCGAGCTGCATTTCCTGCTGCAATCGTTGTTGCGCCAATGAAGATCGAACCAACCGTGCATTTTGGATTGCTGTTCCTATCTGCGTGGCGATTGCGCTTACGAGTTTTTCGTCGCCGGCACTAAAGCCGTCGCTGCCTCTGCGTTCGGAGAGAGTGACCACGCCGAGCGGAATGGATCCATGCTGTGTGGGGTTCGTCCAGAGAATCGGTACCGCCAGGAGTCCGCCCTTTCTCAAGCGGGACTCGGCGTCGCATTGCATCTCGCCGTCTTCCAGGATCGCGGCCCGCTGATCTCTAAAGACGCGTGACGTAACCGCTGCGTGGTCATTTGTGGCAATCGGTGCTGTGTCCCGTGCGTCAAAGCCGAGTGCACTTACTATTTGCAGAGTGTCAGTAACGCGATCGTGCACAAGAATGGCTGCGCGTCTCGCCCGCACGGTTTCGCTGATCTCTTC
>CAZYTS010000246.1:0-4605 GCA_964649855.1 uncultured Gemmatimonadaceae bacterium
ACCAAATGGTTTCCCCGGGCAACACCAGTGAAGGAGACGGTAAAGGACCGATTCAGTCAGTCGGTTCAGCCTTTGCCGTTCATTTCCGCAACGCGACGCTTGGCCGCAAGGCTAAACGTTTGCAGAAGGAACTTGGTGACATCCTTGAAGTCGAGGTCAGAGAGTGAAAGTCGCGACCATCGAGCGCTTCTTTGATCCTTCTCGTCGTTGCGACCCTGCCCGGATTGCGGAGGGAGGAATGCAGGCCGTTACGTGGGAACTCGCCGACGCATTCAAGTCCCCGGTGAGTGCTTTTGCGGGCCTAACGAGAGCGCTGGCCGGGTGGGCGAGGCTGGGCCGCATGGACCGGCGTCAACTTGCCCGCGCCTGTATGAATACTGGCGGCGCAAGGTTCGGTGCATTTTTGCGGGGCCCCGATCTATTGCATCAGACACGGCGCGGCGACGTCAATGCGATTACAGCCTACTCATTCAAGCACCATGGTCTTGCCACCTACCTGGCTGAGATCGTAGGCAACACTCACCCCGACCAGTTGTCGCAGGGAACGCAATACTTTGGCGAGTTTGCCTTTGAACTGCTCGCCGTGATTCCCTATGCCTACTGGCTGCATAAGCAAGGCAAGCTGGCTTTTACGACGGCGAGCGCTGATACACGTGCCTTATACTACTTCTCGCCTAACCACGAGGAGAGAATGGTTGCTCGCAAGTACGTCCCCATTACCGAGTGGCCGATAGGAGAACCGGGTCGGCTGAGGTACGACCGCAAAGCCTTTCCCTCGGAGCTGGACACTTCACATTGGGAACCACCGCCTTACAGGTCCGTCTTTCGCGATTCTCGCTTCGAGTGGGCGCGTGAGACATGCATTGTGTGCAACAAGTATTCGGACGAGCAATACCTCTGGTATCGTGGCCCGGCCAACTTCATCGATACTGAAACTCTGCTCGCGCTGATTGGACGGCTGCGCTCGCGCTATCAGGTGATATACGTGCGGCCCAGAGGGTCTGACATCGTCAACGATCATCAGCAGATACACGAGTACGATGACATCGACGCAGTAACAAGTGCCTTCCCCGACGTCGTGACGATTCAGAAGTTGCGTTGCGCTCATCCGGACCTGAGCTTCAACGAACTGCAATTGCGTCTCTTTGCAGGCTGTGAGCGTTTTGTCTCCGTGCTGGGCGGCAGCTCGTACCTGGCCAGCTACTTTGGCGGAACGAACGTGGTCTATGCCAGACGCGGCTGGGAGGTAGCGTGCGGAGCATACGACAGTTGGTTCCATCGTTTCTCGGGTGCGCGCGTCGTTTCAGCCGCCTCTCCAGAAGACCTGCTCGCAGCCGTAGACGCCGAGTTGCTGACCCGGGCCGCGAGTTCTACCGCGGGCGCCGGGGCCGGCAATTGACGCTCAACACACCAGATCGCGCCGCCTAACGTGTGTACTTGTTGAAGAACGCGATCGTTCGTTCCCAAGCGAGTTTGGCCGCGGCCTGATCGTAGCGAGGCGTAGTGTCGTTGTGAAAACCGTGTTGCGTGCCGGGATAGAGGTGACGTTCGTATGGCACGTTTGCCGCCTTTAGTGCTTCTTCGAACGCGGGCCAGCTGGCATTGATCCTCGCGTCTGTTTCGGCTGACTGGATCATGAGCGGCGCTTTGATCTTAGGCACGTCCTCGGTGTTGGGAGAGGAACCGTAGAACGGCACGCCTGCGGCCAGGTCACTGAGTCGCGTGGCAAGATAGTTCACCATGCCACCACCGTAGCAAAAGCCGACCGCGCCAACCTTTCCTGTGCCCACAGCGCCCGCTCGACGCCGGCGTGCAGCAGGATGCTTTGGTGGCACCTTCAACGACTTTTCGAGCTATCTCGCCATAGCGTTGTTTGACCGACTCACAGACGTTAGCGGTATCGCAGTACCCAAAAAAGCGCGCGAACCTCTGGGACACGTGGGCACGGGGCCGAGCGGAGGAAGACTCTCAGAACTCTCACCACAGCGAAGATCCTGCGGTTCCATCACTGGCCCGCAGACGTGGCAGACTTGGATCACTTCCTACAACGCCAACACTTGCCAGGAACTTTGCCTGAGGGGAAACTTCAGGCTTAACCTGTGTGGAGTCTGGAATCCAAGACTCGCGTTGTTCGGTATAGTGAGTGGTCGCCCCGATACTGACTCTGAATCCGGGTTCTACGGCTGGAGGTACCGGAACCACGGGAAAGCAGGCCACTGAGATTGCCACAGTCAGCAAGACCAGTTGCGGTGTTTTCGCATTAGGCGGCCTTGAGCTTTGTCGCATCTCCCCTCCGGGCAGAATCACAAGTCCAGCACCACTCCTTAGGGTCACCGGAGAGGCGCCCCGACCCCCACTCCCTAGGCTCGTACGTAGCGCAGAAGCACGTTGCCCGATTTGTAAGACTTGCACTGCGACAAAATGAGAGAGGTCTTCAAATCGACGTCTCTGAACAGCGGCCTCCCCCTAGCAGCGAAAAGCGGTCCAACCACAAACATATAATCGTCGATCAGGCCGTGCTGGGTGAGCTGCGAGACTATGGATCCGCTGCCAAGAATGAGCATATCTGGACCATCGAGTTGCTTCATTGCATCGATTTCGCTACGAACTACGTCCGAAAGCACTCTGGTGTTTGCCCACGTCGGATTCTTGAGGGTCTTTGAGAAGACGATCTTCTCGCCTCCATTGAGCAACTCGGCCATTTTGCGGACCGCAGGGGGCAGGTCGGGAACATTGATGGCCTGCGGCCAGAAAGCGGCCATGTGTTCGTATGTGCGGCGGCCAAAGAGATACGTCCCCACGCCCGCCCCCGACATGAGATCATTATTCAGTTCATCGTCGTTTACAAAGAGCGTTTGCTCGTTGCCGTCCCCATCGGTAAAGAAACCTTCCAGAGTGATTCGCTCAAAGACTGCAATACGTCGCATAACTGGCCTCCTCCTGGTCCTGGGGCAGTCGCCGAGACGGTGACCGCGTGTCAGATTGGTTCCATAGAAATTTCTACGAGTAATATCATTTGGTATGCCAAAATATTTGTCAACCCAAAGTGATGAACCGAAGAAGGGCGCAGATAGACCCAGCGTAAGCCTCGATATAGAAACATGGGATGCCCTCAAGGGGGCGTCCTGGCCAATCTTTCTGGGCATAGCTGAGCGGACTCGCGCAGCAGGCCTCACTGCTGCGCAGAGCAGCCTTCTCTTCGTTCTCTACGGCGCCAGGGAAACGATGACGCCGCTTGCCGTGGCGCATGTGCTCAGGGTGACTCCAGGGACCGTAACAGGAACGATTAACCCGCTCGAAGAAATAGGGCTCATCGAGCGTCTCTATGGCAGATCAACTGATCGCCGAGTGGTACACCTGCGCCTGACGAATAAAGGACGCAAGGTTATGGATCGCTGGCTCCAGTCCTGTCGCATGCTCATTGAAGAACGCATGTCCACCTTGACCAGTCCGGACAAGCGCCAGCTCATCCGGCTCCTGGGAAAGATCGCCCCGAGTGAGCCAGGTGTGCCCGAGGGACTGGCCTCAGCAGCGCGACTGGAACCATTTGGCACAACACCACGACAGCGAAAGAAACGCTAGGTGAGGTGCGCCACGTGGCCTGCTGGCCACCGCGGAAGCCGAACTGCTGGCCCGGCCCGTGGATTCAACCGCGGCTGGTGCCAGCAGTTAGTGGATAGGTTCTAGCGCGAACCCTGACCTAACGAACGTGCTTGTTGAAGAACGCTACCGTTCGCTCCCAGGCCAGCTTGGCGGCAGCCGCGTCGTAGCGAGGTGTGGTGTCGTTGTGGAATCCGTGCTGCGTCCCGGGGTATAGATGACGCTCGTACGTCACGTTTGCGGCCTTTAGGGCTTCTTCGAACGCGGGCCAGCTCGCGTTGATCCGTGCGTCCACTTCGGCCGACTGAATCATGAGCGGCGCTTTTATCCTGGGGACGTCCTCGGTATTGGGCGAGGAGCCGTAGAACGGCACGCCGGCGGCCAGATCGCTCATGCGTGTGGCAAGGTAGTTCACCATGCCGCCGCCATAGCAAAAGCCGACAGCGCCAACCTTTCCTGTGCACTCGGGTCGTGCCTTGAGAAACTCGAAGGCCGCGACAAAGTCTTCGCGTGTTTTGGCTTGCTCGAGCTTGGGAAAAAGTTCACGCGCCTTATCTTCGTCACCCGGATAGCCGCCGAGTGGGAATAGTGCGTCAGGGGCAAATGCTACGAAGTTCTCGAGGGCAAAGCGCCGGGTGACGTCCTCGATGTGCGGATTGAGGCCGCGGTTCTCATGAATGACAAGGATGCCCGGCACCTTGCCTGTAGCCCCTTCGGGCCGCACAAAGTAGCCGCGCGCCCTCCCGTACCCGCGCGGTGAGTCATACTCGATGTACTCGGCTGAGATTCTTGAGTCGTCGGGGCGTACTACCTGTGCTTCCAGGAACCTGGGACTCAGCTGTTCCAGCAGCATAGCTGCCGTCACACCTCCAACGGCGTACTTGGCGGCCTTATCGAGGAAGCCACGCCGGTCGAGTCCGCCATGCACATAGGCATCAAAGAGCGCGAGCAGTTCCTGGTCGAAATCGTGCGCGGTCTTTCGTTCCATGATGTACTCCTCGGTTG
>CAZYTS010000247.1:0-4540 GCA_964649855.1 uncultured Gemmatimonadaceae bacterium
CCAACGCTGCCCGCGATCTCGTTCACGTATTGGACGCGGCGAGAGACTGGCGGAAAGCGCGAGTACTTCTGGCCTCATCGAGCGAGATCTTTGGACTCCCCGCAACGTCGCCTCAGAACGAAGAAACCGAAGTAGCGCCGGTCAATAGTTATGGCGCCGTCAAAGCCTTTGCGCTGCACCTCGGAAGGTCGTTCAGGAATGAAGGTCTTGGCGTCTCAACGGCCATACTGTTCAACCACGAAAGTCCGCGGCGGCCGCCTGCTTTTGTAACGCGCAAGATCACCCGTGGAGTTGCCGATATCGTTGCTGGCCGGGCGAAGGAACTTTGGCTCGGCAATCTTGAAGCGCGTAGGGACTGGGGATTCGCCGGTGACTACGTAGAGGCGATGTGGCTGATGCTGCAGTCAGACGAAGCGGCGGACTACGTAGTTGGAAGTGGAGTCTCACACTCGGTGCGGGAGTTCTGTGAGGCCGCATTCCAGGCGGCTGGACTTGACTACCGGGACTACGTGCGCTCGGATCCGTCGCTTGTGCGCAAGGTGGATGCTGTCACCCTCGAGGCTGATGCGTCGCGAGCGCGCGCCAGGTTGGGCTGGAGTCCGCGCACCGATTTTTCGGAGCTGGTGGCGGCGATGGTTTCGGCGGATCTGGGCCAGTGAAAGCGGTCGTCACGTGCTAGTTTTCACCACCGCGAGCGTCGTTGATTTGGCACGACGCGGTGCCGGCAAACAAGCCGGTTCAACTGAAGTCCCCGTCTCCTTGCATGCCACGTCGCACTGATCTCAACCGCATTCTGGTGATTGGCTCTGGCCCGATAGTAATCGGGCAGGCCGCAGAATTTGACTACTCCGGCACACAGGCTGCCCGCGCCCTAAAAGAAGAAGGCTACGAAGTAATTCTGGTGAACTCCAATCCGGCTACGATCATGACGGATCCGGAGATTGCGCATCGGACGTACATCGAGCCAGTGACGCCAGACTTTGTGGAGCTGGTAATCGAGAAGGAGCGGCCCGATGCACTTCTCCCCACAATGGGTGGACAGACAGCTCTCAACGTGGCCATGAAGCTCTCTGAGCGAGGCACGCTCGAGCGCTACGGGGTGGAGCTGATCGGGGCCAAGGCGCGGGCGATCAAGATGGCGGAAGACCGCAAAGAGTTTGCCGAAGCAATGCAGCGCATCGGTCTGCAGTGTCCTGCGGGGCGCATAGCGACTACGTGGGATCAGGCCGCCGAGATCGCAGAGTGGACGGGGTATCCAGCCATTATCCGTCCGGCGTTCACGTTAGGCGGATCGGGTGGCGGCATAGCGTACAACAGGGCGGAATACGAAGAGATTGTGCGTGCGGGGTTGGCTGCGTCTCCCGTTTCTCAGGTGCTGATCGAGCGTTCGTTGCTGGGGTGGAAGGAGTTTGAACTCGAAGTGATGCGCGATTATGCCGACAACGTCGTAATAGTCTGCTCGATCGAGAACCTGGACCCCATGGGTGTCCACACAGGGGACTCGATTACTGTGGCGCCCGCGATGACGCTCACCGATCGCGAGTACCAGATTATGCGGGATGCCGCGTGCGCTGTGATACGTGAAATCGGAGTAGAAGCAGGCGGCTGCAACATCCAGTTTGCCATCGATCCCACCAATGGTGAGATGGTGGTAATTGAGATGAACCCACGTGTGTCGCGTTCGTCGGCGCTCGCGTCCAAGGCTACTGGATTTCCGATCGCAAAGATCGGTACCAAGCTCGCCGTGGGTTACCGGCTGGATGAAATCCCCAATGACATTACAAAAACGACACCTGCGTCGTTTGAGCCCGTGCTCGATTATGTGGTGGTCAAGTGCCCGCGTTTTGCCTTTGAAAAGTTTGCCAACGTGACTCCACAGCTCACGACGCAGATGAAGTCTGTGGGCGAATCGATGGCAATAGGTCGCACCTTTAAAGAAGCACTGCAAAAGGGCCTACGCGCGCTCGAGACCGGTCGCGCCGGTTGGGACATTGGGGCGCGCCCGCAGGATGATCGCCTGGCGGATGACTCAATAGAGACGTTGCGGGGAGCGCTGAGGACGCCGACTCCAGAACGCATCTTCCAGATCAAGCGGGCTTTGCTTGCCGGAATGACGACAAGGCAAATCTACGAGCTCACCGCTGTGGATGCCTGGTTTGTGGAGCAGATGAGAGAGCTGGTGGAAGCGGAAAAGTGGTACTCGGAGCTGGGTGCACCGGGTGAAGACGAGATGCGAACGATGAAGCGTCTGGGCTTTTCCGATCGGCAGCTGGCAGCACTCAAGGGGGAGAGCGAGACCGAGGTGCGCGAACGTCGCTGGCAGCTTGGTATCCATCCGACGTACAAGATGGTCGATACCTGCGCGGGTGAGTTTCCCTCAGAGACGCCCTATCTCTACAGTTCGTACGAGGAGGAGAGCGAGGCGCCGCCTTCGGGACGGCGTTCCGTGATCATTCTCGGTTCAGGACCTAACAGAATCGGGCAGGGAGTCGAGTTCGACTACATGTGCGTGCGCGCGGTAATGGCGCTGCGTGACAGTGGGATCGAGGCAATAATGATCAACTCGAATCCCGAGACTGTGTCTACGGACTACGATACTTCTGACAAACTTTACTTTGAGCCGTTGTCGCTCGAAGACGTCCTCGAGATAGCTCGTCGTGAAAAGCCGCTTGGGGTGATCGTTCAGCTTGGTGGTCAAACGCCGCTCAAGTTGACTAAAGGGCTGGAAGCGGCTGGAGTACCGATTCTTGGAACGTCGCCTGATTCAATCGACATAGCCGAAGACCGGCGTCGCTTTGAAGCAATCGCGAGAGGGCTGGGAATATCGCAGCCCGAGAATGGGACGGTGACTAGCGTTGATGACGCTGTAGAAGCGGCGGCCCGCATCGGCTACCCGGTGCTTGTGAGACCGTCTTACGTGCTTGGTGGACGCGCCATGCAGATAGTGTATGACGAAGCTTCGATGCGATCCTATTTTGAGACGGCGGCGAGGGTTAGTGAGGAGCGACCGGTGCTGATCGATCGATTCCTGGAGGATGCCTTCGAGGCCGATGTTGATGCGGTAAGCGACGGAAGCAGCGTAGTGATCGGTGGTGTGATGCAGCATATCGAGGATGCGGGGATCCATTCGGGAGATTCTGCGTGCGTGCTACCCCCGTATCTCATAGCCGAAGACGACGTTCAGGAGATGAAGGAGCACACTATTGCGTTGGCCAAGGCGCTCAAGGTCGTCGGGTTGATCAACGTGCAGTTTGCGGTAAAGAACGGAAAGGTGTACGTGCTGGAGGTAAACCCCAGGGGGTCTCGCACGATACCGTTTGTCTCAAAGGCCATTGGCGTTCCGCTGGCGTCTGTGGCTGCCAGGTGCATGGTTGGTGAGACTCTGGCAGAGATCGGGTTCACGGAGGAAATCGTGCCTCCGTACGTGTCGGTAAAGGAAGCGGTATTCCCGTTTACAAAGTTTCCAGGATTCGACCCTCTCCTCGGACCAGAGATGCGGTCGACTGGAGAAGTGATGGGGATTTCGGATTCCTTTGGCAGCGCATTTGCCAAAGCCCAACTGGCTGCGGACAACGAGCTTCCACTGGAGGGAGCGATTTTTGTCACGGTCAACGATTCCGACAAGCCGACGTTCATTCCGATTGCGCGACGTTTCCACGAGATGGGCTTTGACCTCTACGCCACGGAAGGCACTTCTAGGTTCCTGAGGAACCGCGGAGTTCCGTCGACGACCGTGAACAAGCTGCACGAGGGGCGACCTCATGGCGTGGACCTCATGGTCAACGGCGAAGTGCAGCTGCTCATCAATACACCGCTCGGCAAGCACGCCCAGTACGACGACTATCGGTTGAGACAGACTGCAATCGCGTACGGTGTTTCGTATACCACCACGATGTCGGCTGCCAGCGCGGCGTGTGATGCCATTCTTTCGCTCAAGTCACGCAAGCCCAAGGTACGGCCGTTGCAGGAGTGGCACGAGGTTGTGCATATGACTAACAACGCAAGGTAGATGGCGCAGCCGTTTATTCACGAGTCCGCGTACGTGGACGAAGGGGCAATCGTGGGGGACGACACGCGGATCTGGCATTTCTGTCACGTGATGCCGGGCGCGGTAATCGGCGAGCGCTGCAGCCTGGGCCAGAACGTGGTGGTCATGTCTGGCACGAAGATCGGCAACAACGTCAAGATTCAGAACAACGTCTCGGTCTACGAGGGGGTCGAACTCGAAGACGATGTTTTTTGCGGACCTTCGATGGTCTTCACGAACGTGGTGAATCCTCGCAGCCACATTTCACGAAAGCACGAGTACCGCAGGACGCTCGTGAGGCGAGGATCATCCATTGGCGCAAACTCTACGATCGTCTGCGGTGTGGAATTGGGAGAGTACTCATTCATTGGTGCGGGCGCTGTAGTCACCTCCGATGTTCCAGGGTATGCACTGATGGTGGGAGTACCTGCTCGCCAGGTAGGGTGGATGTGTCAATGTGGTGAGCGACTCGATGCGTCGGAAACGGGTGGACAGAGTGCTCCGACGTTTGCG
>CAZYTS010000248.1:0-4487 GCA_964649855.1 uncultured Gemmatimonadaceae bacterium
GACCCCGATCTGCCGCCACTACGACTCGACGCGGCCTGGATACTCGCACAACGGACCGCACTGGGAGAACTCCCGGCAGCGCGCCGTTTGAGACTCATGAATGTGCTGGGACTTGGTGCCTACGAAGCTGGTGTGCTGGCCGCGTCGAAGGGGCTTGGCGACTACTTTGATCAGGTAGTCGCGTTGCACCGCGACGCCAGGGCGGCGGCAACGTGGGTCATGGGAGACATTCTCGCCTGGCTCAACGACAACAAGACGCCCATCGAAGAGTTACCGCTCACTCCGCAGCAGCTCGCTGAGTTGCTCGATGCGGTACAGGCTGGAAAACTGAGCCGCACGGCCGCGCGCAAAGTGTTCGACATTATGCTGCGTGAAGGAGGAGCGCCCGGTCCTATCGCGGAGCGCGAAGGATTGATCCAGGTGGGTGATGATGCTGCGCTCGAACGCTGGATCGATGAAGTCTGGAAGGCGAATCCCGATGAGGCCGCGCGGCTAGCCGCGGGTGAAAAGAAGCTGCTTGGTGTCCTTGTGGGACTCGTAATGAAGGCGTCAGGCGGGCGCGCGGACCCAAAACGAGTCAATCAGCTACTGCAGAAGCGGGCTGGCCAGGCCTAGCGAGTGAGACGGAGTGGTTGCTGCTGCTGCGCTATAGTCAGAAGTGGGGGCGCAAGTTTCCTCGCAAAGGCCAGCGTAGTAGGTGGCATACTGAACTGACGATCCGCTTCAGCCAGCAGCGCAGGTTCTCCACCCATTCGTAACGTCTCGCGGCGCACACGTTTGGCGAGCCTTAGCCTCAGATCACCTGCAGGGTCGAACGCTATGGGCTCAGCCTGGTGCATGCGGTGAAGAAGGTCGACGATGTAGTCGAAAGAGCGGGTCAGGTAAGCGTCGACCTCGTTTTCCTGGAGGTCCCAGCGCGAATGCTCTGTTGCCAGAGCAAAGATGCGCTGCCACGACTCCCAGTCGGTCACGCGGACCATGCCACGAAAGATCCTGCGGTTGGTGGGGGTGGAAAAGATCGTGGGGCTGAGTATGCGGTCCAGGTGTGTATCGCTTCTGGTGTGATCCAGGAGGATCAACTCGCGGGCCCGGCGGGCTGGCCCTTCGCCCAGATGAGTCTCGATACGATTCTCCCAGTAGCTGTGTCCGATTGCAGAGGTACTGGAGGTAACCGCGAGCTGTCGCGGCACAAAGTAGTTGTGGGCGATGACGTCGGCGGCAAGATGCGCTAGATAGCCTAACGAGAAAGCGCGCATGGGTTCGTCGCGTGCGCGATCCAGGATCTCAAATCCCACGCGCCACGAATGACAATGTCTGCCGGCTGCTGCGTACTTTTTGGCGATACTCGTATCAGCTGCTATCGAACCGTAGAGAAAATCGTACGGAAAGGAGTGAAGCAGCTCGGCGATTGCGGGTGGCAGGATCTGAAGTGAACGCAGTAGCGCGTCGCCCAGGAAAACGTGCGTACCTGGCGTCCACGCCAGCGCTTCTGCCGGAGTAAGGCAGATGGCCAGAACTATGACGATGGCGCTGCACGCCACCTTTACCGCCACCACTCAGGATTCAGAGTCGGCGCTCGGACTGTCCGGCCCCGCTTCTCCTGGTAGTGGACGGGGACGTCGTCCTCCATCTCGATGACCGCTGCCGCGCCTTCTGCGACGCTTGCGCCTGAGCCGTTTGCGGCGCTCTTCGTCTTCATCCTCGTCGTCACCCCCTCTGATTGTATCCACAGTTCGTCTTACGCTGTCAACGCCCCCGGCCACTGCATCCACCGTACCCCTTACGCGGTGCGTCATTCCGCGAAACTCCTCGGCCACCATCCGCGCGTCGTGAACGGCGCCCGTGATGTCTGTTGAAGTAGAGCGGACAAGGCGCGTCAGTTCGTCGAGTGCACGCCGCAATGCCAGAAGCGTGAAAATCCCGACTACGAGAAGTCCAAGCACAACCAGCGACACCAGGCTCTGGCCGACCGTAGCCACTGTGTCGAGCCACGAACGTTCCAGAACCACTCGCGTCGCCTCAGGGTCTGGCAACTGAGCGAGTAGTGCGAGGGGCGTAAAGGCTGGCATTTTCTCCTGGTTTAAGTTCTCTCGGTATCCGCACCCGATATAGACAAGCTAGTTCCTGCAACACGCAACTGCACTTTCGGATCACCGAATCCGGGTGAGCGGCTTGAAGATAGACCGCAGCTTCGGGCATTATTCGCCCACTCCTGAGGATAACATGGCTCCTGTTCAATACATCGTCGAAGGCGGACGCCGCCTTTCCGGTTCAATAGAACCTGCTGGAAACAAGAATGCAGCGCTGCCGATTATAGCTGCGGCGCTGCTAACCGATCAGCCGGTAACCCTTTCGAACGTTCCCCGGATAAACGACACCGAGACACTGGTAGAGCTCGTTCGGACAGTGGGGGCGTCGGCCGAGTGGAGTTCAACCAATGAACTCCGTATCCACGCCAGTGAACTGACCAACGACGATCTCGACCCCCAACTTTGCGCGCGAATCCGCGCCTCGATTCTGCTGGCGGGTCCCCTTCTCGCCCGACGCGGGCACGCCGTACTGCCACCGCCCGGTGGAGACGTTATCGGTCGTCGCCGGGTTGATACGCACTTTCTCGCTTTTGAGCAGCTTGGCGCTGAGGTATCGGCCACGGACCGCTACGAATTCAAGGCCAAGAAGCTCAAGGGGGCCGATGTATTTCTCGACGAGCCCAGTGTAACCGCCACGGAGAACGCGCTCATGGCAGCAGTGGCTGCGTCGGGCACCACGGTGTTGAGGAATGCTGCCAGCGAGCCGCACGTTCAGGACCTGGCGCGCTTTCTCGAGGCGTTAGGCGCCAGGATCGAAGGCATTGGCACCAACACCATGACGGTGCACGGCGGACACAAATTGGGCGCTGCTGCTCACAGGATCGGGCCCGACCATATTGAGGTAGGATCGTTCATCGGGCTTGCAGCCGTGACCGACTCGCAACTGCGCATTGTTAGGGCCGGCGTCGAACACCTCAGGTCGATCCTCATGGGATTCGAGCGACTTGGCATCGAGTGCCGAATCGAGGGCGACGACCTGGTCGTTCCCGAGAACCAGCGCCGTGAAATCCAGAGCGACCTGGGAGGTCACGTCCCCAAGCTCGAAGATCAGCCGTGGCCGGCCTTTCCCGCTGACCTGATGTCAATCGCAATAGTCGCGGCAACACAATGTAGTGGCATCATCCTGATGTTTGAAAAGATGTTCGAGTCACGCATGTTCTTTGTCGACAAACTGATCGGCATGGGAGCAAAGATTGTGTTGTGCGACCCGCACCGGGTTGTGGTTGCAGGGCCGAGCCGCTTGCGAGGTGCGACAGTGGAGTCTCCAGACATAAGGGCAGGGATGGCGATGCTCCTCGCTGCACTCTGCGCTGAAGGGACGAGCACCATCAACAACGCGGGCCAGATCGAGCGCGGCTATGAACGCGTAGACGAGCGTTTGAATGCTCTTGGCGCGAAAATAGAACGCATTCCAGCTCGTTAGGGTCGTGGACGACCGACTGTCTCGCGAATTCGTTGCTCCGCTCGCGGCCATTGGCATTACGGCGTTTACAACGACGCGTCACGCCGGGAGCTTTGCGCTCGCATCGGCTGACCCTGCGCAAGAGGTCTGGAATCGCTGGCTGGCCCTCTCGGAGTTGCTCGCTACCGAAACGGGCCGGCTCGCCTTTGCGCACCAGGTCCACGGAGTTGCTGTGGTTGAGCACTCTGAGGAGTGGAAGGGAATTCTGAGAGTACCGGCGGCCGACGGTCACATGTCATTTGGTGCAGCTACCGCCATGGCGGTTACTCTGGCTGACTGCGTCCCTGTCTTTGTTGGCCACCCCAGTGGCGCAGCGGCTGTTGTCCATTCGGGCTGGAAGGGCACCGCGGCAGGAATAACAGCGGTAGCGATCAGGCAGTTCAGGGATCGGGGAATGCCGCCCGAGGATCTCGTAGTTCACACAGGCCCGGCGATCTGCGGAAAGTGCTATGAGGTGGGGCCTGAGGTGCTTCGGGCACTGACCGGGGCGGCCCGATCTGGCGCGTCAACGGTCGACCTGCGCTCCCTGATCCTGGATCAGGCGGCGACCCTGGGGGTTCGTCAACTCAGCACCAGTACCAGCTGCACCAAGTGCAACAATGAGGACTTTTTTTCCCATCGTTCGGGCGACTCGGGGCGACAACTTGGCGTCATAGTGAGCCGGTCGGCGCCTTCCCATAGAGCGGGAAATGAAGCCCGTAAATAAATGGCTCCTTTGAGTTTCGCTTGACTCGCCTCCCGCGTGAGTCTACATTCAGGCTCACGCGCGAACGCCAGCGCGCGAAAGAAATGTGGGGGAGGGCTCCCCCGCATTTTTTTGTTCTTGGGCGGAATAAAAGGTATGAGTCAGGCGCTTGAAGACTTCGTGAGACAAGAGGTTGAGGCGCTCGGCTTTGACCTCGTTGAGTTTCGCAGGGGTGGAACGGCGCGCAGAC
>CAZYTS010000249.1:0-4471 GCA_964649855.1 uncultured Gemmatimonadaceae bacterium
ATTGAGATCGGTTGGTGATCCAAACCAGAGCGTGTCGGTGGGGAAGATTATGTCGTCGAATTCCTCGGCAAGGCCCTGGTAGTCCTGGATGGTCATCTTGCCCGGAGGCGAGGCCACGTCTTCGAGCATGATCGCTCGATCAGATATGGCGCGCACCACCGCCCTGGTCGTTATGAAATCACGGCAGATGTCCTTGCCCGGAGCCAGGTTGGGAACACGTATCGTGAGCGTGTCACCAACATCTCGCTGGGCAGCGTGAACCGAAAGAGCAGCGCCGGTAACCTCCACACTCCGGCGTCGCTGCGTGTTAGGCAATGCGTCACGGGTAGCCGCGCGTTCGTATGCGCGAAGCCGAGCTTCGACGCGCTGGGGATGCGTCATTTCCCGCACCTGCACCCTGTCATCTGCGCGCAACCACGGCGACGGTGCGACTCTGCCTTGAACGGCTGCGGTACCAGTAAGCGTTGCCGTGTACGAGAAGACCGCGTCCTGCTCGGCTTTGGCATTTCCAACTACAAAAAGATACTCCTCGGCGTTTGTCGATGGGGCCAGCGTAATGCAGCCCAGCGCAGACGCACCCCTGATCTGACGGACCTCGCCCACTGAGAGCGACAATTCGCTTGTGCAGGCTTCGGCGTCGACCTGAATGAGTACGCTCGCGCTCGCTGTACCGTAGCGCGCAGTTATCGACGCGGAACCTTGAGAACGACCGAGCACCGCCCCTGAGGAATTCACCGTGGCAACTGCAGTCTGCGACGAACTCCACTCTACCGTGGCAGCTGATACCGGGTTGCCACTGGCATCGATCACCGATGCACTGAGCTGAACGGTTTCTCCCACGATTACAAAACTGGCCGGATAAGTAACGTGCACAGTCGTGGCAAGAATCCCCGGATCCGTAGGTGGATCATTGCTGCAAGCGCCAATCGCAAACAACAGGACAGGAATCAGTCTTTTGCGCATGTAAGCTTCGATAGTCGGGAACGAAACAGAGGTGCCCCAGGGGTACCTCTGACTAGACACACCAGCAAGTGGTGTACCCTTGATGTGGTCCAACGGTCGCACCACTCGTGGAGCAGCGGACAACTCAGGCAGGAAACTTACCTGCGAGCGGGCTCCATGCGGAAAAAGTCGAGCCCCGCGGCCTGCTGGCCGAGATCTACGGTGGCCACGCTCGTGAAAGTGGCGAGATCAAAAATTTCCAATGTTCCTGGCTCGGAGCCTCGTCCCTCCTCCGTTACAAACGCGTACCGGCTGTCTGGCGAGACGATTACGCCGTGAACGACGCCGCGATGCGTCGGAATAGTGGCCAGTTCCTTTCCGTTCGAGAGATCATAGACCGAGATGGACTTGGCCTTCTTGTTGGTGCCAAGAAGCATTCTTCCATCTGGCGAGACGCCCAGATTGTATACGCCGTCTCCGGCCTTGAAGCGACGTGTCATCTCCCACGTCTTGAAATCAACTTCGACGATCTCATTCGACTTGTTGCACGCCACATAGATCTTGTCGCCACTGGCCGAAGGCTGCGCCCATGTAGGTGAGCACTGGACCTGAGAAGCCATTGTGGCAGCGTTGTGGTTCATAGCGTGGCCACCATGTGCGCCAGCACCCGGCGCCCCCTGGAACCCCTTTTCCTTGCCACTGGAGAGGAGAAAATGCCGGGAGACCTGGAGGGTGCGCGTGTCGATCTCCACCAGCATGTCATCCATCATACACACAGAGTACTGGTGTGTACCGGCACGGTTGACGCGCGAACCATGGGGCATTGTGCACGTTGTAATTCGCGCTATTTCCAGCATTTCATCGGTAGAGACAACGGACACCGACGACGGTACCATCTCGCCGTGCAAATTGAAATTGACGATAAAGGCCAAGGCTCCGTCTGGCGTCAGTTGAACGGAGGCAGGAAAGTTGCCCAGGGTTACATGGCCGCCCACCGAGTCACTTGTCGTGCTGTATTTCCAGAAAGTGCCGTAAGGCGTGCCATGCGCAATGCTGATGTAGTAGAACTTTCCGTCGGGCGAGACGGCAACGCCATGGGGTCCATTGATCTCCGTTGGCATCATTCCAACGCGATGCTCGCGTTCGATGCGCGCTCCACCAGGTCCGAACCTCACCAGCGCCAGTTTATCGGCCGATTCCGCCACGGTGAAAACGAGATAGTCCTGCGTCGGCGGCGCGGGAGCAGTGCTTGCAGGCGGACGCGCAGCACCCGCCGATTCACCACCATCCATGCCAGCGCTGGCAGTATTCCCCGCGCTGGCGCAGCCTGCAGCAAAAACGACTGCTGCAAGACGAAATCCGATAGACAAGGCTCGGACGCCTCTATTGAGCGACATTTTTGAAAGCTCGCGCACTTGCCTCACCCGGTCAATCGCCAAGGGCCAACTCAACGGAGTCTGTAGCTAGCCCCGACACGAAAGGTCGTGACGTCTTTGGGGACCGAATAGACCTCTGCTGTAAAGCCAATAGCGTCTGTGTAGTCCCAGCGACCACCGGCAAACGCGGCAATGCGTTCGAGGTCGACAATGACTACGGTGTTGTCGACGACTCCAGCTGCGTCGACATAGCCAACGTGAAAGCGAGGCTTGAGCCAGGTGTATCCGGTTCCCACGTAACCCGAGTATCGTGAGCCACCCCCAAAGCCGAGCGCTCCTTCAACGCCGTACATCTTTGGCTTGTAGGTATCTTCAGAAGGTTCAGTCGCGTAACAGATCCCGCTGGGATCGCTCGTTTGGATCACATCGGGGGAACAGGTGATTGGCCCCTTGACCGAACCCACCGTGCCGTGCGCACGTGCCGCCACGGAGAGTCCGCCGCTTCCCAGCGGCTTTACATATGCGAGCGCGACAGAGAAAAGATTTGGAGTCGCGTCCATCACGGTGACGGGCGGCAGGTACGTCGCCTCTATCGACAAGCCATCGAAAATACCAATAGCAAGTCTCGGCCGCGGAAATACAGGCGAGAGCTGAGTGTTCTCAGTCTTGTTGCTGGTATAGCACTGTTCTGGACTCGTTATGCTCTTGCTTGGCTTGGGCACATACGTTGCCTCAAAGGCAACTCGAACCTCACCAGCGCGCATGGCGCTGAGATTTCCACCGGGTGAAAAAGCTATGGGAGCAGCAAAGAAGCCGAGCATGCGGGCTTCGTTGCTCTCGGTGGATGGATGACATGTTTGTCCCTCTGCAACGGCAGAAACCGTTGTGAGGAGTAGCAGTACACCTGTGATCTTCACGCATGCCTCCGTGCGTGTAAGGTTTGTTGGGGGTGGAGGCAGGGCGTTGCAATATATGCTTAGTGCAGCCCGGTGTCTGTGGGGAGCCCTTTTGGACTCCCCTCCCCCTCCGCTCTACTTGAGCGAAAAGGTGACCCGGACCACAGCGGTCACGTCTTTGTCGATCGAGGTAACGTCGTTGATGCCATAGTCGCTCACTTCGGTGGAAAAGCGCGGTGTCACCTGAAAGACACCCATCCTGGCATCTCTCACTGGCCCGACCTCGCCCCCCGTGCTTTTAACTATTGCTTCGGCCCGCTGGCGCGCGTCGAGTGTGGCCTCTTCGAGCAGGCTCGTCCTGATCTCGTTAAGCTGGGTGTAGAGGTACTCCGGCGCCTGAGCCTGGAGCGGCACCCCCTCAGTGATGAGGCTGCTTGCCCGCTGCGATACCCTCGTGATCCCGTCCACGTCCGGGGACCGGATCTCAAAGGTCTGGGAGACGCGAGTCGCGAGAATTCGGCCGGTTTCCCTACCCTCACTCGTGAATTCGGGGATGCCGTAGGCCTCGACCGGCTTTACGGTCACGATCGAGTCGCTGATCCCTTCGTCCCTGAGAAAGGCACGAACGCGCTGCGCGTTTCGCCCGAGCTCAGTGGACGCCGAACTGAGCGATGGGGCCTGGTTGGAAACGGTCATTCGCCAGACCACAAAGTCCGAACGGATTGGTCGCCGCGCCGATCCAGTTACGATGACCTCCTCGTTACCACGGCGTATGTCCTTGAGAGAGCGAGAGATAGAAAAGAGGCCAAGTGCGAGGCCGAGGGCCAGGGCGCAGAGACCATAGAGGTATGCGGATTTGCGGTCGTCCATTGCTAAAGAGGGCTAAGGATGCGAGAAGGCGAGGATCGCGAGGGTGCTGCCGCTCGCAAGGCCGGTGGATCAGGCTTCAACGTACTCACGCGCACTTGTCGGGCTCGGCGGCTCAGCCGAGTGCGCTACGCAGATCCTGGATCAAGTCATCGGCGTCTTCGAGGCCTACCGAGAGTCTGAGAAGGTTATCGGGAGTGGGGGATTCCGGACCTTCTATGGACTTTCTGTGTTCGACGAGGCTTTCGACGCCGCCTAACGACGTGGCCCGGGTAAAGAGATTGAGCCGGCCGGTAAAGGCAAGTGCGTCCTGAGCGCTTCCACGCACCTGCACAGAGACCATTCCGCCATAGAGCTTCATCTGGCGTGAGGCAATCTCGTGACCGGGAT
>CAZYTS010000250.1:0-4463 GCA_964649855.1 uncultured Gemmatimonadaceae bacterium
TTCTTCCTGGAAACCGCTTTCGAGAGCGGGGCATATACGATTTCCCCGTTTGGGGACGACCTGGTTCGTGCGGCGCTGTCGCGATGGATCAAGAAATACGTCGACAAGCGCATCTCTCTGGCGGACGCAGTGAGCTTTGAAGTCATGCGGCGCGAACGGATTGAGCGTGCTCTCACATTTGACCGCCATTTCGCTGACGCTGGGTTCACTACACTGGACAGCCAAGGCTGAGGGTCCGAGCACCGTATACGGGCCGCTACCAGAGTGCGTATGAGGCCCAAGGCGCTTCAGCTTCATATCTATATCCATTGACGCGAGCCCTCATCACCAACTACTTTGTAACGCAAAGTAGAACGCCTCGTCTGTCCTGGAGAGGTTCAAATGAGAAAGCTGAAAAAGATCGCGGCTGCCGCTAAGATGGGACTCATCTGGGCAGCGGCATGGGCAACTGTCGGCTTCGCCATCGAGTTCGTTCACAACGTCTGGCCCAACCCGCTCGGCGCGATGGTCGATATCTGGCCCGCCGCCCTCGCAGGACCCGCATTCGTCAGTGGAGTGCTCTTCTCAGGACTACTAGGTGTGCTGGCGCGCCGCCGGCAGTTCGCCGAGCTCTCACTCTCCGGCTTCGTGGTGATCGGTTGCGCAGCAGGGGCTTTGGTCTCACTTGCGCCAGCAGTCATCGTTGCCACCGGTCTCGGCAGCATCAACGGACCCTTCACCATCTGGCAAGTCGTGGGTCCCCTAATAGCGCCGTGCGCCATGCTCGGCGCCGTTTCGGCCGTAGGTACACTAATCCTGGCAAGACGCGCGGAAGGCGCCTAGTTACGCTCGGGTCAGTTAGAAAGATCGACCGAAATCGGTGAAGGGGATTCTTCACAACCGCGCGATAGGGGGCCGTCGCCCGCAGTAAGACCGGTCCACGCCCCCTTGAGTCGTCAACATCAGCCTAGGCGGTAGATATAGTTAGGCCATGGCCTAAGTATCCTGCAATGAGTCTCTCATTACATCGAGTAACCCACCCAATCGCCGGTGCTGAATGCTCCTGTCCGCAGTCGTTGACCACGTCTAGTTCTCCCTAAGCACCACAGCTGGATGCGTCCGCGACGCGCGCCATGCCGGAAACATCGCCGCGCACAACGTAACGACAAGCAAGAGCACGGTCGCGCTGCCGAACTCGGTCACGCTCCTTGGCTCCACCTCATAGAGCAGCGCACGCAAAAATCCCGTCGTCCCGAGCGCGGCGGCCAGGCCCACAATAGTCCCGATCGCAACAATCCGGACGCCGTCACCGAGTACCAGCCGCCCCACGCGCCGAGGAGTCGCACCAAGTGCAAGGCGAATCCCGAACTCCTGCAACCGACCGTTGGCTGCGTACGCCACTACGCTGTACACACCGATCAAACCGAGCAAGAGCGCGGCTCCACTTGCAGTCGCGATGAGCAGCATCGTCAGACGAACCGTAGCCGTCGCATCGTCTAACAACGTACCGAGCATCTGCACGTTCGCGACGGGTACACGACGATCAAGTTCCATCACGATCTCCTGAAGCACAGATCGCGAAGGCAAATGCGTCCCGCGAATCACGTACATCACGTCTGTGGGCCGATAAGGCACCGCTGAACTATCGCTCGGCAGCCCATCGTTGTCTCGCAGCAGCGGGAAGTATACCATCGGCACGAGCCCATCTTCTATGCGCCACCAGTGAACGTCGCCCACGACACCAACTATCGTGAATGGCATCGGTTTATCGCCGGGCCGCGCCGTCCAGGTGATACGTCGTCCAAGAGCTGGAGCTGTTCCAAACAGTTGGTGCGCCAGGCGCTCGCTTATTACAACCGCCGGCGTTCCACGCAGGTCGCCAGGCTCAAAGCTGCGCCCGGCGCGGAGCGGGATCCCTATCGTATGGAAGTACTCTGGGCTAGCCATGTTGCCTGCTGCTGCTACAATCGGTTGCTCGTCTGTGTCAGTTGCCCGCAGTTGCATAGCTAGCACCGGCGCGCCCTGACTCGCCAGTGGAAGACGCAATGCTGCATCCACCGACGCGACACCTGGGAGCGTCGCCAGCCGTTCGAGCACTCTTGCATGGAATACCGCTCCCTTGGCGTAGCTCGTGTAGCCATCGGGACCCCACGGCAGCGAGATCTGGAACATCGCAGCCTCGTTAGGTTGGAACCCGATCTCGGCATTGCGCAGATTCCAGAAACTCCTGCCGAGGAGCCCCGCGGCAACGAGCAGTGTCAAGGCGAGTGCGATCTGAAAAGCTGCGAGACCATCTTGTGCTCGACGCCACCCCTGAGTCATCGAAGAGCGAGAGGCGCGAAGGTGATCAAAGATCCCAGCCATTCCTGTGCGTGTCAGCCCAATGAGCCCGACGGCGGCACCGATAACTACGGCGCATCCCACCACTAACACTACCGTTTCTGCACCGAATGAAGTCTCATGCAAGCGCGGTATCTCGCGTTCCGTGAAGCCAAACTTCGTAGACAACACGAGTGCTGCAACCGGAAGCCCAATCAGCGCCGATGCCATGCCAAACACGATGCCTTCAATGACAAAGCGTTGCGCCAGCGCGAGCCGCGTCGCTCCCAGCGACAGCGCAATAGCGATTTCCCGGCTCGCGCGCTCGGTTCGGAGGAGGAACAGATTGAGCACGTTGGTCGTCGCGACCACGAGGACGATCGCTACCAGGGCACCGAGTAATACGAGTTGGGGACGGACGGCGGCGACGGTTGCTGCCTTGAGCGGCTGCACGACTACACGAGCTCGGCTCTGCTGTAACAGGTCACTAGAGATATTGCCAAAGCGAGCCGGCAGCGCGGGAATCAAAGCATCCAGTTCTGCGGTTGCAGCCTCTGGCGTGACACCGTCACGAAGGCGCCCGATCACGTGTAAATACCGCGCCGTGAGCGGAGGCTGGCCCACAGGGACAACAGCAGGATAGAAGAGATCCACCGACTCCGTTGGAAAAGCAAAGGAACGGGGGAGGATGCCAATTACGATGCGCTCGCCGCGATTGATATCGATCCGACGGCCGATGATCGAGGGATCTGAACCGTAGCGCCGTCGCCAGAAGTTCTCTGACATCAGGATCGGAATGCGACCACTGGTCCAGGACGTGTCGCCGGGTGCGAAGAGCTGACCCAGCATGGGACGCACGCCCAGCATCCTAAAAGCGGCCGGCGTCATGAACGCTACGGTGACCGGTTCGGGCGCATCGCCGTCAGTGACGTTGAAGTCGTCGCCGGGCGAGTAATAGCCACCAAGTTCCGTGAACGATTTCGCGGCCGTGGCAAAATGGAAAAAGGTAGCCGCAGAATGCAGATCGCCTGTGGAAGCAATTCCTTCGGTCACAAAGCCGACGCGCATGAGCTGATCGGGCTCTGGATACGGCAGGTCGCGTAGCAGAACGCCGTAGACAATGGTGCCGATTCCAACTACGGCTCCGATTCCGATTCCCAGCGTAGCGACAACCCCGGTGGTGAACCCAGGCGAACGATGCAGTCGTCGCAGCGCGAAGCGAGTGTCGCGAGCCAGGTTGTTCAGCACAGCCACGTCCCTGGCGTCATAGGCTTCTTCGCGAAAGCGCTGAGCGCCACCAAAGCTGAGCATGGCAGCGCGGCGCGCCTCGGCGGGATTCATCCCGCGGCGCACGTTCTCGGCTGCCGCCATTTCGAGATGAAAGCTGAACTCCTCATCCTGTTCAGCGGCGAAGCGCGAGCCGCGCCGAAAGAACATCCGGAGACGAGCAAGTAGGGCAGGCACCTGGCGCCACATAGAAGTACCTCATTGTGGGTAGGACGACCGTGAGGAGTGCGCTCCTCCCGAATATCTGGAGAAGATGAGTGTCGCTCCTCCCGAATGTCAATAGGAAGGTACCGAGAGCAGGTTCCTGCTTTACCTGCGATAGGTCACTGACGCTTTGTCAACACAACATGCGTTGCATCAGCCGTCGGAACATGCGTGCTACACTCGTAGCCCAGTTCTGTAAGATCGAGCCCATAAAACAAATGCTCGCCAGACCCCAGCACCCTCGGCGCGATCGCGACGTGCAACTCGTCGATGAGCCGAGCCTTCAGATACTGACGGACCGTTGACACGCCGCCACCAATCTGCACGTCCTTGTCGCCCGCTGCCTCCACGGCTCGCTCGTACGCCTCACGCATACCCCCAGTCACAAAGTGGAACACCGTACCGCCCTCCATCTCGGCGGGACCGCGCTCGTGATGCGTGAGCACGAACACGGGACCGTGATACGGCGGGCTCTTTCCCCACCAACCACGCCATGCATCATCGGGCCACTCACCTCTAATCGGGCCAAACATGTTGCGTCCCATGATCCAGGCACCAACCCCTTGTCCAGACCGGGCCGCGAAGTCGTCGCCAATGCCAGTAGTGCCGCCGTCCTTTCCAATCGTGCTCTGGAAGGTGCGCGTTGGGATGAACCACTCGTGCAGCTCCTCACC
>CAZYTS010000251.1:0-4447 GCA_964649855.1 uncultured Gemmatimonadaceae bacterium
GATGCATCCTGGGTGTCCACGGAACCAGCATCGACATCCTCCCCTGGGGGCGGCCGTCTGGACCGGGTGCCGTGAAATTCCATACCTTCTGCTCTGTAATGTTAGGGACGATCATCGTGTCGAGCGGGGTAAGCTCGAGATCGTAGCGAGCGTATGGCGCACCAGTCACCCTCTCCCCGTCGCGAGGAATGATCATCGCTGGCAACACGATTCTCATCGCGGAGTCCAGCATGATGTCGCCCCAGTAGCAGCAGAATGTCACCGAGCTCTTGACGAATGTTCCGGATGTGTCGAATACGCTGGTGCGACCTTGCTGAGGATCGTGCAGTACCAGATGCTCGTTGCGAACGGCGATGTAGCCCACGCGGAACTCGCCTGGACCACTTCCCTCGCGTCCTATCGTACGTATGAAGTTGCCCTGGCGACCAAAAACCTTGATGACGGAAGGCTTGGTGTCGACGACGTACAGCCTGCCCTCGCCGTCAGCCGTAAAGCTCTGCGGGTCAATCAGTTCACCAGGCGTGCCTTCGTCGCCACCAAAGCGCAGCTCTTCAACGAGCGACCAGGCTCGCGTAGAATCCCGCCAGGCCGGTGCGTCACTAGTTATAGATAGCAGCCCGCCGGGCAGCGTATCGACACGCGCAACCGGGGGAGAATCGGCAGCTGCGCCGGCGCAACCCAGGAGGCTGACTACTGTAAGGGCATGAATCTGATAGCGCATCTGACTGGTTGAGTGTTTCAATCACCTTTGACACATATCTTAACGCTCACCGTTGCGACCGGTCTCCCCAAGTTGTCGGTCGACCGGAACAGGCAAGTCGCGAAGGATCACAATGGTTCTAAAAGGAAACCCTGGATGATCAGCGCTTTAGCAGTGAGAGCCGCAATGTTTGCCATCTTCGTCCCGATGGTAGCAGCATCGCAAGAGCAATCCAATGTTACTACTGGTGTCAATGTTCAGACCATCACCCTGGACTCCCGAAAGCTGGGTGAGCGGCGCATTGTAGATATCGCTCTTCCTCGCGGCTACAACGAGAGCGAGGAGCGCTATCCTGTAATTGTTGTGCTGGATGGCGAATGGCAGTTTGACGTTGCCGCATCGCTCGCGGGGTTCTACGCGACAGCGTCGATGATGCCACGGACTATCGTGGTGGGAGTGCGCAATACCAGGCGCATGCATGACATGACTCCGGCTCCGGTGCCCGGTTTCCGTGTCCCGCCACAAGTCGAGGACCCGGGTGGCGCAGACAACTTTGTAGCCTTTCTGGCTGATGAACTAGTCCCGCACCTGGACAGAAGCTACCGCACCGCGCCGATGAGAGTTCTCGTTGGCCACTCACTTGGCGGACTCGTTGCTTTGCATGCTTTGTCAACAAGGAGCAGTGCGTTTGTCGGCTACGTAGTCATGGAGCCGGCAGTCTGGTGGAACGATCAAAAGCCCCTCAGAGACGCAGTGACGATGCTTGGGACTAGTGAGGCCGGGAGAGCCAGGGTGATGTTCGTCAACGCGCCAAGGGTTGAGCTGGACACAACGCATTGGGGCGGCACAAAGCCGATGGTTCGCAGGATCGGAGTCACAGGCGAGACTCACGAGAGCATGGCTGCCGCAGGGATGCTCATCGCTTTTCGGACCCTCTTTTCGGATTTTCGTCCCTCAAGCTGGAAGCCGGGAACGCGCCCCATAGCCATGATCGAGCGATATGACTCTCTAGCGGCGCGCGTCGGATACGAGGTGCCCATTCCAGAATCGGCGTTCGAACGCGTGATAAGGATGTCGATCCACGCGCGGCACTTTGACGACGCCCAAAGGACGTTGGCAAGAATGGAAAGAGCGACGGGACAAAGCGCCAGCAGCAACTCGTTGCGGCAATTGCTTGAGGCCGAGCGTGCGAAGCCTGTGCCTGCTGGCTGGATTCCTCTGGAGATACCTTCACGCCGGCCAACCCCTCAGCAGGCAAGCGCCTTTTTAGGAACGTGGGAGAAAGTTGGCCCGGGCCCTCGGCATCGTGTAAGCATCGAGGCATCTGGCGACACTATCGTTGTGCACGACCGCGTCGAGTTCCCCAATGGTGACGCCAACGAGGGAGACCGTCAGGTTATTCAGGTGACTCAAGATGGACAACTCGAATGGGGTCTTCCGTGGTTCCAGGGGCTAGCGGCGCTTCTGGTCCTAAAGGCACAGATCGCTGGACCTGATTCTATGAGCGTTACTCGCGAGCCTCGTGGTTGGGTTCCAAAGGGTCCAACCGGTCCGGAGATGCAGGGCACGGTGACTTTCAAGAGAGTCCGCGACTAACGCACAATCCATAGGGACGTGAATAACAAGGGCCACGAGACTCCTCGTGGCCCTTTTTGAATTGTGACTTCAGTGCCAAAGATGCCTAACGGCGCGCAGGCGCACCGTTCGCCGGTATCGTGCTCCGGATAAACTGACGGATGTCTTCGTTGGACGTCGCCAGATCCTCCTGTCGCAGATACATCATGTGGCCCGAACGATAGCCCTTGTGAACCATGCGGTCCTGAAAACGACCCGCTGGGTCCATCTGCCACATCGTGTACTTGGCATCAAAATACGTAGTGCCGCCGTCAAAATACCCTGACTGCACCATTACGTGGAGATAAGGATTGGCTCCCATGGCCTGCTGCAGATTGTTCCCGGTGTTGTCTCCATCTGAGTTCCACGGGCGCACCGGACCAAACAACCAGTATTGCAGATCCGTCTTCCAGCCCAACTCCGAACGCAGGTAGTAATTGATAGCAGGAGCAAAGGCGTGATTCCACGACGTAAGCGCGGGATCAAAATCAGGCGACTGCCCTGCATCTTCCCGGTCGAGACCGCGATATCTGGAATCGAGGCGTCCCACGGTAAGACCTCGGTCGCGCAACAGCTCCTTCCAGAAGAAGGAAGTCGGAATAGCAAGCGCATGCTGTCGCACAACTTCTTCTTTGAGTCCGGAATAACGAGCGAACTGACGCACTACCGCGGCTCTGCGCGTGGAGTCAAGCGTGCCGCCCTGTGCCATCGCGGGAATCAACGTATCCACAGTAAACCGCTCCACTGCTGGCAACAGCTGATCCAGGTCCCGGCTCTGCAGATCGGGCGCAAGCGCGCGGTGATACCACGCCGTAGCCGCAAAGTACGGAAGCTTGAGCGCTGCGCCGACCGGACCGGAACGCTGAATCCCCAGACCCGTTGGCGAAACGAGGACCACGCCGTTGAGGTACATCCAGTGCGAATTCTGCAACTGATACGCCAGACCCGAGACGCGCGTCGTTCCGTAGCTTTCTCCAATTAGGTACTTGGGACTCGCCCAGCGCTCCTGCCGGCTGACGAATGCGTCAACCCAGCGCGCGAGGTATTCGATGTCCGCGTTGACACCAAAGAACTGCTCGCGACGCTGTTCACCAATGATCCGCGAGAAACCGGTGTTGACAGGATCGACATACACGATGTCGGCCACATCGAGAATCGAGTGAGGATTGTCCTGCACACCATAAGGCTGAACCGGGAATCCCTCGGAATCGATCCTGAGCAGCTTGGGACCGGTGTACGCAACGTGCATCCACACAGACGCCGAGCCGGGACCGCCGTTGAACGAGATCACGAGGGGGCGAGTGGCACGGTCACGCACATCGGTACGCTCATAATATGTGTAGAAGAGCGTTGCGATTGGCTGGCCGGCTTCGTTCCATACGGGCTGATTACCAACGGTCACCCGATAAGGCACGCGCTGACCTTTGATCGTTGCCACAGCCTCTCGAGTCAACGAAGAATCCGCAGGGAACCGTACGGCTGCGCTGGAATCAGCCCGGGTCAGTGGACGATTGGTTGGCTGTCTTGCTTGCTGTCCGCCGGCCTGACCGGTGGCTTGGGCGTATACCGGCGCGGAATACAGAGCCGGAACAAGGACTGAAGCACCGGCGAGGAACAGAAATCGCATTGCAGATGGGGTTTGCTGGTGAAGCGTCTATTCTAGCACCCGGTCACCGAGCACGCGAATCCACAGCGCGCGCTAAAGCCGTTCGAGAAGCGCTTCGGGCGTAAACCGATTGAGCCACGCAGCTAACATGGTGAAGCGATTGGTCACCATGAGAAGTCCCACGGCCACCATAACTGCACCTGCCACACGAGAGAGCCACACCATTTGCCTCCGCACCCTGCGGAAGAATGCCATAAAGCGGTCCACAGCGAGAGCGGAAATCACAAAGGGCACTGCGAGTCCAAGTGAATAGAGCGTGAGCAGCAGCAGTCCTCTGCTCAGCGTCTCTTGCGCCGACGAGTACATAAGGATCGAGCCCAGAATGGGACCGATGCAGGGAGTCCAGCCGGCTCCAAACGCTATACCGACAAAAACGGTTCCAAGGTATCCAGCGGGTTTGTCGGCCAGGTGCAGCCTGCGCTCGCGCATCAGAAAGCTGATGTTGAGCACTCCCATCAGGTACAGCC
>CAZYTS010000252.1:0-4446 GCA_964649855.1 uncultured Gemmatimonadaceae bacterium
AGAGTCGTTAGCCTGAAAGGAGAGCAAGGCGTCATTTCCGAGTACAGTATCGGTCGGGCTCTGGAAATACACAGGCGACGTAGCTCCCCAGGATCCGAGTACGGATGCAACGTGATACGTGATCCCAATACGATCACCAGCGGAGAGTCTGCTGGTGTTAAGGCGGTCAAAGTCCGCGCGGCCACACCCTCTAAAGTAGAAGTGCGCGTGGACGTCTATCAGTGGTTCGCGACCGCCCAGGGGTTCGCTCACGCCCCTGACCTCTGCCCTTCTTCGAGTATCTCCACGAGCGCGGTACTTGCTACCCGCTCTATTTCGGCAAGTACTTCGTCGTCATCGTGAGCCAACGAGGGATAGTTGTAAGCACCGCGCTTGAAAAGGACGCCCAGCCCAGCTGCTCGCTCCAGCAGATGCGTTTCGAGAAGAGGATCCTCGAAGCGAAGTAGCCACATGGGATCGGGTCCTTCAACTGCTATACCACTCACGCCACTCGCGCCAATCGCATCGGCGACCAGTCGCTTCATCTCTCCCCCCGCCCGTGCCAGTGCTTCACAAACGTCGATTTCGGCATAGCGATCGAGAACGACGCCAATCGCCGCGAGTGATGATGCCTCACCTGCGAGCGTTGACGAAATCCACGTCTTGTCGGCCGCGCTCATCACCGCCGCCGAGCCTACCACAGCTGACACCGGCATCCCGCACGCCATCGCCTTGCCAAAGATCGCCAGGTCAGGCGTCACCTCGGCAAACTGTTGATAGCCGCCAGTCGCGAGGCGAAAGCCAGTCTTCATCTCATCGAAAATGAGGACAGCGCCAGCGCGGTCACAGGCTGCGCGCCCTGCCGCAATCCACTCTTCAGATGGGAGGCGCTCGATAACCGGCTCCAGGAGCACGGCAGCAAGATCGCTCCCGGCTTCTCGTATAGCTCCTTCCAATGCGGCTACGTCGTCAAATGGAACGCGAACCACGTGTGCGTGCGACGACTCAGGAACCCCACTGCCAGTGTTAGCCCAGTCATGCCAGCCAAAGTATCCGCAGCAGACTATTGTAGAGCGAGACGTGGCAGCCCGTGCAATGCGAACCGCGGCGCTGACTCCCTCCGCGCCAGTCTTGAGAAAACGAACCTGCTCCGCACACGGGATCACCTCGCAGAGGCGTTCGGCAATATCAACCTCGCTGGTGTGAGCGAGTCCAGCAACATGACCCGAGGCGAGGGCCTGAACTACCGCGCGCACGACGTCTTCATCACAGTATCCCAGGCTCACACTGCCTAACGCCATGGTGCAATCGATGATGCGGCGCTCACTGGCTGTAACAAGGTAACAGCCGTTAGCGCGCACAAAGTGTCCCGGTCCGGTCGTAGTTGCGTCGCCGTACAATGCAGCCGGTCTCTTGCTTCCGGTTGACGTTCCACCTGGAATCACTGCCGCAGCACGTTCACGCCAGCCTTCGTCGATCTCGTCCTCACCCGCGACCGCCTCGGGAACGCCTCCTTCGTCCTCAGTTTCCTCCTCCTCACCAACGTCTTCGACAACCTCGTCCTGACGCGGTTCGTCATCTCCTCTGCCAAACAGTTTGCGAAAAGGCATGTTCTCTACGGTTGTGTTTGCGGGTGTTAAAGCTGGCGCCCAGTGGCGTCGGCGTCGAGCGGCGGCTCGGAGCGGGGATGATCGGGCTGTCCCTCCCCTATCTCTTGCAGTTCTCCCTGCTCCACCTGAGGGAGCCCAGCCATCTTCCTGAAGCGGTTCATAGCTCGCACGACTTCAATCCACATGGCGCGAACCAGCATGATCTCGCGCGCGTCCGGCTCCATACGCAGTCCGAGCGACCGGGCCGTACGCATAATGTGGTCGCGAAAGCGCGTCTTGAAGAAGTCGACCGCCTCCAACGCGCGCTCCTGGTCCTTGAAAAGCCTTTCAAACTCGGCTGCAGTAGCGGGCGGTGCATCCTTGCGCGGCGGACCAATTCGCCTGCCTGCCGTACCGGCCGCAAGGTGCAATTCGTAAAGCGCCACAACCACTGCCTGTGCCAGATTGAGCGACGCGTGCTCGGTGGTCGGAATTGTAACGTGAAGATGAGCGCGTTCGAGGGCCTCGTTAGGGAGTCCATCATCTTCACGCCCGAAAAGAAGCGCCACCGTGCCCTCTGTAGCTCGTTCCATCAACTCAGCGGCTGCTTGGCGCGGCGTGCCAACCTTCCACTTGGTGCGTCTTCGTCTGGCAGTGAACGCAGCGACGTAAACTGTGTCGCCTAACGCTTCATCGAGAGTCGAGACATTGCGAATCCTCTCGATGATGTCGAGCGTTCCATGAGCGATGCCCTCGAGACGGTACGCGGTGTATTCGACAGGCCTCACGAGTACGACATCCTTAACGCCAAAGTTCTTCATGGCGCGGACCGTCGCCGCAATGTTTATGGTGTTTTGCGGTTCGTAAAGCACAACGCGCACCGCCTCAATTGATCGAGACTCAGCCATCCACGATCTCAAAGCCAAGCATGCGACGCATATCCTCGCGATCACCACGGAGGTATACCCACTCGTCGCCTCCCCCGGTCGCCACCAATTGGCCACGGCGGCGTTCCCGGTCACGCGGCATCTCGTTGACTACGACGTTCAGCATAAAGCGCCGGTCGATGCCGAGCCCTCGCGGCCCTCGTTCCAGCTTGCAGCGCACGCGGTAGCCGGACTCGGTAACGCGACAGTCCGCTTCGAGCCTTGGCGGAGTCCCCGCTGATTCGCGAGGCCTGATCCTGACTTCTCCGGAATTACCTTCGGGCACGATTATCCAACTCGCGTATGCGTGTGAATCAGGCAGGTAGATGTAGAGTTGAACACCGTCAGAGTTGATATCTGGCTCCTCGTTGTCCAGCGGATTGTCGCTGCGAATGGGTGCAAAATACGGATCGCGCTTGCGCACTTCTATGTCAACGTCAACACTCGCACGGTTGGCCGCCACTCTGATGGTCGCCTCAGGTGAACCGGCGCTCTCCCACGGCTCTTCGGATCGCCTGTAGTGACGCTTTCCAAGTTCCATTTCGAAAGGCCTTCCTGGGGCTAGAACATGGCCCGGAGACTGATCGATCGACGCCTCGGGTGTGCGTGAACGAGCTGCCGGGGCCGTGACCCGGCCCTCGAGGTCGATGCTGCTCCGCGCGCCGTGCGCAAGCATTGTGATAGACCAGCGCCCGTCGACCGACTGATGCACATGACGATCACCGCGCGATTCGACGCTGCATCCCTCGCCAGAAAGCTGAGCCGTGGTGACCGCCTTTCCCCAGGCCCAGACGGATCGAATTCTCCCCGATCGAGACCTCGCACGGGCAAAGAGAAAGCTGCGTTCCGGCTGACCCGGTGGCCCGGGGGCCACTGCGCGATACCAGTCGTGCTTTGTGTTGCAATGCACCCAGGCTCTCACCGATGATCCTTCTTCGCCCGCCCTGAACGACAGCGTTCCGCGTCCATCGACCATCTCAACGTCATGGAGAAACTCGAAGCCGTTCCCAAGCTCGGGTGACAACTCGCTTGTGACGGGACGCCACTCCAGTGACAAATCCAACTCTGCATCTGTATGGAATGGAAGGTCCAGAGTAATCACGTCGGCACCGTCCCACTCCAGTTCGTCAATCATGTAGTCAGGCAGCACTACAAGCCGTCTGATCACACGCACGCGACCGGGAACTATGTCAAAGGCTGCTTCGATCCAGCCTGCGGCTCCCCGCTCTTCCCATGCGAGTAATCGGCCGTTGTCGTATGGCTGGGACTTGCCGTCCACCAGTGGAGCGTTGTGGGCGAGAGTAGACCTGTACCAAAAGAGCGAACGGTCTACGTACGAACCGGTACCAACGTCTTCCAATACTCTCGAGTTTCCGACAACTAGCCACGCATTCAACCGGTCCGGGTGACCATGTCCGCCGCCCGGCGTGCCATAGTCCAGCGCGACATACACTCGGCCGCGACGTCGGCGAAACACACCAAAGCCCTGTTCGCTCAAATGAACGCTTGCCGGCACGATGGCTTCGGCCGGAGCAAGGTGCTCGCGCGCACATAGAAGTGACTTCCACCCAAGGTCTGCCCTCCTGAGCCCACTGGCGGGAGCATTTCGCTCGGCTTCGGCAGTTGATCTACTGCGGCCGGTATCACCATGCACAAGGTCGGTTCCATAAAGGACGAGTAGTGCCGATGCCAACCTCGGGTCGTCGCGGTATGAGAGCCCCAGCTCGCATGACTCCGCAAAGCGCCATTGCCTGAGCGAGACCGCGTATTGCGAATCCCTTCTGGCCGGAAAGGTGAAATCGGGTAGTGCTGTTGCGAGAGGTGTAGCAAAGCCTTCTGCAAAACGCCGGATACCCTCATCGGGCAGCGGAATCCCTAACGCTGTACAGCATTGCACGCCGTACCAGAGACCCCTGTGGGCAAAGAGATGATAGTTCTCACCCTCGTACCAC
>CAZYTS010000253.1:0-4405 GCA_964649855.1 uncultured Gemmatimonadaceae bacterium
AACCGCTGGTTTTCATACCGGCCCGTGAAAGTCGTACGCTCCAGAGTAACTTCACCAACCCTTGTGCCGTTGAGCTCTCCGTCAAGACTCAACAATGGGTTTGTGCGCTGACCGGTGATGTTGATTCCAAAGCTCACTGTTCCAGCGAGTTGGACTCTGGTCTGACCGATTGCAGCCAGGTCGCGGAGGGCTACGCGCTCAGCGTTGAGCTGGATGTCGACTGTCGAGTCGGCGGGGATCGTCCCTCGAAAATCGATGATACCACCCTGATTTCCGGCCAGGCGTATGGAGTCCATGGCAAAACTGCTCCGCTCCCCCTGTCCCCACCACTTGATCGATGCAGGTTGCTGGGTACTCCACTCGTGGTCGTCAAATGCTATTCTAAATCGCGACAGCGAAACACGCGAAGTGTCTGGTGATAGCTTGACGGCTGCCTGGGTGTTGAGCACCGGGCCATTGTTCAGCGTGACGAGAGCAAGCGCGTCAATGGAGTCACGATTGGCGAAGTTCAAATCGACTGCGGCGTCCTTTATGGCTATTCCTCCAGCCATTACCGTATCGCCCGTTATGCTGGCCGTGCCCCTGACCCTGGAAGTCCCAACCTCGTCGAGTTCGAGAGACACACGCGCTCGTTCGGCGGTAGCAGACCAGGCATTGATGTCTCTAAAGTCGATTACGCCGCGAACCGAGAGGCTGTCGATGGAACCAACCAGGCGGACGGGTGACGCTTCGATATATGCCGCGAGCGAGTCCTGTTCGACGCTTTCACGTGCTATGCTGTCCTGCGCTGCACGCCGCAGGTAGGGCCTTAGAGCGCCGAGTGAATCACCGCGAAAAAAGAGTTCGAGTGTGTCACGGCGGTCTGAGCGCAGCCCAAGCCCACCCCTGGCAATCAGGGAACCGATGGTCGAAGAGACCATCATGGTGTCGATGCTGAGTACCCCATCGTGAAAGCGAAGTCGCGCACGCGTGTCGTCGTAGAGACGCGTCGAATCAATCATTGAGCGCTGCAGCGCGATCGCAATCGTTCCTTCATACAGCGGCAGTGAGTCGCCGGTAATATTCAGCTCTGCGCTTCCGGTAAGCGCAGTCACCGGCATCGAAGTCGTATCGTAAAGGGTCCTGAGGTCGAGATTGGTAAAGCGCAGTGTACCTGCATAGCCGGTGCCGCCAATCGAATCCAGGTCCACTCTTCCGTCAAAAGCTATTGTGCCGGGAGCGCCCCGCACTTCGGCAACAATAGCCAGGTCGTTGGTAGCTCCCTGGATTCTCACCGGACCAAAAAAGTCGCCGCGCTGCTCCAGCTCCATCTCTGGCCATGCCTGTGCAATGGTGGCGAGACTCAGGGGAAGTGCTTCGAGGGCCAGGTCGTAGACGAGGGCTTGCTCTCCTATTGTGACTCTGCCGCCTCCGGTAAAGCGACTGGGAGTCAGCTGGTCATAGTGATGCGTTATGTCGGCATTGCGCAGTCTGACGTCGGTCCACACCGAATCGAGTGTTGCGCGCCCCGAGATCCAGCCGTTGAGCTTTGGAAAGGTAGGATTGAGGAACTGCATCGTTTCGAGATCAAAGCGGTCGATCTCAACGTCAAACCCCCGGAACTTTGTGAAGGCGGGCTCCAGGAAATCCAGTTCACCACGCGCCCTGCCTACAGCTCTTTTGCCGGGCATGTTGGCGTCGTCAAAGGTGAACTGCGCTTCGGTTACCCTGAACCTGTTGACCGGTCCACCAGGTGCCCGCACTGTCATTGCGATGGGCCCCTTGAACGGATAAGGCAATGGTTCGCCAGTGAGCCGCTCGATGAGCTCCCAGTCCATGGGAGTGCCACGTACATCCACGTTTTTCACAGACATGATCGCGCCGCCGATGCCAAATGTCATCGACCCCCGCAGTCGCGACTTTGTGGTACGGACGTCCATGTCGTCGAGCACATAGTCAAGGACGTCGAGGTCGCGCTCGTCATTCACAATCCTGAGACCCAGGCTGCCGCCTCCGGTCGTGGGGAGCGTAGGATAGACCCAGTTGACGTCCGCAAGCGAAACGGAATCGCCACGCACCGTTAGGTCGTAGCGGGTGGGCAGATCGCTACCCCACCATACCTTGCCCGACGCCGAACCGCGTGAGCCCGGCAACTCGAAATGAGCGATCTCTGCCCAGAGCGAATCGCCCAGCAGGCGCACGGTACCGCGTGCATTGGATACCTGAAGCGGCGGGTCAGACTCCACAAGATTGAGATCTGCTAACTCAAAAAAGCGCCCCGCACTGTCAAAGTGGCTGATCACTGCGTAGGGGACTCTGAGGTCGCCGTCGCTCCATGTGCGCACCTGCTGGTAACCGCTGCCGGCGCGTCTTATGTCCTTGTCTTCCCGGGAGAGTGCATAGGTGATTGCGCTGTCGCGCTTTGCACCACGCAGCGAGTCGTCCGGTTCCCAGGGGAGTGATAGGACAAAGCGCGTGTCTTTGAGCTGCGCGTTGTTGACTACGATGTAGTCGCCGAAGTTGCGTGTTGGCGAGCGCTGGCCGGACGACGGGCGCGAGGGAAAAAGCTTTCTGAAGTTCCAGTTGTCTGTGCTGTCACGCGTGAGGTGAACAACCGGATGCTCGATAGTGACTTCACGAACGAGAATGCGACGATCGAGCAGGTCGCGGAGGTCAAAGCGAACGCTGACAGGGCCGGTGGATATGAAGAGCGAGTCGTTCTTTTCGCGCAGAGCAAAGGAATCGACCACGAGATCGGTAAAGAGCGATCCACTGATGCGCCCGATATGGACTTTACCCTGGATGGCGCCGGCGAGCCGGGCTTCTGCAAAGGCGCGAATCTTTTCGCGTCCCCAGTCTGTGCGTGTTGTGAGCAGGAGTGCGAGCACGACGAGTACTCCACTCCCAAGAAGGATTGCAGCGCTCAGCAGTACGACCAGTCGGCGGCGCGTCATGCCCTAAAACGGCTGGCCTATCGAGAAGTGAAAACGCAGTCGTCTGAAGAACGAGCCTCGCGGAGGTGGTGCATAGGACGCAGGACAAGGTCCGGCCTCCTGTCCGACCGCCGTAATGGCGAGGGTGTTTCCAGGGCTGACGCAGAAGACAGGATCCGATTCACCTCCGCGCTCCAGAGGAGTGTAGTATACGGGCCCTGCGCGTAGTTCCCTTGGACCATACGCAATGTCCATGCGTAGTGGTCCTATGGGAGTAAAGACTCTCACTCCGACGCCGGGAGTGACTTTCATCTGGTTGAATGCTGAGCCTACGCTGGCGGTTCCGCGGTTCCAGACCTCACCGGCGTCTGCAAAGAGCGCGTACTGAATGAGTTCAGGGTAGAGGGGGCTACGCAGCCGCAACTCGGCGTTGGCAACGATTACGTTGTCACCGCCCGTTGGCGCATCGAGTCGGTTGTCGCGTTGGTCGATGGTGGTGACGTCGGCGCGGTAGAAGGTTTCGCCATTGGGACCTGCAACACTGTCGTAGGCGTCGACTTGGTAGAGGAGCGGCCCGAGTTCGTTCTGGCCGTAGCCGCGCACGGAGTTACCGCCTCCGGCGTACATTCGTTCCTGCGGCGGAATGAATCGCCTCAGCCCCTCCAGGTTTTGATCTGCAAAAACTGTACCACCTCGTGCCCTAAAGACCAATCGTCCCGTGCCGAAGACGCGGAAGTACCACGTAGCGTCGATCATGGCACGGGAGAACTGAACACTCTCATCTGAACCTACAACAGGAGAGCTGTGTCGTAGTTCTAGTCTCGCTACCGAACCACGCCAGGGGTCGGTGATGCTGTTTGCCGTGTTGCGGATGGCAGTCCAGCCAAGTACCGCGGTGCGCCGTGACGTAGCAGTAAGGTCGTCGTACGTCTCAACGTCGCAGATGTTAAAGGCGCCGCAAAAGTAGGCGGGCTGCGCTACTGTTTTACCGTACTCCAGCTGGTACGTAAGAGACTGTGGTATTCTTGTTTCGACGCCAAACTGCACGGTACCGACAAGTCCGTAAAGAACGTCTCTGATAAATGTCTTGTACTCAGACCTGCGCTCGCTGAAAACTGTTATTGACGGGAGAACGCGTCGGCCAAAGAGCGCGGGCTGGGTGTACGTCGCGCCTACGTAGTAGTTGAGCGTGTCGGCATAGAAATCCTCGCGCACATACGAAGGGCAGAGCGCGCTCAGCTCAATCGGCTCACCGCTTCCCAGTCGCGAAGCGCGCGCCGTGAGATCCATACGACCCAGCCCGCCGAGGAAGTTGGCAGTTCCTATGCTTCCCTGAACCCTGAGACAGTCGTAATTGCCCCAACCCGCCGAAGCGCGCGCGTTGTGAAGCTCACCTTCCACCAGCGTCACGTTGATCGAGACGGTAGAGTCACCCGGATTGGCGAGGCTCGTAGTGTCCACAGCAACGTCGACGTGCTGAAATGCCTCGGTAA
>CAZYTS010000254.1:0-4389 GCA_964649855.1 uncultured Gemmatimonadaceae bacterium
ACATGAAATACTCAGCCATTGCACACCCTGTGTAGGGTGCGATGTACTGCATAGGGGCCGGGTCAGAGGCGGCTGCGACTACCACAATCGTGTAGTCCATGGCGCCCGACTGCTTGAGCCGTTCAACTACCGAGGCCACAGTTGAGGCCTTCTGACCGATGGCTACATATACGCAGATGACGCCAGTGGCTTTCTGATTGATGATGGTGTCGATCGCGATGGCAGTCTTTCCCGTGCCACGGTCACCGATGATGAGCTCGCGCTGGCCGCGGCCGATCGGAATCATGGAGTCGATGGCCTTGATACCTGTCTGCAGCGGTTCTTTAACCGGCTGCCTGACGATGATACCAGGAGCCGGGGATTCGACACGGCGCGACATCGCGGCGGTGATTGGTCCCAGTCCGTCGACCGGCTCGCCAAGTGCATTTACGACACGTCCAACAAGAGACGGTCCGACTGGCACTTCGAGCACGCGCGCCGTGCGCCGGACTTCGTCGCCTTCCTTGAGTTGGAGGTAATCACCCAGGATAACGGCGCCGATGTTGTCTTCTTCAAGGTTGAGGGCGACCGCGGTGACGCGGTTGCCGCTTTCGGCAGCGGTGATTTCGAGCATCTCGCCAGCCATCGCTTTGCGGAGGCCGTAGATGCGAGCGATGCCGTCTTTGACTTCGAGGACGGATCCGACCTCTTCGACGTCTATTGCGTGCAGGTCTGCTGCTTCGATTTCTCGCAGCAGGATGTCTTTGATTTCACCGGGGCGCAGGATCGTGTCGGAGGCCATGTTATGGTGAGAACGGGAGTAACGAAAACCGGGCCGGTTGGCGCTTGTGAAAATTATCACAAGCAGCCCCCGACGGAAGGGGCTTAATCTGCCACGATTTGGAATTTGAGGTCAGATTCGAATCAGCGCTGATTTAAGATCGCCACGGCCCCTGGAGCCCCGCGGACCAGCCAAAAAGCCACCGCCGAGTGGTTGTGACCCCAATTAGCCGCTCAGCTGCGACGAGAACGCGAACGACCCTGCCCAAATCGCTCGATCAGGTCCACCGCCCGCAGCCTCGCCAGCGAGGTAGGTCGCGTACCCACAATCCTGAGCGCAGTGGTACTCAAGTGCGACGACGAGGCAAATCCCAAGACCCGCGCCACGTCGCCCACGTCGTAGCCAGGGTTCTTTGAGAGCTCCGCGGCCGCGATCAGCCGCACCAGGTCCACGATTCGCTTGATGTTGGGCGCCCCGTCCGACGAAAACGCCCTGCTCAGGTGCTCCCGCGTGACTCCCAGCGCCGCCGCGAGGGTGTCGGTCAAAACTGGTCTGCCGCCGTATCCGATGAGAGCGGTCCATGCCTGCTGACGCAGTGGAGTATTGATGTTGAGCGATTGAGGAGGTTCTCTGAGCGCATCTGCAAAGCGCCAGGTAAAAGTCTTCGGCAAAACCAGTTCCCTGAGGACCGGATCATCGACGCTTTCCACGGCCACGTCAGCAAATTCGTGCGAGGCGCAGCGCGCGACAACCGAGGCATCGGTCGGTCTGAGCGGTGTGACGCCAAAAAACGGAATGCTGGGAAAATCGCGGGCGTGATCGATGACACCGGGAGTCTCGTCGTTAGGGGAGCCCAGGTCCACGAGCACAGCGTCCACAAGATTCTGGCGAAATGCGCGCGAAAAATCGCGCAGGTGCCGCACCATGATGAGGCGGGTGCGGCGCCTCGGAAATGCCTGACGCGCCAGCGATCTCACTCGTTCGCGCACCGCCAGCACCAGCACCGTTACCGGCGCGCGCTGCGCACCCACGGTGTCCATCGCAGAAAGATGATTACGCACCTGCCCTTCCCTCCTCTGCGCCAACAATCTCAAAAGCACGCTTCAACACATCCCTGGCGTTGTCGTACGAAATCAGCGCACTGGCTTTGTCAAACGGTTCCCAGCGACAGGCAGTGATCCCTTCTTCGCGCTGCGGAAAGGTTGCCTCTGTGTCTGTCTCGATAAGAAAAAAGTGACAGATCTTGTGAATCAGCTTTCCTCTGAAGCGAAAGTACCAGTCGATGGTCTGGACGGGCCCCTGCAACGTCAGGTTTGCCAGCCCGGTTTCTTCGGCGACTTCGCGCAACGCGGCGTCTTCGGGTGACTCCCCTTCTTCTAGGTGGCCTTTGGGAAAACCCCAGTTGGAGTAAGAATCCCTGATTACCAGAAACATCGGCGTCTCGTCGCTGCGACGGACGACAATTCCGCCGGCGGAGACTTCCTCGCGAGTGCGTGAACGAGGACCGCGGCGGCGCGCGCGACGCTGGGGCACGTCAGACTCCGGCGGACTCGTCCAGGTCGGCCCGCCCTTCTACAAACTGGCGCACCAGAGGATCGCGGCTGTTGCGGATTTCGTCCACGGTCCCCACCTGACGCACTCGGCCCTCGTCAAGCATGGCAATGCGGGTGCCCACCCTGTAAGCGCTTCTCATGTCGTGTGTGATCACAATACTTGTCACGCGCAGTCGCTCGCGCATGCGGATCATGAGGTCGTCGATGACGGCGCTGGTGACCGGGTCGAGCCCCGTAGTGGGTTCGTCGTAAAGGATGTATTTGGGTCGAAGTGCAATGGCCCGAGCCAGACCGACGCGCTTGCGCATTCCTCCCGAGAGTTCTGCCGGAAACTTGCTTTCAACGTTAGGCAGGTCCACCAGGTCGAGCACTTCTGCTACGCGCGAGGCGATTTCGCTTTCGGTCATGCGCCCCTGCTTGCGGAGTCCCATGGCTACGTTCTCGCCAATCGAAAGCGAATCAAAGAGCGCGGCAAACTGAAAAACGTACCCGATCCGGGCGCGCAATTCATAGAGCTCGCGCCTCGGCAGTTTGGGGACTTCGAGGTCGTCGACAAATACAGAGCCACTGTCGGGCTCGAGCAGTCCCACGATGTGTTTGATGGCGACGGATTTTCCCGTCCCAGAGTAACCGATTATGACCATGGTCTCGCCTTCTTCTACGTCGAGCGTGAAGCCCTGCAGTACTTTCTTAGGGCCGAAGGACTTATAGACGTTGTCGAGTCGAATCACGGTAAATCGGTTCTGTGCGAGGTCTTTCCGGCGTGTTTTCCGGCTCCCGGAATCAACATCACGGATGTGATGTGGGGAAGTCCCCCAAATGGGGAGGCAGTGGAATAAAAAAAGGGCACGGCGTGAACCGTGCCCTTTTCCTGCAACCTTTTTTAGTTAGGCGGCAAAGCTCGAGAGAGCACGGCCGACGTCTCCTTCGCGCAGACGCTTGAGGGCGCGGTCACGAAGCTGCCGTACGCGCTCACGCGTTACGCCGAGCATCGATCCGATTTCCTCGAGCGTGTGCTCGCGTCCCCCTTCGAGGCCAAAGTAGAGTCTCAGGACTTTGGCATCGCGCGGTGGGAGCGTGGAAAGGGCGAGCTCGATCTCGTCGGTGAGGAAGCGGTTCATAGCCTCCTCCTCGGTGTCGGGCATTTCGTCCGCGACGAATCGTTCTATAAGAGAGCGATCGCCCTCTGGGTCCATGGGCGCGTCGAGTCGGACATCGCCCGTGTTGAGCGCTGCCAGCGATTGGACGACGTCGACCGAGAGTCCGGTGAGCTGCGAGAGTTCTTCGGGCGAAGGCTCGCGGCGGAGCTTCTGCCGGAGGATTTCCGACGCCTTGATGATGCGCGAAAGGTCGGCGGTCCGGTTGAGCGGTACTCGCACTGTGCGTCCCTGCCTCGCGAGCGAGGAAAGGATTGCCTGTCGGATCCACCAGACGGCGTAGGAGATGAATTTTACGCCCTGGTCGGGATCGAATTTGCGCGCGGCGGTGAGCAACCCGACGTTCCCTTCACCGATCAGATCAATGAGCGGGAGTCCCCGGTTCTGGTACTTTTTGGCGACAGAAATTACGAAGCGGAGGTTTCTCTTAACGAGTTCCTGGAGCGCGTCCTGATCACCGGCGCGGATCTTACGGGCGAGCTCGATCTCCTCCATGCCCTTGAGCAGCGGGTATGTGGAGACCTCGTAGAGGTATTGGTCAAGGATGTCGCGCTCCGGCTCGCTGGGCGCGATCCCTTGCGGGGCCGTGCGGCGGCGTCGGCGCTTGACTTCGGTCATGGTGCGAGGTCCTCAGGACGCTGATTTTGTCTTATGAATCGGCCGGACAACGGGAAAGTTTCCAGGCCATTTGGGACTCGCGACATGCCGAGTTTATTGGCGTTGTCTGGCGGAGAATCCCGGTGCAGCAAAGTCGATGCAAGTTACTGGTGTGGCGCGATTTCGCCAGAGTGATTTTCTTGACTTCGGGGGTACCCCGGAATACAATTCCCGGTTCCTGATTCGGGCCTTTTTGCGTGTCGGAGTCGGGGGGCGTAGCTCAGTTGGGAGAGCGCTTGAATGGCATTCAAGAGGTCAGGGG
>CAZYTS010000255.1:0-4377 GCA_964649855.1 uncultured Gemmatimonadaceae bacterium
GTTCCGCTTGAACTGGGTCGAACAAAGCGGTCTGGCCTGATGTCGAGGGCGGCGCGCCGAGGAATGGATGAAGGGAATGGGTCTGGCCGACGCACACGCTACATGATTCCCGGTCGTGAACTCATCGACACTATGGACGCGGTTTTTCGCTATGATTTCTCTACACGCGAATTGCCGAGCCATGGGCTCAAGGCGGTGGCGCGCCACTTTGGAGTTGCACCTCCCGACAGGGTGGAGATCCCGGGGCGCGACGTATTTCGCGCTTATCAGAGCGAGCCCGAGAGAGTTCGTCGCTACGCTTCTGCAGACGTGGAAGAAGTCGCAGCAATCGCGAGACTTCTTGGTGGGGCGGCGTTTGGGCTGGCCCGCATGGCCCCGCGTCGATATGAACGCCTTGCCGACGCCGGAGCCGCAACGGGCGTGATCGATCCGATGCTCGTTAGGGCCTACCTGAGAGAGGGAGCAGCGCTTCCGGCACACCGGGAAGGCTCGGGGGAAGAACACAGCGGTGCCGCGCTGCACCTCTTTGCAAGCGGAGTCGCCTTTCGTGTAGTAAAGGCAGATGTGGCGAGTCTTTATCCGTCGCTTATGCGAGCCTATCGTATCGGCCCGGAGCGCGATCACCTGGGGGCGCTGCTTGCAATCGTTGACAGACTCGTGGAGTTGCGCCTGGACGCAAAGGCAAAAGGGCGGGCCGCTCCTCCCGATTCCGCCGAACGTCACCTCCACGAGGCAACGTCGGCTGCGATGAAGCTCGTTGTCAACTCGGCCTACGGATACCTTGCAGCTGGCGGCGGACTCACTCGCTTTGCCGATGTGCACGCCGCCAACGAGGTGACGCGGCGCGGGCGTGAAGCCTTGAGCCTTATTTGCTCCGAACTTGCCGCGCGCGGCGTTACGCTCCTCGAAGCGGATACCGACGGCGTTTACTTTGCCGTCCCGGATCACTGGACTCCGGTGGACGAGACGCGCGTCGTCTCGGAGGTTGCCGCACTTCTTCCGTCGTTGGTCAAGCTTGAGCTCGAAGGCCGTTACGCCGCCATGCTGTCACACGAACCCAAGAACTACGCGCTCCTGGGTTACGATGGCACACTCACTCTGCGCGGCGTCGCCTTTCGCTCAAGCAGGGCAGAACCCTTTGGTGAAGCATTCCTTCGTCGTGCACTCATGTCGCTTCTCGCGGGAGACGTGTCGGGGGTACGCAATGCCTTTCTCGAGAGCGTGAGCGCGTTACGAAGCCGGTCTCTTGACACGTACGCCGTAACGTCGCGCATGCGACTCAAAAAGACCCCTGCAGAATACCTGGTCACCCGTCTTCAGCGGCGCGAAACGCAATACGAGGCAATGATTGCAGCAGGACGTGAGGCATGGAGTGCGGGAGAGCGCGTTCGCGTCTACCGGGCCTCGGACGGAAACTCGCGAATCTTTGACGACCAGCAGCCCGATTCACGTGCTTACGACGTGGAACACTACGTTAGGGTTCTCCGAGACAACTTTGCCAGTCGCATGTCGCGAGCCCTTACAAGCGAAGACTTTGCTGCAGTCTTTGGGGACCCCGATCAGTTGACGCTCTTTGAGCCCTCGTACGCACAGATGAGGCCGACTGCACAAAAGCACTACAGCGGCCTTGAACTCAGAAGTGCCCAGGGTTCGCGATAAAATCTTAAGTGAGATTTCGGTGCGTAGCTCGCGGTCCTCACCAATCCCTGACGAGGCCACCAATTCCAGTCTGATCCCGATTCTGATAGCGTCCCTCGTTCCCGACACCCTTGACCAACCAATAATGCCAATCGGCTGTCAAAGGGTCTGACCTTGTCCAGAGTCTCAGATGCTTCTGATGTTTGCCGCGATGACGGCTGTCGTTGTTGGTTCTCCAATTCAGGGTGCGTCGCAGGAAGGAGCCAGGAGTGGCTCCACCGCTACAACCGCAACCGCTGTAAAGGCGGAACAGGCGCCGAGGATAGATGGGCGAGCTGACGACGCAGTGTGGCAGACGGCGCCACGATTTTCGGAGTTCAGGCAATTCGAGCCGCGCGTTGATGTAGATCCCAGCTTTAAGACTGAGTTCCAGGTCGCGCACGATGAGACCAACCTCTACGTCTTTGTGCGCATGTTCGATCCGCACCCTGACAGCATTATGCGCGCGCTCACGCGTCGAGATGTGCGGGGACCATCGGACCAGATCAAGCTCATGATCGATTCGTACGACGACAAGCGCAGCGGCTACGAGTTCGCGGTGAATCCGGTCGGAGTGAAGCGCGACTTTTCGATGAGCAACGATACCAACGAAGACGATTCATGGAATGGAGTTTGGGACGTGGCGACGTCGGTCGATTCGCTGGGTTGGACAGCGGAGTTTCGCATTCCTCTTTCACAGCTTCGCTACGCAAAGGCAGAGACACACACTTTTGGATTTGGTATCTGGCGCGACATCGAGCGATATCGTGAACGCGTATCGTGGCCGTTGTGGTCTCCCACGCGCGCTGGGCTGGTTTCGCAGCTTGGCAGGCTGACGGGTCTTACCGACCTGACGTCTGATAGGCGTCTCGAAGCGACCCCTTACATGGTGACGCGAAACGTGCAGCGCTTGAGGCCGAGTTCCGGTTTTGAGCGCGCGCAGGAGTTCACGGTTGGTGGTGATCTCAAGTTCGGGATCACGCCTAACGTTACGCTCGATGCAACGGTCAATCCTGACTTCGGGCAGGTGGAGGCGGATCCAGCGGTCGTGAATCTGACCGCTTTCGAGACCTTCTTTGCGGAGCGGCGGCCATTCTTTGTAGAAGGGACCGGGCTTTATCGTTTTCAGCTCAACTGCTACATAGTCGTCGATTGCAGCACCAACGAGGGTCTCTTTTATTCGCGTCGCATTGGGCGCTCACCGGCGCTGAGAGATCTGTATGGTGACGCGGAAACGCCGACGGCGACTTCCATTGCGGCTGCCACCAAGCTCACGGGCAGGCTTTCCAACGGACTCTCGTTTGGAGTGCTGGACGCTGTAACGCGGCGCATCGAAGGCACAGGAAGCAGAACCGCTGAGCCTTTAACTAACTATTCTGTGCTGCGAGCGCAGCAGGATCTCCGCGGGGGCGAGGCAGGCATCAGCTTTATTGCCACGGCGGTGAACCGCTCCATGGACGAGTACACCAGTCCGTACATGCATAGCTCCGCCTACACGACGGGCGCGACCTTTCGCAATCGCTTTGACGGGGGCAAGTACGAGATCGCGGGCCAACTAGCTGCTTCGCAAGTAAGGGGCTCTCCCGAAGCCATCTACCGTACGCAACGCAACTCGGTTCACTACTTCCAGCAGCCGGGTGACGACTACGAGGTCGATTCCACCCGCACCTCGATCTCGGGCCACGCTGCGCAGCTCAAGTTTGGCAAGTACAGCGGCGGCATTACTCGGTTTGAGACGAGCGTCGTGAGGCAGTCGGCCGGCTTTGATGTCAACGACGTGGGTTTTTTGCGCCGAGCCGACGTTATGGACTGGAGCACTTGGGCCGCCCTTAGCTTCCGCGACGCGCGGGGTATCTATCGATGGGCCCAGGTCAACGGGAACCACTGGCAGACGTGGAACACCTCAGGGACGCGACTTGAGAACTCGGTCAACTTCAACGGCCACATGGGACTCCGGAACAACTGGGACGTCCATTTGGGGACCACGATCTCCAAACTGACCCCCAGCTATTGTGATCGTTGCACGCGTGGTGGACCGGTTATGCGACAGTCCGGCGGGTTCTTTCCCTGGGGAGGATTCAACACCGACAGCCGCAAGATGGTCTACGGTGGAATGTGGGTGAACCTTTCGTTCTACGACGAAGGAAAATCACGCAGTACCTCTCTGGAGCCGTACCTGAACTTTCGGCCCTCGTCTCAGCTCTCGGTGAATTTTGGCGTCGGGGTGCGCCACGAACGCAACAACACTCAATGGTTCGGGAATTTTCTTGATGGGTCAGGGGCGACACACTACACGTTTGCGCACCTCAATCAGCGCACCGTCTCGATGTCGACGCGCATCAACTACACCTTTACTCCAGATCTCACTTTCGAGTTCTACGGGCAACCATTTGTTGCAAGTGGCACGTATTCTGATATACGTGAGCTCAGTGCGACTCCTGACGCTACAAAGTACGACGATCGTTTTATGGCCTACACACCACCAGCAGGCACGGAAACGGCCTTCAAGTTCACCCAGTTGCGAACGAACGCAGTGGCGCGATGGGAGTATCGGCCAGGCTCAACGTTGTTTCTGGTCTGGACCCACGGCCGGCAGGACAGCATGGGCCAGCACGAGCGTCAGTCCTGGTCGCGCGACTACCGCGACCTGTTTGCCCTGCACCCGGAGAACACCTTTTTGATCAAGGTGGCGTACTGGGT
>CAZYTS010000256.1:0-4362 GCA_964649855.1 uncultured Gemmatimonadaceae bacterium
TAGTTGGTGCCACCACGCTCGACGAGTACCGCAAGAACGTGGAGAAGGACCCGGCGCTGGAGCGTCGTTTCCAGCCGGTATTCGTGGGTGAGCCATCGGTCGAGAGCACGATTGCCATTCTCAGAGGACTCAAGGAGCGCTACGAGGCCCACCACGGGGTGCGCATCACCGACGGCGCGATTGTCTCTGCTGCTACGCTTTCGAATCGCTACATCGGCGACCGTTTCCTTCCGGACAAGGCGATCGATCTGGTTGACGAAGCTGCTTCGCGCCTTCGAATCGAGATCGATTCGATGCCGCAGGAGATCGACGAGGTCGAGCGGCACATCGTGCAGTTGGAGATCGAGAAACAGGCGCTTGCCAAGGAGAAGGATCCAGCCGCGGTCGAACGGCGTCAGGCGCTGGAGCGTGAGCTTGCGGAGGAGCGCGAGCGTTCTTCCGGAATGAAAGCGCAGTGGCAGCGCGAAAAGGAGACGTTAGGTGCCGTGGGTACGATCAAGCAGCAGATCGAAGACGCTCGCGTCGCGGCGGAGCAGGCAACCCGCTCGGGTGATCTTGGTAAAGCTGCAGAGATCCAGTACGGAACCATTCCGCAGTTGGAACAGAAGCTCAAGGACACCGAGGCGCAGCTTGCTTCGCGACAGGACGGCGGGCGCCGCTTCTTGAAAGAAGAGGTGACCGCCGACGACATCGCTGAGGTTGTGTCGCGCTGGACCGGGATACCGGTGACGCGCATGCTGGAGAGCGAACGCGAGCGGCTCACCAAGCTCGAAGCCGAGTTGGGCAAGCGGGTCATTGGTCAGGAAGAAGCTGTAGAGGCGGTATCTAATGCTGTGCGGCGTTCGCGCGCCGGACTCCAGGATCCCAACCGTCCTATCGGGTCCTTCATCTTTTTAGGGCCTACGGGAGTGGGTAAAACGGAGACGGCACGAGCGCTTGCGGAGTTTTTGTTTGACGACGAGCACGCGATGGTACGCATCGACATGTCCGAGTACATGGAGAAGCACGCCGTCGCACGTTTGATAGGTGCACCTCCGGGATACGTGGGCTACGAGGAAGGTGGACAGCTCACCGAGGCCGTGAGGCGCCGACCGTATCAGGTTGTGCTCTTTGACGAGATCGAGAAGGCGCACACAGATGTGTTCAACATTTTGTTGCAGATTCTGGATGACGGCCGTCTCACCGACTCTCAGGGTCGCACTGTGGATTTCAGGAATGTTGTGATCATCATGACGTCGAACATTGGCTCGGCGTACATTCTGGAGCATACGGGTGGAGACTGGGCAGAGGTCGAAAAGCAGGTGACCGGCGCGCTGCGTCAGCACTTCAAGCCCGAGTTCCTCAATCGCGTTGATGACGTCGTGGTCTTCAAGCCGTTAGGCAGGGATCAGATCGATCATATCGTGGATCTGCAGCTGGCCAGGCTCCGTGCTCTTTTGACAGAGCGCAAGATGACGCTGGAACTGACCCCTGAGGCGCGCGCTCTGGTTGTGGAGGAGGGTTATGATCCCGCGTTTGGTGCGAGGCCTTTGAAGCGCGCAATTCAGCGCCTGCTTCAGAACCCGCTTGCGATGGCGATTCTGGAGGGCAAGTTTGCCGACGGCGATCATATTCTCGCGACAGTTGGACCAGACGGCGGAATAGTGTTTGAGAGTGCGCAGGAAGCGGTCGGCGCGGGTAATGCCGCGTAAGTCAGACGACGTTTGGATGGAATATGCGATCTCCCTGGCGCGCGAGGCTGCGCGTCAGGGAGATGTTCCTGTTGGAGCGGTTGTGGTGCAGAACGAGCGGATCATTGGAGAAGGCGCAAATCGCACCGAGCGCGACCAGGATCCCACGGCTCACGCGGAGGTACTGGCCATAAGGGCTGCGGCGGAATCGTTGGGTACCTGGCGATTGGGGGGCTGCACGATTTATGTCACGTTAGAGCCATGCGCGATGTGTGCAGGGGCGATTGTTCTTTCGCGCATGGGGCGTGTAGTCTTTGGGGCCTGGGATGAAAAGGCGGGGATGTCGGGGTCGGTGGAGGATCTATTGCGGCATCACCGGCTCAATCATCGACCGGAGGTGGAGGCTGGGGTGAGGGCAGAGGAGTGTGGTGCGCTTCTCACGCAGTTCTTTGATCGCGTGCAGCTGAGAGCGGCCTCACCTCGTGGCTGATCGCCAAAGCGTTGACCCGTATAACGTTGCCCCCTTACCTTTCACGGCTCCCGTGGACAGGTGTCCGAGTGGCTGAAGGAGCCGGTCTCGAAAACCGGTATACCGGCAACGGTATCGTGGGTTCGAATCCCACCCTGTCCGTGTTCTGGGTGGGAGCGGGGGAGTGGAATGGGCACCGTCACGGTCGGCGTCCGCTCGACTGTGTTGTCGGCTCGCATCGGGGACAGGTGGCCGAGTGGCTTAAGGCGCACGCCTGGAAAGCGTGTGGTGGGGCAACTCACTCGCGGGTTCGAATCCCGCCCTGTCCGTAAAACGCCCCAATACCAACGGGGCGTTTTTGCGCATAGCTTCGTAAAGCCTTCGTTCCAGTCCCACCGACCGCCCGACCGGACCTCAGAGCATTCCCCAATTTCTACCAACTATGCCAGACATCGGCGTCTTCCACCCGCAAGTAGTCCACTTCGTCGTCGCTCTGCTCGTCGTAGGAGTGCCGCTGCGAGTCGTTGGAATCCTGTCCAAACGCTCGTGGATGGACGCTGCTGCAGTCACCTTGCTGATCCTCGGAACCCTTGCCTCGGTCGCCGCCGTTCGTAGCGGCGACGACGCGCACGGCCCAGTAGAACGCCTACCCGGTGCGCGACCCATGGTCGAAGACCACGAACACTGGGGAGAGCGAACCAGAAACATCTTTCTGGCCGTCACTGGTATTGAACTCCTTGCTCTCGTCACATCTGACCCAAGACGCCGCATGATACGCGCGGCCAGCGCTGCAATCGGTCTTGGAGGACTCTTTGCCGTTTACCAGACCGGAGAACTCGGCGGAAAGATCGTCTACTCGCACGCGGGCGGCGTAGGAATACGCTCCGGTGATCCCGCCGACGTAAACAGGCTCCTCCTTGCCGGACTCTATAACCAGGCCTTGCAGGACCGTCAGCAGGGAAGGGGCGAAGACGCCGCACGACTCTTCCAGGAACTCAAGACCCGCTTTCCCGAAGACATTTCAGTGCAGATTCTGGCTGCGGAATCGTTGTTGCGAGACAAACACGACGCTGCAGCCGCACGCGCTGCCATCGATTCGATTGCGCCCGCCGAGTCAGACGTACGCAACTCGCGAAATCTGACCCTGCTCAAGGTGGACGTGCTCGCCGCAGCCGGTCACCGCGACTCGGCCCGTGTGTTCATGCAGCAGCTCGTCGACGCCGTACCCACCAACGCTCGCTACAAGGCAAAACTGGACTCGCTCCAGTAAGGGCCTGCTCGGTCTGGCCGATGTTCCTGGCGCAGCATCCTGTCGCGGGGGCGCAACGGACAGCGGCTCGCAAGTAGGAATCTACGCTGCGCCTCGACCCACCAGTCATCGCGGGAATGGTGGGTCACGGTGGCTCAAGTCAGCCTCAGCCTGCTTTCCTTGCTCGCAATGCCCGCGGAAAGCCGCAAGGTCGGTCAAATCGTCCGCCGTCTCTCCGCACGGCGACCCGCGCGATGGCACCGGAGACCTCTCGTTTGGCGTTTCTGGCACACTGCCTGCCTTTCTCAGAGTTGAACGCCAGAGTGCACGGCTACATTGTGCGAGCCGAGGGTCGACTCGCTGGTGTTCGAGTCGTGAAGACGTTCCTCACTCAATTCGTGAGACGGGAGACTTCGTGATCAAAAGGTCGGTTTCGCTCAGCAAGCTCGTAAAGGTTGCAGCTCTGGTGGCCGCGGGTGACCTGGCCACCAAGTGGCTGGCGTCGATCCTCTGGGCTGGCAACCCCGTCCGGGTCAACGATTGGATCTCGATGGCTGTGATTCACAACCACGGTACTGCATTTGGCCTGTCGTTCGGCGCATACACCTGGTACCTGAATCTGGCACTCACGGTAGGCACGATTGCCTTCATCATTCCCGTGACTCGGGATCTTTCAAGCATTGATAGCAGCGCACCTCGGGCCCTCGGCCTCATCATGGGCGCGGCTGTCGGCAATCTGGCTTCGCTCCTCCTGCCGCCGCCCGGCGTAATGGACTTTATAGCGGTAAACTGGAGACCGGGGCACAGCCTGGTTCTCAATGTTGCGGACGTGGCGGCGTACACAGGCCTTGCAATGATTCTTCGGACAGGCGTCCGGATAGCAGCGGCGTTGCGCCGGGAGTCGGGGGCCGTCGCCGAGGTACGCCTGGGCAGCACCTTCCTCCAGAAGGAACGGATCAAGGAGCGCATAAGGC
>CAZYTS010000257.1:0-4337 GCA_964649855.1 uncultured Gemmatimonadaceae bacterium
CGTATAGTGACGGGAAGGCTAGCGGTCGCGCCACGCTCACCGTGTGCGTGGAGGTTCTCTTTTTCAGTGCCACGGTCGAGCTCTCAGTCGAGAGACGCTTTGGCAAGGACGGTGGCGACCCGTTCTTTCACCACATGCTCCCTGTTCCCGACCTTTGGTCTGAATACGCAGAGGCGTTTGCCTGATTCTGCACTCCTACGAGCTCTATCTGAACCGGTGATACGATGGCAACTTCACATACGGTCATATTCACTCCCATTCCTTCAGTAGCCGTCACTTCAAACGGCACGCTGCCCGTTTCGGTGCTTGTCTCTCCGCGCTTGAGTGGTGGTAGCAAGCTGGGCGAGTTCCCGGACTGGCTTTCCTGGACGAAACTGATAAAGGAATTCGGACTCAAGGTACGATTTGAGTGTAACGGTCAAACGCTCGACGTAGCCCTGCCTGTTGAACAGCTGCTTCCAGAGGCGTGGGCGGAGGTGTTTAGCGAGAGCACACCGGTGAAGCCCTTTGTGTTTCCAGATATGAGCGACCAGCGAGTTATGTCGTTTTCATATCGAATGGGACTTTCGCTTCTAAAGTCCATTTACATGACCACCGGGATAATTCACCCGGCGCTGGAGGGATGGAGTCGTGGTGATCAGAGCACACCGCTGGAACAGTTGCTGGCCGGCCTGGATGTGAACTGGGATCCGGCTCATGCAGACAAGCTACGCGCAGCGCACGGCCGCACATTCGATTCGGCCAGCAGGAGACGCGGACCTCTTGCAGGAGCAGACCCCGCTACGATCGCTGCCGACGGTACCGTACCTGTCGGCCTTGGCCAGGCCAACGCGGGCAGCATAAAGTCGATGATCGCGGAACCATTTGCCACCTTCTATCACCCTCCAGTGGCACCTCCACTCGACGAGGATCCTAGCGACCTCGCCAATCTGCTGGACTTTCATCAGGCACTCTCGTCGCTCAATGCCTATCGGCCGGTGCAGCGCGCGCTGGGGCTTGCCTTTGACGTAGAGCTGCCAGCCTCATTTGTAGCTACGGCGTTAGTACCATACGGCACGCTATCTATAGTTAGCGCCGAATTTGGAACAGACTGGACGACAGTACCAGCGATCCCCAAACAGTCGGTGGCATACATACATGCCGCAGACAACAGCGGCCAGCGTGTGTTCTTTACCGCTCCCCGCGTCACGGAGGGTGAGGGGCTGGCCACCATAGCGGGCATGCTCGCGCTCCCAGCAAACCGATATGGCATGGCACAGGTCGACGTAGACGGCGGGCTCTTTAAGGCCATCGGGCTCGCCGAAACTGTGGTGGGCAAGCCCTACGATCGTCGCATGGTTCCCGAAGACGAAGAGGGCTTCGACGATACCTCGTCGCTCGCGACCCTGAGGAGCGCTGGCTTTACCCTCTTTGCGGACGAACGCGCGCTCGCCTTGCTCCGAAGCATTCAGCAGTCCACCAAGGCCAATGAAGCAGCGACCGACGCCAATGTGCCACCAAACGCAGACACACGCTTCTACGCTGAGGACCTCGTTCGTGGCTATCGTCTGGACATTTGGGACAGCACAACGGGCGCGTGGCGCTCACTGCACCAGCGAGAAGCAGCGTACCTGCTTAAGAACATCCGCCTTCCCAAGGATCCGCAGGAAACGATACTTGAAGAGGGCTTTGTCCAACTCGCCGCAACCACTCCATCTGTCGACGACGGTACGCAGGCGTCAACCGACATCTACCTCCACGAAGCGGTTGCGCGATGGGGAGGATGGAGCCTCAGTGCACCAATGCCGGGCAAGGGGTTGAGTCGCTATGGAGATCCCTTAAAGGCAGTTCCAGTGGACGATGATCCGGCTTATGAGGTCGATCCGGTGGTGTCGTCGTTCGAGGTGCGACCGGAGTATCGCGTGGCTCGAGGTTCGCTCCCAGCACTACGTTTTGGGCATGCCTACAGATTGCGGGTGCGACTAGTCGATCTCGCAGGTAATGGCCTTGCCCTGGATACACAGCTGGCTGACTTCCTTGGAACGATTCTCGGGCTCCCGCTACGTCCTGAAGGGTTACCATACCTCCGCTTCCAGCCGGTACCATCTCCGGTAGTGATTGCCCGCAGCACGGACGCGGTGACCCTTAAGGGTGGCTCGATCAACCGCATCGTCATCCGTACGCACAACGAAGGTGTGGCCAACGACGGAATAGCTCCCGACCTTACGGCCAACGATCGCCACATTGCACCCCCGCGCTGCAGCGTAGAGTTGGGCGAACAGATGGGGATGCTCGACGACTCCAGCGGACGTCTCAACGGGAGTCCCGCAATGTGGACGCTGCTCTCTGAACTCGATCAGGGGGACTTTCCGCAATCTACACCCTTCAAGCTTGCGGGAGAAGACAACCGAACGATTCCACTGGTGCCTGACGAGAAGCTCGCAGGCCTTCCCTACCTTCCTGATGTACTTGCACGCGGCGCGGCCTTCAGGAATTTGCCAGGTTCCGGAGATCGAACGCGCGGCAACGTGGCCCCTGCACCGGCGTCGACCGGTACGGCACCGGTGCCTTACGAGCCTCTGGGAGATCCCAATCCGCGGCCTGGAACGGCAACTCTGGTCGGCTATGCGGGCGAGGAGGATTGGCGCGAGACGCTTCCCTTCCGCTTTGTCCTCGAAGAAGGAGAGGGGCCGCCGGTGTGGGACGCCGACAACCGTGTGCTCACAACCTACCTCCCAAAGGGATCTGCAAAGACGGTTCTCCTGAGTTCCTACGTCAATCCGGAAGACCTTAAGCTCATGGGAGTGTGGCAGTGGATTCGCGAGGGAATCGAAATAGGCACGATCTTTCTTCCTGTGCAACAGCACCTCACCTCCAACGCTGATATCGTCGCCCACATCCTGCAGAGATCGGTCGAAGGCGGTCACTGGATGATCACTCCACCGCGCAACATCAAGCTGGTGCACGCGGTGCAGCAACCTGTCAGCATTCCTCAGTTTGTGCCGATCACGGTACGGCGAGCCGACCCCGCTCAGTGGCCGGCAGACCCTCTCCTCACAATGCCCGAGGTGTATCCAACGGCCTCCGAAGAGAACGCAGCAATAACCGGGTGGCGCCGCCTCAACAGCACAGACGCCTATTTACTCGGCGGACTCAAGGTGCACGGCTCCAGCACCGCCAAGGTGGAAATCCTGGCCGCATGGACCGATTCGGTGGACGATCCTGAAGACGACAATGGACCAGGCAAGAAGAGCTTCTCAAAGACGATCGACGAGCTCCCACTCCCCAATACCAGCACTCAGGCTCTACGCGCTCCCGGCAAAGCGTATCGGCTGGTTGGTCGCTATGACTCCGAAGAAGACACCATTCAGTTTCTGCGCTATGGTGACCAGCTTGGCAGCAAGGTGGAAGGTGTTCAGCAGTTCAATGATGCGGCCCCAAGGCACCAATTGGGGGATACGAAACACCACGTTGTTAACTACAAGGCGCTTGCTACGTCACGTTACCGCGAGTATTTCGATCAAGAGCTCGATTTCACGCGCACCGGCGAAGAAACGAAGGTACATGTACCGGCGTCGGCAAGGCCTGCGTCACCTTCCATACGGTACGTGGTACCTACATTCGGCTGGCAGCGCGAACATTCAACGAACGTCAAGCGCAGCGTAAGGTTTGGTGGAGGCCTGCGAGTGTACCTCGACCGTCCATGGTACTCGTCGGGCGATGATGAAAAGCTGGCTGTGGTACTCGCGCCGAGTGGTCTTAATCTGACCAACGAAGTGCGGGAAGAGTGGAAGGCGTTGATCACGCAGTGGGGACAGGATCCCATCTGGAAGAGTGCTCCGATGGCTCAGGCACCACGCCAGTGGAATTTTCCTGATGCTGCTTACACGGAGTCCGCGTTGTCGCTGGAAGAACGGAAGGCAGGAATTGCGGGAATCCAGCCCGGTCTCGTAGACGTTGCTGCTTTCCATGTGGACTACGACAAGGAGCGCGGATTGTGGTATTGTGATCTCACGGTGGATGTACCGAGCCCCACCTATGGCGCGTTTATTCGCCTGGCGCTGGCGCGCTATCAGCCATACGCCATCAAGGACGTCAAACTATCGAGAGTGGCGCTGGCTGACTTTGCGCAGCTCACACCTGATCGCTCGGCGGTCGTTTCGAGCGATCCATACGCACCAGGAACGTTGCGCGTCACGGTCTCTGGCGTGGCACCTGCGGGGCCAAACCCTTCATTGCGGGTGGAGCCACATCCACCTGGTGTGGTCAGCAAGCCTACGCAGATAACGGTCAGGGTGCAACGCCAGAGGTCCGACTTTGGCGGCGAACTTGGTTGGGAAGACGCGCCGGCTTCAGAA